>NZ_WSPD01000016.1:0-98648 GCF_026319105.1 Enterobacter sp. HSTU-ASh6 | reverse complement strand
CCATGGGTAAAGGATGTTAAAAAGTGTTCACCATGTCCCCGAACACCTGTCTACCATGTCCCCGGACTGTACACGGGAGAGGGTTAGGGTGAGGGTGTTATTTCTTAACCTGCGCCTTAAACTTCTTCATCCACACCAGCAGTTCAAACACGCCGAAAATAAAGACGCGCAGCTGCTGCCAGCCGGTCATCTGTGGGCCATCTTTCGGCAGGCCATTTTTCAGCATCACCATCTGCAGGGCGTGCATGAACGAGGTGAAAATCAGCGCGACGTTAACAAAAATATTCATCGGGCGCGGGAACGGGTGCACCAGGTTGAGAAGCAAAAACGCCCAGACGCCCAGCATCAACAAACGTCCCAGATTAATCAGTACCGGCATCGGATCCTCCTTGTGCCTGACGGTGATACAGACGATAAGCGACCTGACCGGCCACTTTCTCACGGTGCAGTTCCCAGTGGGCGGGAACCGGGGGTAAACCGTTTTCCACTTCGCTTTCCACGTAAATTAATGCGTCATCCGCCAGCCAGCCGTTTTGCTCCAGCAGGGATAACGTCTCTTCCAGCAGACCCTTACGGAACGGCGGGTCGACAAACACCACGTTATGCGGCGTGCCCTTCTGTGCCAGAAAACTCAGGGTGTTGGTGTTCACAACCCTGGCGTTGCTTGCTTTCAGCGTCGCCAGATTCTGCTGCAAGGTCTGCGCAACGCCGCGCTCCATCTCCAGCAGCGTGGCGCTGGCGGCATAGCGCGACAGCGCTTCCAGCCCGAGTGCGCCGCTGCCAGCGAAGCAGTCGAGACAGTGGGCGTCGACCATTGACGGGGCCAGCCAGTTAAACAGCGTTTCGCGCACGCGGTCGGTGGTGGGGCGTAAACCGGGGCTGTCCGGCACCGGTAATTTCCGGCCTCTCCACTGACCACCAATAATACGAATTTGACCGGCCGGGGCGCGGTTGGGTTTCTTCATTTCAGGAAAGCTCTGTTAACAATTGGCCTGCGATTGCGGGCGGTGATGTCAATTAAGTAAAGTGTTAGACTATTTCATCATTTTTTTAGCTTCCATGTATATAGCGCCGCGAGGAGTGTAGTCGCAGATGGCAAAACAAAAAAAACGTGGCTTCTTTTCCTGGCTGGGCTTCGGTGAAAAAGAGCAAGAAACAGAACAGAAAACCGAAGAGCAACATGCCGTTGAAGAGCAATCGCAGCCTGAAACGCCTGTAGAAACCGCCGCGGTTGTCGAGGCGGAAGAAACGGCGCACAGCAAAGAAGAGATCGAATCTTTCGCTGAAGAGGTGGTTGCGGTCACTGAAGAGGTTCAGGAGAGCGAGAAGCCAGAACCGGTCGTGGTTGATGAGATCCCCGACGCGCCACAGGCCGTTATCGAACATGAAGAGTTACCACTGCCGGAAGAGGTGAAAGCCGAAGCCGTTTCTGCCGAAGAGTGGCAGGCCGAAGCGGAAACCGTTGAAATTGTTGAAGCGGTGGAAGAAGAGGCCGAAAACGAACCTGAGCTGACCGACGAAGAGCTGGAAGCCCAGGCGCTGGCGGCAGAGGCCGCTGAAGAAGCGGTTATCGTCGTGCCGGTGGAAGAGCCAGAGCAGACCGAAGAGATTGTCCAGGAGCAGGAAAAACCGACCAAAGAAGGTTTCTTCGCTCGCCTGAAACGCAGCCTGCTGAAGACCAAAGAAAACTTAGGTTCCGGATTTATCAGTCTGTTCCGCGGCAAAAAGATCGACGACGATCTGTTTGAAGAGCTGGAAGAACAGTTGCTGATCGCGGACGTGGGGGTAGAAACCACCCGTAAGATCATCACCAATCTGACCGAAGGGGCGAGCCGCAAGCAATTGCGTGACGCCGAGGCGCTGTACGGCCTGCTGAAAGACGAGATGGGTGAAATTCTCGCAAAAGTTGACGAACCGCTTAATATTGAAGGCAAAACGCCATTTGTTATTCTGATGGTCGGCGTGAACGGCGTGGGCAAAACCACCACCATCGGCAAGCTGGCGCGTCAGTTCGAGCAGCAGGGCAAATCGGTGATGCTGGCTGCGGGTGATACCTTCCGTGCGGCAGCGGTTGAGCAGCTTCAGGTCTGGGGCCAGCGCAATAACATTCCGGTGATTGCTCAGCATACCGGCGCGGACTCCGCATCCGTGATCTTCGACGCCATTCAGGCGGCGAAGGCGCGCAACGTGGACGTGCTGATTGCCGATACTGCAGGCCGTTTGCAGAACAAATCGCACCTGATGGAAGAGTTGAAGAAAATCGTCCGCGTGATGAAGAAGCTGGACGAAGACGCACCGCATGAAATTATGCTGACCATTGATGCCAGCACCGGACAGAACGCCATCAGCCAGGCGAAGCTGTTCCATGAAGCGGTAGGACTGACGGGGATCACGCTGACCAAACTGGACGGCACCGCGAAAGGCGGGGTGATCTTCTCCGTGGCTGACCAGTTCGGCATTCCTATCCGCTACATCGGTGTGGGCGAGCGTATTGAGGATTTACGTCCGTTTAAAGCGGACGACTTTATTGAGGCATTATTTGCCCGAGAGGACTAACAATGATTCGCTTTGAACACGTCAGCAAGGCCTATCTCGGTGGGAGACAAGCGCTGCAGGGGGTGACATTCCACCTGCAGCCGGGCGAGATGGCATTCCTGACCGGCCATTCCGGCGCGGGGAAAAGTACCCTGCTCAAGCTTATCTGTGGGATCGAGCGGCCAAGTGCCGGGAAAATCTTTTTCGGCGGCCATGAGATCAGCCGCCTGAAAAACCGCGAAGTGCCGTTCCTGCGTCGGCAGATCGGCATGATTTTCCAGGACCACCACCTGCTGATGGATCGCACCGTTTTCGATAACGTGGCCATTCCGCTGATTATTGCCGGTGCCAGCTATGACGATATCCGCCGTCGCGTCTCTGCGGCGCTGGATAAGGTCGGGCTGCTGGACAAAGCGAAGAACTTCCCGATCCAGCTCTCCGGCGGTGAACAGCAGCGTGTGGGCATTGCCCGTGCGG
Organism: Enterobacter sp. HSTU-ASh6; assembly: GCF_026319105.1. Lineage (NCBI taxonomy): Bacteria > Pseudomonadati > Pseudomonadota > Gammaproteobacteria > Enterobacterales > Enterobacteriaceae > Enterobacter > Enterobacter sp. HSTU-ASh6. Next base: position 95,636 of record NZ_WSPD01000016.1, on the reverse strand, counting down.
TGGTGAATAAGCCTGCGGTACTGCTGGCGGATGAACCGACCGGTAACCTGGACGATGCCCTGTCCGAAGGGATTTTGCGTCTGTTTGAGGAATTTAACCGCGTGGGGGTCACCGTATTGATGGCGACGCACGATATCGGGCTCATTTCCCGTCGTTCGTACCGCATGCTAACCCTGAGCGACGGTCATTTGCACGGAGGCCACGGTGAATAAGCGTGATGCAATGAACCAGATTCGGCAGTTTGGCAACCGGTTAGACCGTTTCCGCAAGCCGCAGAGCGGGGGTGACGGTAATCGTAATGCGCCGAAGCGCCAGAAGGCCGCGCCTAAGCCGGCTTCCCGCAAAACCAACGTGTTCAACGAGCAGGTGCGCTACGCCTTCCACGGCGCGCTGCAGGACCTTAAAAGCAAACCGCTGGCGACGTTCCTGACGGTGATGGTGATTGCCATCTCCCTCACGCTGCCAAGCGTCTGCTATATGGTTTATAAGAACGTTAACCAGGCGGCTTCACAGTATTATCCGTCCCCGCAGATCACGGTCTATCTGGATAAAGCGCTCGACGATAACGCGGCGGCGCAGGTGGTCGGGCAAATTCAGGCCGAGCAGGGCGTGGAGAAGGTTAATTATCTCTCGCGTGAAGACGCGCTGGGCGAGTTCCGCAACTGGTCAGGCTTTGGCGGTGCGCTGGATATGCTTGAAGAGAACCCGCTGCCTGCCGTGGCGGTGGTGATCCCGAAGCTGGATTTCCAGGGTACCGATTCCCTTAACACCCTGCGCGATCGCATTACCCGCATTAAAGGCATTGACGAAGTGCGCATGGATGACAGCTGGTTTGCGCGTCTTTCTGCCCTGACCGGGCTGGTCGGGCGTGTGGCGGCGATGATTGGCGTGCTGATGGTGGCGGCGGTCTTCCTGGTCATCGGCAACAGCGTGCGCCTGAGCATCTTCGCCCGTCGCGATACCATCAACGTGCAAAAGCTGATTGGGGCAACGGATGGCTTTATCCTTCGACCGTTCCTTTACGGCGGCGCGCTGCTCGGGTTTTCCGGCGCATTTCTTTCACTGATATTGTCAGAAATTTTGGTGATGCGGCTTTCATCTGCCGTGACTGAAGTGGCGCAGGTTTTCGGAACGAAGTTTGATATCAGTGGCTTAGGGTTCGATGAGTGCCTGCTGCTGCTGCTGGTGTGCTCGATGATCGGGTGGGTGGCCGCCTGGCTGGCAACCGTTCAACATTTACGCCACTTTACTCCCGACTAAGAAAAGCGTGATATAATCTTTCCCTGCACCGAGATGTTCGCTCTGCAGGGAAAGCGTCCCTGTTGTCACTTCCCCTGTTATCATCTCCATGTCACATTTTGTGCGTAATTTATTCACCGTTGCACCTGGAACTTGTGGATAAAATCACTGTCTGATAAAAGAGTGAATGCTAATCTCGTTGCTCAAACGCTTTGGCATGGTTGTTGCCTGACGGGGACAACCAGGACCAGAAGAAACATTGAGAGGAATGAATGACCAAAGAAATGCAAACTTTAGCTTTAGCCCCTGTTGGTAACCTGGAATCGTATATCCGGGCTGCGAACACCTGGCCGATGTTAACGGCCGAGGAAGAAAAGGAGCTTGCTGAAAAGCTGCATTACCAGGGCGATCTGGAAGCAGCGAAAAAGCTGATCCTGTCTCACCTGCGCTTTGTTGTTCACATTGCTCGTAATTACGCGGGCTATGGCCTGCCGCAGGCGGACTTGATTCAGGAAGGTAACATCGGTCTGATGAAGGCTGTGCGTCGCTTTAACCCGGAAGTGGGTGTGCGACTGGTCTCCTTCGCTGTGCACTGGATCAAAGCAGAGATTCACGAATACGTGCTGCGCAACTGGCGTATCGTGAAAGTCGCCACAACAAAAGCGCAACGCAAACTGTTCTTTAACCTGCGTAAAACCAAGCAGCGTCTGGGCTGGTTCAATCAGGATGAAGTCGAAATGGTGGCGCGCGAGCTGGGCGTATCCAGTAAAGACGTGCGTGAGATGGAATCCCGTATGGCCGCGCAGGACATGACTTTTGATATGTCCTCTGACGACGATGCATCCGACAGCCAGCCAATGGCGCCGGTTCTGTATCTGCAGGATAAGACCTCTAACTTTGCTGATGGCATCGAAGAGGATAACTGGGAAGATCAGGCCGCGAACAAGCTGAGCTATGCGATGGAAGGCCTGGACGAGCGTAGCCAGGATATTATCCGCGCCCGCTGGCTGGACGAAGACAACAAGTCCACGCTGCAGGAGCTGGCCGACCGCTACGGCGTTTCCGCCGAACGTGTGCGTCAGCTTGAAAAGAACGCTATGAAAAAACTTCGCGCCGCTATCGAAGCGTAATTTCCGCGAAGTATGACGAGAACCCCTGGATGCCAAGTCCGGGGGTTTTGTTTTTTTAGCGCCCGCTCTGGCGAATTTCCGCCCCCTGGCAAACACTTACTGATGCGCTAAGCAGGCGACTTTCTCAGGGGGACAGGGTGAAAAATAACGAACTCAACGACCGGCGTTTACAGGCGACGCCGCGCGGCATCGGCGTGATGTGTAACTTCTATGCCGATAAAGCGGAGAACGCCACGGTGTGGGACGTCGAGGGCAACGAGTACATCGACTTTGCCGCGGGGATCGCGGTGCTGAATACCGGCCATCGCCATCCAAAGGTCATTGCCGCCATCGAAAAACAACTCCACGCCTTTACCCATACGGCTTACCAGATTGTGCCGTATGAAGGCTATGTGTCGCTTGCCGAGCGTATCAACGCACGCGTGCCCATTGACGGCCCGGCGAAAACGGCGTTCTTCTCGACGGGCGCAGAAGCGGTGGAAAACGCCGTAAAAATTGCCCGCGCCTTTACCAGACGTCCTGGCCTTATCACCTTCGGCGGCGCGTTCCACGGGCGAACCTTTATGACCATGGCGCTGACCGGCAAAGTCGCGCCCTACAAGCTCGGCTTTGGCCCTTTCCCCGGCTCGGTTTATCACGCCCAGTATCCGAATGAACTGCATGGCGTCAGCACCGCGGAGGCGCTAAAGAGCCTGGAGCGCATCTTTAAAGCGGATATCGCCCCGGATCAGGTTGCGGCGATTATTCTCGAACCGGTTCAGGGGGAGGGCGGTTTCAACATCGCCCCGGCTGATTTTATGCAGGCCCTGCGCGCCCTGTGCGATACCCACGGTATTTTGCTGATTGCCGACGAGGTGCAAAGCGGTTTCGCCCGCACCGGCAAGCTGTTCTCGATGGAGCACCACTGCGTGAAGCCGGATCTGATCACCATGGCGAAAAGCCTGGCGGGCGGGATGCCGCTCTCGGCGGTCTCGGGCCGCGCTGAGGTGATGGATGCGCCTGCGCCTGGCGGGCTGGGCGGCACCTACGCGGGGAACCCGCTGGCGATTGCCGCAGCGCATGCCGTGCTGGACGTGATTGATGAAGAAGACCTCTGCACCCGCTCGGCACATCTTGGCCATCACCTGGTGGAGGTGCTGAACAAAGCGAAGGAACATTGCCCATATATCGCGGATATTCGCGCACAGGGTTCGATGGTGGCGGTGGAGTTTAACGACCCGCAAACGGGTCAGCCTTCGCCGGAATTTACCCGCCAGGTTCAGGAGCGGGCATTGCAGGAAGGTTTGCTGCTTCTGAGCTGCGGCGTGTACGGCAACGTCATTCGCTTCCTCTATCCGCTGACGATCCCCGAGGTGCAGTTCCGTAAAGCGCTGGACATTATCTCCGCCTCGCTGACACGTTAAAGCCACTTGCCCGGCAAAACGCCCTGCCGGGCTTATCATATATTCATTTCAAATTTGCTATTCCAAAATCATAAAAATGGGGTATGTTTTAGCAGAGTATGCTGAAAAAGCGCGAACAGCACACCTATAACTGAAATAAAGCGCTGCACAACAACATCACAACAATCGTAATAACCATAATAATGGGGAATCTCAGGATGAACATGAAGGGTAAAACGTTACTGGCAGGATGTATCGCGTTGGCATTCAGCACCATGGCACAGGCAGACATCAAAGTGGCTGTGGTAGGCGCGATGTCCGGTCCGGTAGCGCAGTACGGCGACCAGGAATTTACTGGCGCAGAACAGGCGGTTGCAGACATTAACGCTAAGGGCGGTATCAAGGGCGAAAAACTGCAGATCGTAAAATATGATGATGCCTGTGACCCGAAACAAGCGGTCGCGGTCGCGAACAAAGTGGTAAACGACGGGATCAAATACGTCATCGGTCACCTGTGTTCTTCCTCTACGCAGCCTGCGTCTGACATCTACGAAGACGAAGGGATTTTGATGATCACCCCGGCGGCGACCGCACCGGAGCTGACCGCACGCGGCTACAAGCTGACCCTGCGTACCACCGGTCTGGATTCTGACCAGGGCCCAACCGCGGCAAAATACATTCTTGAAAAAGTGAAGCCGCAGCGCATCGCCATTGTTCACGATAAACAGCAGTACGGTGAAGGTCTGGCGCGTGCGGTGCAGGATGGTCTGAAGAAAGGCAATGCGAACGTCGTCTTCTTCGACGGGATCACTGCGGGCGAGAAAGACTTCTCCACGCTGGTTGCGCGTCTGAAGAAAGAGAATATCGACTTCGTTTACTACGGTGGCTACCACCCGGAAATGGGCCAGATCCTGCGTCAGGCACGCGCGGCCGGTCTGAAAACCCAGTTTATGGGACCAGAAGGGGTGGCGAACGTTTCCCTGTCTAACATCGCGGGTGAGTCTGCGGAAGGCCTGCTGGTGACCAAGCCGAAGAACTACGACCAGGTCCCTGCGAACAAACCTATCGTTGATGCCATCAAGGCGAAGAAACAGGATCCAAGCGGCGCGTTCGTCTGGACCACCTACGCGGCGCTGCAGTCGCTGCAGGCGGGCCTGAACCAGTCAGCCGATCCAGCTGAAATTGCCACCTGGCTGAAAGCGAACACCGTCGAGACCGTTATGGGGCCTCTCTCCTGGGACGCGAAGGGCGATCTGAAGGGCTTCGAGTTCGGCGTGTTTGACTGGCATGCTAACGGCACGGCGACGGACGCCAAATAAAAGCAAAAAGGCAACGTAAGTTGCCTTTTTTAATGTTTTCTCCCTCTCCCTGTGGGAGAGGGCCGGGGTGAGGGCATCAGGCCGCACATATCAACTCTGGCGCTTCTCCCACCCGCTCTCCTGCGCCGTAAACCCTAACGCCTGCATAAACGCCGCCATCACACCGCGGTCTTCTACCCCCACGTCAGCCATCCACCATGAAGTCACGTTCGGGTTTGTGCGAATCACTTCTTCAATTAAGTACTGTCCTACACCGCGACGACGGGTAACGTCACGTACGCGCAATGAGTCCAGCGCCCCTTCTGTCCCGCTTAGCGTCACGCGAACCGCAGCCAGCAGGCGCTCGTTGAAGCGCGCGGCATAAATGCGGTGGGTCTCATCGACGCGTAGCGACGAAGGGGAATATTCCGGCCAGATCTTGCCCAGGTCGATATGATCCTGGTCGCTAAAGGTCACCAGACGCACGATAGTCAGTTTCATTAGCCACTTGTCCAAATCAAATTGAGTAGGGGCAGTGTACTCAATTTATTCGCTCAGCGGCTTCCTCTTTTTATTCTCATTCGCCAGGTGATTAGTTTTTTGACAACGCAATGGGCAGATTGAAAACACATGGATCGAAAAATAAGCAGAATTTTAACCTGAATGGTAGTGATTTATTCGACGCTTTGTACCGTTATTTTATGCTGCAAACTGCACTTTTAGTTGTTTATCTCTGCCTGATTTCAGAATATTATCTTTGCTTAATCGCCTGAAAAATAGAGATTTTAGTCTGGTTTTTGACAAAAAACTGCGCTAAACCATTAAAGGCACTGGTAAAAATAGCGTTGTTCATTAAAAGTACAGAATGCTTTTTAACCATAATAAAACAAAATATAAACACGACATCACGAATGGGGATTCAGAGATGAAAAGGAACGCGAAGACGATACTCGCGGGGATGGTCGCACTGTCGATCTCGCATGCCGCTATGGCGGAGGACATTAAAGTTGCGGTGGTGGGGGCGATGTCCGGTCCTGTTGCTCAGTGGGGTGACATGGAGTTCAACGGTGCGCGCCAGGCCATCAAAGACATCAATGCCAAAGGCGGTATCAAAGGCGACAAGCTGGTAGGCGTGGAATATGACGACGCCTGCGATCCGAAACAGGCCGTCGCGGTCGCTAACAAAATCGTCAACGATGGCATCCAGTACGTGATCGGCCATCTGTGCTCATCCTCCACCCAGCCGGCGTCTGATATCTACGAAGATGAAGGCATTCTGATGATCACCCCCGGTGCGACCAACCCGGAGCTGACCCAGCGCGGCTATCAGCACATTATGCGTACCGCCGGTCTGGACTCCTCTCAGGGGCCGACTGCCGCCAAATTTATCCTCGAAAACGTCAAGCCACAGCGCATCGCCATTATTCATGACAAACAACAGTATGGCGAAGGCCTGGCGCGTTCCGTTCAGGACGGCCTGAAAAAAGGCGGCGCAAACATCGTCTTCTTCGACGGTATTACCGCCGGTGAGAAAGACTTCTCCGCGCTGATTGCCCGTCTGCAAAAAGAGAATATCGACTTCGTTTACTACGGTGGCTACTACCCGGAAATGGGACAAATGCTGCGTCAGGCGCGTTCGGTAGGGTTGAAAACCCAGTTTATGGGGCCGGAAGGCGTGGGTAACGCCTCCCTGTCTAACATTGCGGGTGATGCCGCCGAAGGCATGCTGGTGACGATGCCAAAACGCTATGACCAGGATCCGGCCAACAAGGCTATCGTTGATGCGCTCAAGGCGCAGAAAAAAGATCCGAGCGGGCCGTACGTCTGGATCACTTACGCCGCCGTACAGTCTCTGGCGACGGCGCTGGATCGTACCGGCAGCAAAGAACCGCTGGATCTGGTGAAAGATTTAAAAGCGCACGGGGCGAACACCGTGATTGGGCCGCTGAACTGGGATGAGAAAGGCGATCTGAAGGGATTTGAGTTTGGTGTCTTTAAGTGGCACGCCGACGGTTCGTCCTCGGTCGCCAAATAATTATCCCACCGCCCGGACCGCCGGGCGGGTATAAAAAGGTTTGCATATGTCCGAGCAGTTTCTCTATTTCCTGCAGCAGATGTTTAACGGCGTCACGCTGGGAAGCACCTACGCGCTGATTGCCATCGGCTATACGATGGTTTACGGCATTATCGGCATGATCAACTTCGCCCACGGCGAGGTGTACATGATCGGTAGCTATGTCTCCTTTATGATCATCGCCGCGCTGATGATGATGGGCATCGACAGCAGCTGGCTGCTGGTCGCCGCCGGGTTTGTCGGCGCGATTGTGATTGCCAGCGCCTACGGCTGGAGCATCGAACGCGTGGCCTACCGGCCGGTGCGCAGCTCCAAGCGCCTGATTGCGCTCATCTCCGCGATTGGGATGTCCATCTTCCTGCAAAACTACGTCAGCCTGACCGAAGGCTCACGCGACGTGGCGTTGCCAAGCCTGTTTAACGGCCAGTGGGTTGTGGGGGCCAGCGAAAACTTCTCTGCCTCTATCACCACCATGCAGCTGGTTATCTGGGTGGTGACCTTCATTGCGATGCTCGCCCTGACGCTGTTCATCCGTTACTCGCGCATGGGACGCGCCTGCCGCGCCTGCGCGGAAGACCTGAAGATGGCGAGCCTGCTGGGGATCAACACCGACCGCGTCATTGCCCTGACCTTTGTGATCGGTGCCGCGATGGCGGCTGTTGCCGGGGTTCTGCTCGGCCAGTTCTACGGCGTGATTAACCCGTACATCGGCTTTATGGCCGGGATGAAAGCCTTTACCGCGGCGGTGCTGGGCGGTATCGGCAGTATTCCGGGGGCAATGATTGGCGGCCTGATCCTGGGCGTGGCGGAAGCGCTCTCCTCGGCGTATCTGAGCACTGAGTATAAAGATGTGGTGTCGTTTGCCCTGCTGATTCTGGTTCTGCTGGTGATGCCTACCGGTATTCTGGGCCGTCCGGAGGTAGAGAAAGTATGAAACCGATGCATTTTGCAATGGCGCTGCTCTCTGCCGCCATGTTCTTCGTGCTGGCGGGCGTCTTTATGGGCGTTCAGTTAGAGCTGAACGGCACTAAGCTGGTGGTCGACACCGCTGCCGACATTCGCTGGCAGTGGGTATTTATCGGCACGGCGGTCGTCTTCCTGTTCCAGCTGCTGCGTCCGCTGTTTCAGAAGACGCTGAAAGGCGTCTCCGGGCCGAAGTTTGTTCTGCCGGCAATTGACGGTTCGACCGTTAAGCAGAAGCTGTTCCTCGTGGCGCTGCTGGTGGCCGCGGTGGCGTGGCCGTTCGTGGTCTCCCGCGGCACGGTGGATATCGCCACCCTGACCATGATCTACGTGATACTCGGTCTGGGTCTGAACGTGGTGGTGGGGCTTTCCGGCCTGCTGGTGCTGGGCTACGGCGGCTTCTACGCCATCGGTGCCTACACGTTTGCGCTGCTGAACCACTATTACGGCCTCGGCTTCTGGACCTGTCTGCCGCTGGCGGGGCTGGTCTCTGCCGCCGCTGGTTTCCTGCTTGGCTTCCCGGTGCTGCGCCTGCGCGGTGACTACCTGGCGATTGTGACCTTAGGCTTCGGTGAAATCGTCCGTATCCTGCTGCTCAACAACACCGAAGTGACCGGTGGCCCGAACGGTATCAGCCAGATCCCGAAACCGACCTTCTTCGGTCTGGAGTTCAGCCGTACCGCCCGTGAAGGCGGCTGGGACACCTTCAGCAACTTCTTTGGCGTGAAATATGATCCGTCCGACCGCGTTATCTGGCTCTATCTGGTGGCGCTGCTGCTGGTGGTGATTACCCTGTTCGTGATTAACCGCCTGCTGCGTATGCCGCTGGGCCGTGCGTGGGAAGCGCTGCGCGAAGATGAGATCGCCTGCCGTTCTCTGGGCCTGAACCCGACCCGCATCAAGCTGACTGCGTTTACCATCAGCGCCGCGTTTGCCGGTTTTGCCGGGACGCTGTTTGCCGCACGTCAGGGCTTCGTCAGCCCGGAATCGTTCACCTTTGCCGAATCCGCCTTTGTGCTGGCGATTGTGGTGCTCGGTGGGATGGGCTCGCAGTTTGCCGTTATTCTGGCGGCCATTCTGCTGGTGGTCTCGCGCGAGCTGATGCGTGACTTTAACGAATACAGCATGCTGATGCTGGGTGGTTTGATGGTGCTGATGATGATCTGGCGTCCGCAGGGCCTGCTGCCGATGACCCGTCCACAGCTGAAGCTGAAGAACGGGCAAGCGAAAGGAGAGCAGGCATGAAGCCTTTATTATCCGTTAACGGTCTGATGATGCGTTTTGGCGGCCTGCTGGCGGTCAATAACGTGAATCTGGATCTGCACAAGAAAGAGATCGTCTCCCTGATTGGCCCGAACGGCGCGGGGAAAACCACGGTCTTTAACTGCCTGACCGGTTTCTATAAGCCGACGGGCGGCACCATCATGCTGCGCGACCAGCATCTCGAAGGTTTACCGGGTCAGCAGATTGCCCGCATGGGCGTGGTGCGTACCTTCCAGCACGTACGTCTGTTCCGCGAAATGACGGTGATTGAGAACCTGCTGGTAGCACAGCATCAGCAGTTGAAAACCGGGCTGTTCTCCGGCCTGCTGAAAACCCCGGCGTTCCGCCGCGCGCAGGATGAAGCGCTCGACCGCGCCGCCACCTGGCTCGACCGAATTGGCCTGCTGCAGCACGCCAACCGTCAGGCGAGCAACCTCGCCTACGGCGACCAGCGCCGCCTTGAAATTGTGCGCTGCATGGTGACCCAGCCGGAAATCCTGATGCTCGACGAACCGGCAGCAGGGCTTAACCCGAAAGAGACCAAAGAGCTGGACGAGCTGATTGCCGAACTGCGCGATCATCACGACACCACCATTCTGCTGATTGAGCATGACATGAAGCTGGTGATGGGCATTTCTGACCGTATCTACGTGGTCAACCAGGGCACGCCGCTGGCAAACGGCACGCCGGAAGAGATCCGCAACAACCCGGACGTGATCCGCGCATACCTTGGTGAGGCATAAGATGGAAAAAGCGATGTTAACGTTCGATAAGGTCAATGCGCACTACGGTAAGATCCAGGCGCTGCACGACGTCAGCCTGCATATCAACCAGGGGGAAATCGTGACCCTGATCGGGGCCAACGGCGCGGGTAAAACCACGCTGCTCGGCACCCTGTGCGGCGACCCGCGCGCCACCAGCGGGCGGATTGTGTTCGATGGCAAAGACATTACCGACTGGCAGACCGCCAGAATCATGCGTGAGGCGGTGGCGATTGTGCCGGAAGGACGTCGCGTGTTCTCGCGTATGACGGTGGAAGAGAACCTGGCGATGGGCGGTTTCTTCGCCCACCGCGATGAATATCAGACCCGCATCAAGTGGGTGTACGAACTCTTCCCGCGTCTGTGGGAGCGCCGCATCCAGCGTGCGGGCACCATGTCCGGCGGTGAACAGCAGATGCTGGCGATCGGCCGCGCGCTGATGAGCCAGCCGCGCCTGCTGCTGCTGGACGAACCGTCGCTCGGTCTGGCACCGATCATCATCCAGCAGATCTTCGACACCATCGAACAGCTGCGTAAAGAGGGGATGACCATCTTCCTCGTCGAGCAGAACGCCAACCAGGCGCTGAAGCTCGCTGACCGTGGCTACGTGCTGGAAAACGGCCGCGTGGTGCTGGAAGACACCGGTGACGCGCTGCTGGCGAATGAAGCGGTGCGGAGCGCGTATCTGGGTGGCTGAGCCGTATGTATTGCCCGGTGGCGCTACGCTTACCGGGCCTACGGATACCATGTAGGCCGGGTAAGGCGCAGCCGCCACCCGGCTTTTTTTGCATTAACCCCTTCACACAACCATCATCCCCCTGACCTTTTGTTGTCACTTATCTGTAAACAAACAGTTATTTTTCTGTCATTCGAGCATGTCATGTTACCTCGCGAGCATAAAACGCGTGATATCGCGCATCCGGCACAATAAGAGAGATGACAATGACATCGTTACGACACACAGCTTTGGGTCTGGCACTGGGTCTGGCTTTTGCGACGAACGCAATGGCTGTGACGACCATTCCGTTCTGGCATTCCATGGAAGGGGAGTTGGGTAAAGAAGTTGACTCCCTGGCGCAGCGTTTCAACGACACCCATCCGGATTACAAAATTGTGCCGGTGTACAAAGGGAACTACGAGCAGAGCCTGAGCGCCGGCATTGCCGCCTTCCGTACCGGTAACGCCCCTGCGTTGTTACAGGTTTATGAAGTGGGTACTGCGACCATGATGGCCTCGAAAGCCATCAAGCCGGTCTATGAAGTGTTCAAAGAAGCGGGTATCAACTTCGACGAATCCCGGTTCGTGCCAACCGTGGCGGGATACTACACGGATTCCAAAAGCGGTCATCTGCTGTCTCAGCCGTTTAACAGCTCAACGCCTGTGCTCTACTACAACAAAGATGCCTTCAAAAAAGCCGGTTTAGACCCGGAGCAGCCGCCAAAAACCTGGCAGGATCTGGCTGAATATACCGCGAAGCTGAAAGCGGCAGGGATGAAGTGCGGCTACGCCAGCGGCTGGCAGGGCTGGATCCAGATTGAAAACTTCAGCGCCTGGCACGGCCTGCCGGTTGCCACCAAAAATAACGGCTTCGACGGCACCGATGCGGTACTGGAATTCAACAAGCCAGAGCAGGTGAAGCACATCGCGCTGCTTGAAGAACTCAACAAGAAGGGCGACTTCAGCTACTTCGGGCGTAAAGATGAATCCACCGAGAAGTTCTACAACGGTGACTGCGCCATTACCACCGCCTCTTCCGGCTCGCTGGCGGATATCCGCCACTACGCCAAATTCAACTACGGCGTGGGCATGATGCCGTACGACGCTGACGTGAAAGGCGCGCCGCAGAACGCCATCATCGGCGGGGCAAGCCTGTGGGTGTTGCAGGGTAAAGACAAGGGCACCTACAAAGGGGTGGCCGAGTTCCTCGACTTCCTGGCGAAGCCGGAAAACGCCGCCGAATGGCACCAGAAGACCGGCTATCTGCCGATCACTAAAGCGGCCTATGACCTGACCCGCGAGCAGGGCTTCTACAGCAAGAACCCGGGCGCAGATATCGCGACGCGCCAGATGCTGAACAAGCCGCCGTTGCCGTTCACCAAAGGTCTGCGCCTGGGCAATATGCCGCAGATCCGCACCATCGTGGATGAAGAGCTGGAAAGCGTGTGGACCGGGAAGAAAACGCCACAGCAGGCGCTGGATTCCGCGGTAGAGCGCGGGAATCAGCTGCTGCGCCGCTTTGAGCAGTCGACCAAATCGTAATTAACACTAATCCCCCTCACCCTAACCCTCTCCCCAAAGGGGAGAGGGGACTGCACGGAGCCGTCTTTTCTCCCTCGCCCCTATGGGGAGAGGGCCGGGGTGAGGGGGCTATTTTGTAGGCCGGGTAAGGCGTAGCCGCCACCCGGCATTGTTCAGGAACCCAATCTCAATGTCCTCATCCCGTCCGGTGTTTCGTTCCCGCTGGCTGCCCTATCTTCTGGTCGCGCCGCAGCTGGTCATCACCGTTATCTTCTTTATCTGGCCTGCGGGCGAAGCGCTGTGGTACTCGGTACAAAGCGTTGATCCTTTCGGACTATCCAGCCAGTTTGTTGGCCTGGACAACTTTACCGCGCTGTTCCATGACAGCTACTACCTGGATTCCTTCTGGACGACGATGAAGTTCAGCGCGCTGGTCACCGTCAGCGGGCTTGTCGCCTCGTTGTTCTTCGCCGCGCTGGTAGATTATGTCGTGCGCGGCAGCCGTCTGTATCAGACCCTGATGCTGCTGCCGTACGCCGTGGCGCCTGCCGTCGCCGCCGTGCTGTGGATCTTCCTGTTTAACCCCGGTCGCGGGCTGATTACCCATTTCCTGGCAGAGTTTGGCTACGACTGGAACCACGCCCAGAACAGCGGCCAGGCGATGTTCCTGGTGGTGTTTGCCTCGGTGTGGAAGCAGATCAGCTACAACTTCCTGTTCTTCTTTGCCGCGCTGCAGTCTATTCCCCGTTCGCTGGTGGAAGCCGCGGCGATTGACGGCGCAGGGCCGATTCGTCGCTTCTTCCGGCTGTCACTGCCGCTGATCGCCCCGGTGAGTTTTTTCCTGCTGGTGGTGAACCTCGTGTACGCCTTTTTCGACACCTTCCCGGTGATCGACGCCGCCACCGCCGGCGGCCCGGTGCAGGCGACCACCACGCTGATTTATAAGATCTACCGCGAAGGCTTCGCCGGGCTGGATCTCTCAGCCTCCGCCGCGCAGTCCGTCGTGCTGATGTTCCTCGTCATCATCCTTACAGTGGTGCAGTTCCGCTATGTTGAAAGTAAGGTGCGCTACCAATGATTGAGAACCGTCGCGGGCTGACGATTTTCAGCCACACCATGCTGATTTTAGGGATTATCGTCATCCTGTTCCCGCTGTACGTGGCGTTTGTCGCCGCCACGCTGGACACCAAAGCGGTGTTCGACACGCCGATGACGCTGATCCCCGGCACGCATTTGTTCGAGAACATGAAAACCATCTGGACCCAGGGCGTGGGGGCCAACAGCGCGCCGTTCTGGCTGATGATGCTCAACAGCTTCATCATGGCGTTTGGCATCACCGTCGGCAAAATTACGGTGTCGATGCTCTCGGCGTTCGCCATCGTCTGGTTCCGCTTCCCGCTGCGTAACCTGTTCTTTTGGATGATTTTCCTCACCCTGATGCTGCCGGTGGAGGTACGTATCTTCCCGACGGTGGAAGTGATCGCCAACCTCAAGCTGCTGGACAGCTATGCGGGCTTAACCCTGCCGTTGATGGCCTCGGCGACGGCCACCTTCCTGTTCCGCCAGTTCTTTATGACCCTGCCGGACGAGCTGATTGAAGCCGCGCGGATCGATGGCGCCTCACCGATGCGCTTCTTCCGCGACATCGTGCTGCCGCTGTCGAAAACCAACCTTGCGGCGCTGTTTGTGATCACCTTTATCTACGGCTGGAACCAGTACCTGTGGCCGCTGCTGATTATTCAGGATGTCAACCTCGGCACTGCCGTGGCGGGCATCAAAGGCATGATTGCCACCGGCGAAGGCACCACCCTCTGGAACCAGGTGATGGCGGCGATGCTGCTCACCCTTATCCCACCCGTAGTCATTGTTTTAGCCATGCAGCGCGCGTTTGTCCGCGGCCTGGTCGATAGCGAGAAATAAGATGGCAGGTTTAAAACTTCAGGCAGTAACCAAAAGCTGGGACGGTAAAACCCAGGTGATCCAGCCGCTCACGCTCGACGTGGCGGACGGGGAATTCATCGTCATGGTCGGCCCATCCGGCTGCGGCAAATCCACCCTGCTGCGCATGGTGGCGGGGCTGGAGCGCGTGACCTCTGGCGATATCTGGATTGACCGCCAGCGCGTGACCGAGATGGAGCCGAAAGACCGCGGCATTGCGATGGTGTTCCAGAACTATGCGCTGTACCCGCACATGAGCGTGGAAGAGAACATGGCCTGGGGGCTGAAAATCCGCGGCATGGGCAAAGGTCATATTGCGGAGCGCGTGAAAGAGGCTGCGCGTATTCTGGAGCTGGATGGCCTGCTGAAGCGCCGTCCGCGCGAGCTCTCCGGCGGCCAGCGCCAGCGCGTGGCGATGGGGCGCGCTATTGTGCGCGATCCGGCGGTGTTCCTGTTCGATGAACCCCTCTCTAACCTGGACGCCAAGCTGCGTGTGCAGATGCGTCTTGAGCTGCAGCAGCTGCATCGTCGTCTGAAAACCACCTCCCTGTACGTTACCCACGATCAGGTCGAAGCCATGACCCTCGCCCAGCGGGTGATGGTGATGAACAAAGGCATCGCCGAACAGATTGGTACTCCGGTGGAGGTATATGAGAAGCCCGCTACCCGCTTTGTGGCGAGTTTTATCGGCAGCCCGGCGATGAACCTGCTTGAAGGCCGCATCAGCAACTCGGGCACGCACTTTGAACTGGAAAGCGGGATGGCATTGCCGATCAACTGGTACTATCGTGGCTACGCCGGGCGTAAGATGACGCTCGGTATCCGCCCGGAACATATCGGTTTAACCTCACAGGCGGACGGCGGCGTGCCGCTGGTGATGGACACGCTGGAGATGCTGGGCGCGGATAACCTCGCGCACGGGCGCTGGGGCGAGCAAAAAATGGTGGTGCGTCTTGCGCATCAGGAGCGCCCGAAAGCGGGCAGCACGCTGTGGCTGCATCTGCCGGAAAATCACCTGCACTTATTTGACGGTGAAACAGGACAACGAGTATGAGCAACTGGCCTTATCCCCACATCGTCGCCCATCGGGGCGGCGGTAAACTGGCGCCGGAGAACACCCTGGCGGCAATTGATGTTGGCGCGCGCTACGGCCACACGATGATCGAGTTCGACGCTAAGCTGTCAAAAGACGGCGAAATTTTCCTGCTGCACGACGATAACCTTGAGCGCACCAGCAACGGCTGGGGCGTGGCGGGTGAACTGCCATGGCGCGATCTGCTGAAAGTGGACGCCGGAAGCTGGTACAGCGGCGAATTCAAGGGCGAGCCGCTGCCGCTGCTGGCGGAAGTGGCCGACCGCTGCCGTCAGCACGGCATGATGGCCAATATCGAAATTAAACCGACCACCGGCACCGGGCCGCTGACGGGCAAAGTGATTGCCCTTGCCGCGCGCGAGCTGTGGGAAGGGATGACGCCACCGCTGCTCTCCTCGTTTGAAATCGACGCGCTGGAAGCCGCACAGGCTGCCGTACCGGCGCTGCCGCGCGGGCTATTGCTGGACGAGTGGCGTGAAGACTGGCGCGAGCTGACGACGCGTTTAGGCTGCGTGTCTATTCACCTTAACCACAAGCTGCTGGATGAGGCGCGGGTGAAGATGTTGAAAGCGGAAGGGCTGCATATTCTGGTCTACACCGTCAACAAACCCCAGCGTGCGGCTGAGCTGCTGCGCTGGGGCGTGGACTGCATCTGTACCGATGCGATTGACCTGATCGGTCCGGACTTTAGTTCTGCGGATTAAGCATACTGCCATTCGACTGCGGCGGCAGCATATGCTGCTGCCCGCTGCCTGACGACGTCATGCCACCTAACATCCCGCCGTTTTTATTGGGCAGCGGCTGCTCGCGGACCTTGCCCTGCTGCACGCGCTGGGTGTTGGCGTTCATCTGATTTTGCAGACTCTGCTGCTGCAGCTGGGTCTGGGTTCTTAGCTGCTGGTTCAGCATCCCTTTTTGCTGTTGTTGCTGGCTCATCATCTCGGTCTGCATACGCTGCTGGCTCGGGATAACGTAACCCTGCTGGTTCGGGTTATTCATCGTATTAAGTGGCTGTGCGAGCGCGGCAAACGGGATCAGCGCCGTAAGAATCATCAAGCGTTTCATTGTCATTTCCTCCTCTTGAGGTCTCTCTTAAGTTTACCCCGATTTCACCATGACGATGATTTTTTAGGAGTTGTGAACCAGGCTTAAGCGGGGAATATGGATCCCTTCACCTGGAGAACAATAATGATGAAACCAACGTTTTTGCGCTGGGTCGCCATCGCTGCGCTGATGGCAGGCGGCACATTTAGCGTGGCGGCCAACCCGCCAGCGGCGCCTCCGGTCTCTTACGGCGTGGAGGAAGATGTCTTTCATCCTGTGCGGGCAACGCATGGCATGGTGGCCTCTGTGGATGCGCTGGCAACGAAAGTGGGCGTCGATATTCTTAAGCAGGGCGGTAATGCGGTGGATGCCGCGGTGGCGGTCGGCTACGCGCTGGCGGTGACGCATCCGCAGGCAGGGAACCTGGGCGGTGGCGGCTTTATGATGCTGCGCACCAAAGACGGGAAAACCACCGCCATCGACTTCCGCGAGATGGCGCCTGCTCAGGCTTCCCGCGATATGTTCCTCGACGATCAGGGTAACCCCGACAGTAAAAAATCCCTCACGTCACATCTCGCCTCCGGCACGCCGGGCACCGTTGCGGGCTTCTCGCTGGCGCTGGAAAAATACGGCACGATGCCGCTGAATAAAGTGGTGCAGCCTGCAATAAAACTGGCGCGGGAAGGCTTTATCGTGAATGACGCCCTGGCCGATGACCTCAAAACCTACGGCAGCGAAGTCATTCCCCATCACGAGAACAGTAAGGCTATCTTCTGGAAAGACGGCGAACCGCTGAAGAAGGGCGATAAGCTGGTGCAGAAGAACCTTGCCAAAAGCCTGGAGCTGATTGCGGAGCACGGTCCGGACGCGTTCTACAAAGGGGCGATTGCCGACCAGATTGCGCAAGAGATGCAAAAGAACAGCGGGCTCATCACCAAAGCGGATCTGGCGGAGTACAAAGCCGTAGAGCGCGAGCCGATTAGCGGAACCTATCGCGGCTACGAAGTTTTCTCCATGCCACCGCCGTCTTCCGGGGGCATTCACATCGTGCAGATCCTCAACATTCTCGAAAACTTTGATATGCACAAGTTCGGCTTCGGCAGTGCGGATGCCATGCAGATAATGGCGGAAGCGGAGAAACGCGCCTACGCTGACCGGTCGGAGTACCTCGGCGACCCGGACTTCGTGAAGGTGCCGTGGCAGGCGCTGACCAACAAGGCGTATGCCAAATCCATTGCCGATCAGATTGATATCAATAAGGCGAAGCCGTCGAGCGAGATCCGCCCCGGCAAGCTGGCACCGTACGAGAGCAACCAGACCACCCACTTCTCGGTGGTGGATAAAGACGGTAACGCTGTCGCGGTGACCTATACGCTCAACACCACGTTTGGTACCGGGATTGTGGCGGGCAACAGCGGCATTCTGCTCAACAACGAGATGGACGACTTCTCCGCCAAGCCGGGCGTGCCGAACGTCTACGGGCTGGTCGGCGGCGATGCGAACGCGGTAGGGCCGAAGAAACGCCCGCTGTCGTCCATGTCGCCCACTATCGTGGTGAAAGACGGTAAGACCTGGCTGGTGACGGGCAGTCCGGGCGGCAGCCGGATTATCACCACCGTGCTGCAGATGGTGGTGAACAGTATCGACTTTGGGATGAACGTCGCGGAAGCGACCAACGCGCCACGTTTCCATCACCAGTGGCTGCCGGATGAACTGCGCGTCGAGAAGGGCTTTAGCCCGGACACCCTTAAACTGCTGGAGCAGCGCGGACAGAAGGTGGCGGTGAAAGAGGCGATGGGCAGTACCCAGAGCATTATGGTGGAACCAGACGGGGCGCTGTTTGGCGCGTCAGACCCGCGTTCGGTGGATGATTTAACGGCGGGGTATTGATTTTTACCCCTCACCCCAGCCCTCTCCCCATAGGGGAGAGGGTGTAATCGTTCCCTCTCTCCTATGGGGAGAGGGTCAGGGTGAGGGGGAAGTAAGTCACTTCATTCTCGCCATATAATACGCGTCAACATATTCACCGTTGCGCAGGGCATAGCGCTTGCCGGTGCCTTCAATTTCGAACCCGTGTTTTTTGTACACTGCAATCGCCGGTTCGTTATCGACAAACACCGTCAGCTCAATGCGGTCAACGCGCAGCCAGTTATCGCACATATCAATCATGGTGCGCATCAGCGCGCTGGCAACGCCCCGGTTTTGCCACTGCGCGCCGACACAAATCCCAAAATCAGCCACATGGCTGCGACGCGGGCGTTGCGCGACGGCGATGCACAGATGGCCGGCGACTTGACCGTCTATGCAGGCGACGAGCTGCTTGATGCCGGGCTGGTCGGATAGCCGTTCTTGCCACATCTGCTCAGAGGGATGAGGAACCTGTAGTGTGTTGTGGTACACCTCCGGCTGGGCGTGGATCTGACGAATGGCGTCATAATCTTTCGGTTCCGCATGGCGTATCACTATCTCACTCATTCCTTGTTCCTCAGTCAGTTAAATGTCCCTTCCAACATCAATGAGTTTAAAATTTGAGTCAACCGCTATTTTTTGCAAAAAGTATTGGACAAGTGCGAATGAGAATGATTATTATTGCTTTGCATTCAGGAGGACCGCTACGGGAACCTGAAAGCACGACATTGCTCACATTGCTTCCAGTATTACTTTAGCCAGCTTTTAGCTGGCTTTTTTTTTGTTATGGTTAGACTCAGTAACCTTCCAAAAGGAGTGAGCCATGACACTACATTGCGCATTTATTGGATTTGGTAAAAGCACCACCCGCTATCACCTTCCCTATGTCCTCAACCGTAAAGACAGCTGGCATGTGGCGCATATCTACCGTCGCCGCGCGAAGCCGGAAGAGCAATCCCCGCAGTATTCCCATATTCATTTCACCAGCGATCTGGATGAGGTGCTGGGCGACCCGCAGGTTAACCTGGTCGTCGTCTGTACCCATGCCGACAGCCATTTTGACTATGCGAAACGCGCGCTCGAAGCGGGCAAAAACGTGCTGGTAGAAAAGCCCTTCACCCCGACTGTCGCCGAAGCGAAGGCGCTATTCGCGCTGGCAAAAAGCAAGGGCCTGACCGTCACGCCATATCAGAACCGACGCTTTGACAGCTGCTTCCTGACGGCGAAAAAAGCGATTGAGAGCGGCAAGCTGGGCGAGATCGTGGAAATCGAAAGCCACTTCGACTACTACCGTCCGGTGGCGGAAACCCAGCCCGGCCTGCCGCAGGACGGTTCCTTCTACGGTCTCGGCGTCCATACTATGGATCAGATCATCTCCCTGTTTGGTCGCCCTGACCACGTGGCGTACGACATTCGCAGCCTGCGTAACAAAGCCAACCCGGATGATACCTTTGAAGCGCAGCTCTTCTACGGCGACCTCAAAGCTATCGTTAAGACCAGTCATCTGGTGAAAATCGACTACCCGAAATTTATCGTTCACGGCACCAAAGGTTCGTTTATCAAATACGGTATCGACCAGCAGGAGACCAGCCTGAAGGCCAACATCATGCCGGGTGAACCGGGCTTTGCGGCGGATGATTCCGTGGGCGTGCTGGAGTACGTCAACGCTGAGGGGGTGACGGTCCGAGAAGAGCTTACGCCAAAAACCGGCGACTATGGCCGCGTCTATGACGCACTGTTTGCGACCCTGACTCGCGGCACGCCGAATTACGTCAAGGAATCTGACGTTCTGACCAACCTTGAAATCCTTGAACGGGCCTTTGAACAGGCTTCTCCTGCCACGGTAACCCTCGCGAAATAAGCAAAAATGGCTCCTCTGCGCTTGTTCATAATTTTTGAACAGAGGAGTCAATTTTCACCCTCTATGATCCCAGACCGTTTGCGTCCACACTTACTCCATCGAAACGAACTGAGGATGAAAACAATGATCTACTTACGCAAAGCAAACGAACGTGGTCACGCGAATCATGGCTGGCTGGACTCATGGCATTCATTCTCGTTTGCCGACTACTACGACCCGAATTTTATGGGCTTCTCCGCACTGCGCGTGATTAACGATGACGTCATCGATGCAGGCCAGGGCTTCGGTACCCATCCGCACAAAGACATGGAAATCCTCACCTATGTGCTGGAAGGCGCGGTGGAGCACCAGGACAGCATGGGCAACAAAGAGCAGGTTCCGGCGGGCGAGTTCCAGATTATGAGCGCGGGTACCGGGGTACGTCACTCCGAGTACAACCCGAGCAAAACGGAAAAATTGCACCTGTATCAAATCTGGATCATTCCAGAAGAGACCGGCATCACGCCGCGCTATGAGCAGCGCCGCTTTGACGCGAAACAGGGCAAACAGCTGGTACTGTCCCCGGATGCGCGCGACGGTTCCCTGAAAGTACATCAGGATATGGAATTGTACCGCTGGGCGCTGGCGAAAGATGAACAGTCTGTACATCAGATTGCCGCTAACCGCCGCGTCTGGATCCAGGTGGTGAAAGGTGAAGTTTCCATCAACGGTACGAAAGCGACAACCGCCGATGGTCTGGCAGTCTGGGATGAGCCGGCGCTCTCTGTGCATGCCGACAGCGAAAGTGAAATTCTGCTGTTTGACCTGCCGCCGGTGTAATAAAACATAAATAAATACCCATCCTTCCCTTTGACAGGGGAAGGATGGGCTTTGTCCGTGATAAACTGAGCAAATCTCTCTCTTCAAGATTTCTCAGGACGATGAAAAAGAAACGCCCCGTACTTCAGGATGTCGCCGATCGCGTCGGTGTGACCAAAATGACGGTCAGCCGTTTTTTACGTAACCCGGAGCAGGTTTCCGTGGCATTGCGTGGCAAGATTGCTGCTGCCCTTGATGAACTGGGTTATATCCCCAACCGTGCGCCCGATATCCTCTCCAATGCGACCAGCCGTGCGGTGGGCGTCCTCCTGCCTTCTTTAACCAACCAGGTGTTTGCCGAAGTGCTGCGCGGCATTGAAAGCGTCACCGACGCCTTTGGTTACCAGACCATGCTCGCCCACTACGGGTACAAGCCGGAACTGGAAGAGGAGCGTCTTGAATCGATGCTTTCCTGGAACATCGACGGCCTGATTTTAACCGAACGTACTCACACTCCCCGCACGCTGAAGATGATTGAAGTCGCCGGTATTCCGGTGGTGGAGCTCATGGACAGCCAGTCGCCGTGCCTCGATATCGCCGTCGGCTTTGATAACTTCGAAGCGGCGCGGCAGATGACAGCGGCAATCATCGCCCGCGGACATCGTCATATCGCCTATCTGGGTGCGCGTCTGGATGAACGTACTATCATCAAACAGAAGGGATACGAGCAGGCGATGCTCGACGCAAACTTAACCCCGTACAGCGTGATGGTGGAGCAGTCCTCTTCCTACACCTCGGGTATTGAGCTAATGCGTCAGGCACGACGCGAGTATCCGCAACTGGACGGTATTTTCTGTACCAACGATGACCTTGCGGTCGGCGCGGCGTTTGAGTGCCAGCGTCTGGGGCTGAAGATCCCTGACGATATGGCCATCGCCGGTTTCCACGGCCACGACATTGGCCAGGTGATGGAGCCGCGTCTGGCGAGCGTTCTGACGCCGCGTGAACGCATGGGGCGCATTGGTGCAGAACGCCTGCTGGCGCGCATTCGGGGTGAGACGGTTACGCCGAAAATGTTAGATTTAGGTTTCACCTTGTCACCGGGTGGATCTATTTGAATCGACAAATTTGAAGTAGCTCACACTTATTCACTTCGCGCACGTTTGGATATTGCTTCTCTTTTGCCCCGGCAGGACAATGTTACCGATAACTGTTACCCGTAACAATTGACTGAGGGACACCCTTTGAGCACGACTAATCATGATCACCACGTTTACGTCCTGATGGGCGTTTCCGGTAGCGGGAAATCAGCCGTAGCCAGCGAAGTGGCGCATCAACTCCATGCTGCGTTTCTTGATGGCGACTTCCTCCATCCGCGCAGCAACATCATGAAAATGGCTTCCGGCGAGCCGCTGAACGATGACGACCGCAAACCGTGGTTGCAGGCGCTGAATGACGCCGCGTTCGCCATGCAGCGCACCAACAAAGTTTCCCTGATCGTCTGCTCCGCGCTGAAAAAAACCTACCGCGATCTGCTGCGTGACGGCAATCCGAACCTCTCGTTCATCTACCTGAAAGGTGACTTCGAGGTGATTGAAAGCCGCCTGAAGGCGCGTAAAGGTCACTTCTTCAAAACGCAGATGCTGGTGACGCAGTTCGAAGCGCTGCAGGAGCCGGGTGAAGATGAGAAAGACGTCTTAGTGGTTGATATCGATCAGTCACTGGAGGGTGTTGTTGCCAGCACCATCGAGGTCATTAATAAAAGGCAGTAAGTTTTGAGTACATTAACGCTAGTTTTGACAGCAGTGGGTTCCGTATTGCTGCTGCTGTTTTTAGTGATGAAGGCACGTATGCATGCTTTTGTTGCTTTGATGGTGGTTTCTATTGGTGCAGGTCTCTTTTCCGGTATGCCGCTCGACAAGATCGCCGCGACGATGGAAAAAGGGATGGGTGGCACGCTGGGCTTCCTGGCGATTGTGGTCGCGCTGGGCGCCATGTTTGGCAAGATTTTGCACGAGACGGGCGCGGTCGACCAGATTGCCGTCAAGATGCTGAAATCCTTCGGCCACAGCCGCGCGCACTATGCGATAGGTCTGGCGGGGCTGATCTGCGCGCTGCCGCTGTTCTTTGAGGTTGCCGTGGTGCTGCTGATTAGCGTGGCGTTCTCTATGGCGCGCCATACCGGCACTAACCTCGTGAAGCTGGTGATTCCGCTGTTTGCGGGCGTGGCGGCAGCGGCAGCGTTTCTGCTACCCGGGCCCGCGCCAATGCTGCTGGCCTCCCAGATGCATGCTGACTTTGGCTGGATGATTCTGATTGGCCTGTGTGCGGCGATCCCGGGGATGATTATTGCCGGCCCGCTGTGGGGCAACTTCATCAGCCGTTACGTTGAACTGCACATCCCGGATGACGTCACCGAGCCGCACCTGGGCGAAGGCAAAATGCCCTCCTTTGGTTTCAGCCTGTCGCTGATCCTGCTGCCGCTGGTTCTCGTGGGCCTGAAAACCATCGCCGCGCGCTTTGTGCCGGTGGGCTCCACCGCGTATGAGTGGTTTGAGTTTATTGGTCACCCGTTCACGGCGATCCTGGTGGCCTGTCTGGTAGCGATTTACGGCCTGGCGATGCGTCAGGGAATGGCGAAAGACCGGGTGATGGAAATTTGCGGTGCAGCGCTGCAGCCTGCGGGGATTATCCTGCTGGTGATCGGTGCCGGCGGCGTGTTTAAGCAGGTGCTGGTGGATTCTGGCGTCGGCCCGGCGCTGGGCGAAGCGCTGACCGGGATGGGGCTACCGATTGCCGTCACCTGCTTCGTGCTGGCGGCGGCGGTGCGTATCATCCAGGGTTCCGCAACCGTGGCGTGTTTAACCGCCGTGGGTCTGGTGATGCCGGTGATTGAACAGCTCAACTACTCTGGTGCACAGATGGCTGCGCTCTCTGTCTGTATCGCGGGTGGTTCGATTGTGGTCTCTCACGTTAACGATGCCGGTTTCTGGCTGTTCGGTAAGTTTACCGGTGCCACCGAAGCGCAAACCCTGAAAACCTGGACGCTGATGGAAACCATCCTTGGCACGACAGGGGCGATTGTCGGAATGATTGCGTTTACGCTATTGAGCTAAACGCGATGCGTTAACAACGCTCAAAAAATAAGGCCCGGTAGCGTTAGCGCTTACCGGGCCTTTTTATTATCCAGGGCGTCAGGCCGGGTCATAACCCGGCATTGTGTTACTCGCCCTGCGTGGCGCTCTCAATCGTCAGTCGCACGTCTGAGGTGATCAGCTCTGCCAGCATCTGGTAAACCTTCAGCGTCTCTTCCGGCTCGGCATCACCCGTATCACTGATATAGCCTTCATCACGAAGCGTCAGAACCAGTGAGCTGAAGACCGCTTTGTCGAAGAATTCAGGCGCGTTAATGCCGTGCAGCACGGACAGGCGTTGTGCCAGCGTCCGGCTCTCTTTCTCCAGCGTACCGCGGTTGATGGACGGGTTCGCACTCAGCAGCCAGAACGTAATGGCGTAGCGCTGCAGCGTTTCGCGCGCACCGGCCGCCAGCAGCTGCAAGGTACGGGAGCGTGACGGATTGATGTGCAGCTCGTCATTCGTCACGGTGATCAGCCCCTGACGACGCAGCTCTTCGGTCAGTTTATCCAGCACGCCCGCCAGCTCGTCTTTGCTCCAGCGCAGGAACAGCTCCGCTTTCAGCATCGGGTAGAGTGTCTCAACGTGGTGCAACAGCGCCTGGCGCGAGATGCGACGATGCTGGGTAATAATGGCCGCCATGAGCGACGGCAGCATCAGCATGTGGGTGATGTTGTTGCGGTAGTACGTCATCAGCACGGCCTGCTCGCGCGGCAGAATGATGATGTCGCCGATGGTGTCTTTTTCGACTTCGAACTTGTTCATCTGCAACGCGTGATCGATAAGCTCACTGGCCGTTGCAGAAGGCACGGTTGAATCAACCGAATACGGCACGTTGCGCATCATATCCAGATAGCAATCCAGCTGCTCTGTCAGCTGTTCACGGGTTAGCGAACGTTGACGTGAAGCCAGAAGCGCCGTACAGCACAGGTTCATGGCGTTAGCCGCACCGGCGTTGTTAATGCGCACCATCAACTCAGAGGCGATGCCATTGACCGTTGGCGTCAGCCAGGCCGGACGAACCGCTTCGATAGGGTCAATGGACTCGCGCCACTCCGGAACGTGGTGGTTCAGGTACGTCATCAGCGGCATCGGCTCGCCAAAGTTGACGTAGCCCTGGCCGAGGTTGCGTAACTTGCTCAGGCCACGCAGCATCTGCGGCAGGCTCTCTTTCTCTTTGGTCGCCCCACGCAGCTCTTTGGCGTAAGTTCCGACTTCCATCACGTGCTCATAGCCAATGTAGATTGGCACCAGCGTGATGGGACGGGTTCCTCCGCGCAGCATCGCCTGGATGGTCATCGACAGCGTGCCGGTTTTCGGATCGAGCAGACGCCCGGTACGGGAACGACCGCCCTCCACGAAGTACTCCACGGAATAGCCACGGCTGAACAGCTCGCCCAGATATTCACGGAATACGGTGGAGTAGAGCTTGTTGCCCTTGAAGGTACGACGAATAAAGAAGGCACCCAGGCGGCGGAAAATCGGGCCTGCTGGCCAGAAGTTCAGGTTAATCCCGGCAGCGATGTGCGGCGGCACCAGCCCCTGGTGATAGAGCACATAAGACAGAAGCAGGTAGTCCATGTGGCTGCGGTGGCAGGGAACATAGACAATCTCATGGCCATCATGCGCCAGCTGACGTACACGCTCGGCATTATGAACGTTGATGCCCTGATAGAGGCGGTTCCAGGTAAAGCCGAGAATACGGTCGGAAAGGCGAATCATCTCGTAAGAGAAGTTCGCGGCGATCTCTTCCATCAGCGCAATGGCGTTCTGCTGGGCTTTCTCATGCGAAATTTTCTTGCTGCGCGCTTCGTCTTCAACGGCGCGGGCAATCGCTTTGGAGGCCAACAATTTGTTGAACAGATCCTGACGTGCCGGGAGACGTGGCCCGACGGCAGCCAGGCGCTGACGGGCGAAGTGCATACGCGCCACGCGCGCCAGTTTTTGCGCGATGATCTTGTCGGTGCCGTGCTCGTCCGCCATTCGACGCAGCGACACGGAAGGGGAGAAACGGACGAAACTGTCGCGTCCCAGCCAGGAGACCGCAAAGAACTTCTGGATGCCGTTAAGCATGCGCAACGGTGGGTTCTCTTCCCCTTTTTCGCGGCCCGGGCGGCGACCAAACATCACCGACACCGGTACCATTTGCACATCCAGGTCAGGATTGCTGCGGTGCAGGTCGAGATAGTCATGGAACAGCTTGATGGACTCTTCCTTTGGCGTGTAATAGGTGAACACACGCGGCCCACCGTGGATGAACACGTAGCGCGGCAGCAGCGTACCGTCAACTTCCAGCGGTTCAAGCGGGTCAGGTAAGTCATGCGCCAGACACTGGGCGCGAAGCGTCAGTAAGTCTGCCTTCGAGTTATAAGGCAAAACATACATAATGGGACGCGACGTATCGAGCCCCAATTCCAGCGCGGGTTCTGCTGGGATAGACTTGCTTTTTACCAGGATGCTTAATGGTAAATTAAGTAATTTGTAGTAAATTCGTGGCCAGCCGGACATAAACGATGTAAAGCCTCTGGTTAATAATGCAATTGCGGCGCAAGGATAACAGAAAGCGCGCAAAATTTCTGTTGTTACCCGTCATACTTCAGGCGGTAGCGAAACGCGCTACGGCCCCTGTTACTGACGCTCTTTTTTAAAAAAGGTTCTTTTAATGGCCAATAATACCACTGGGTTAACCCGAATCATCAAAGCTGCTGGCTACTCCTGGAAAGGTTTTCGCGCCGCGTGGGTCAACGAAGCGGCCTTCCGCCAGGAGGGCGTCGCCGCGATTGTCGCGGTGATTATCGCCTGTTTCCTTGATATTGATGCGATAACGCGCGTTCTTCTGATCGGATCCGTATTGTTGGTGATGATAGTGGAAATTCTGAATAGCGCTATTGAGGCCGTTGTGGATCGTATCGGCTCTGATTTCCACGAACTTTCAGGCCGGGCAAAAGACATGGGCTCTGCTGCCGTGTTGCTGGCGATTATCACTGCCGTTATCACCTGGGTCACGCTGCTTTGGTCACATTTCCGATGAGCCTCGAGGAATAATTAAGTCCCTGGTTTTTTGTGCAGTTTTTGGTTCCAAAATCGCCTTTGACTGTATATACTCACAGCATAACTGTATATACACCCAGGGGGCGGAATGAAAGCGTTAACGACCAGGCAGCAAGAGGTGTTTGATCTCATTCGGGATCATATCGGCCAGACGGGTATGCCACCCACGCGTGCGGAAATCGCGCAGCGTCTGGGCTTCCGTTCTCCGAATGCTGCCGAAGAACACCTGAAAGCGCTGGCGCGTAAGGGTGTCATTGAGATTGTTTCGGGCGCGTCACGGGGTATCCGCCTGCTGGTGGAAGAAGAGACGGGCATTCCGCTGGTAGGGCGTGTTGCTGCAGGTGAGCCTTTACTGGCTCAGCAGCATATTGAAGGCCATTACCAGGTCGATCCTGGTATGTTCAAACCGAGCGCTGATTTCCTGCTGCGCGTAAGCGGTATGTCGATGAAAGACATCGGCATTCTTGATGGTGATCTGCTTGCGGTTCACAAAACGCAGGATGTGCGAAACGGCCAGGTTGTGGTCGCACGTATTGATGATGAAGTGACCGTCAAGCGTCTGAAAAAACAGGGTAACACCGTACAGTTACTGCCTGAAAACAGCGAGTTCTCCCCGATTGTGGTGGACCTCCGTGAACAGAACTTCTCTATCGAAGGACTGGCGGTTGGGGTGATTCGCAACGGTGAATGGCTTTAATCTTTTCCTGACAGGCTACAGCTCCGCTGTAGCCTGATTCATTTCCCACTTCTGGTATTTTTCATGTCACTGCTGACGGCATCCGATAAGGCATTGTGGCGTCTTGCTTTGCCGATGATTTTCTCCAATATCACCGTGCCCTTGCTGGGGCTGGTCGATACCGCCGTTATTGGTCATCTGGATTCGCCTGTTTATCTTGGCGGCGTGGCGATTGGCGCGACGGCAACCAGCTTTCTGTTCATGTTGCTGCTCTTTTTGCGCATGAGTACGACAGGCCTTACCGCGCAGGCTTACGGTGCAAAAGATCCGTTGCGTCTGGCGCGTGCGCTGGTACAGCCGATGATGCTTGCGCTTGGCGCAGGGGCGTTGATCGTTTTACTGCGCGCTCCCCTGATTGACCTTGCACTCCATATCGTTGGCGGCAGCGAGGCAGTACTGGAACAGGCGCGGCGTTTTCTTGAAATCCGCTGGCTTAGCGCGCCCGCCTCGCTGGCTAATCTGGTTCTGCTGGGGTGGCTCCTGGGCGTCCAGTATGCCCGTGCGCCTGTCATTCTGCTGGTGGTGGGCAACCTGCTCAACATTGTGCTGGATGTCTGGCTGGTAATGGGGCTGCAGATGAACGTGCAGGGGGCAGCGCTGGCGACGGCGATTGCCGAATACGGGACCTTTATTATTGGTCTGTGGATGGTCTGGCGTGTGCTGGTGATGCGCGGGATCTCCCTTGCGCTGCTCAAAACCGCCTGGCGCGGCAATATCCGTAAGCTGCTGGCGCTCAACCGTGACATCATGCTGCGTTCATTGCTGCTTCAACTCTGCTTTGGTGCACTGACGGTCTTTGGCGCACGGCTCGGGCCAGACATCGTTGCGGTTAATGCCGTCCTGATGACGCTGCTGACCTTTACCGCCTATGCGCTGGACGGCTTTGCCTATGCGGTTGAAGCGCATTCGGGGCAGGCGTATGGCGCACGGGAAAGCGGGCATCTGCGGGATGTCTGGCGGGCGGCCTGTCGACAGTCGGGTCTGGTGGCGCTGGCATTCGCGCTGATTTACGCCTGCTTTGGCGAACAGATTATCGCGTTACTCACCTCCCTGCCGGCACTGCGCGAACTGGCGAGCCATTATCTCATCTGGCAGGTCATTTTGCCGGTGGTGGGTGTCTGGTGTTATCTGCTGGACGGCATGTTTATTGGCGCGACGCGCGGAGCCGAAATGCGTAACAGCATGGCTGTCGCGGCGGCCGGGTTTGGCCTGACGTTGCTGACGCTTCCGTGGCTTGGTAACCACGGTTTATGGCTGGCGTTGGCCGTCTTTCTCTCGCTGCGCGGGTTATCGCTGGCGTTTATCTGGCGCCGACACTGGCAAAACAATACCTGGTTCCCCTCACGCCACGATATATCGTGACGGTTAAAGATTCCGAATATGAAACTAACAGCGGAATCCTTAACTACAATAATTATCACGTCCAGCAGAAAAGAACGTAACGGACGTTACGACCCGACGCTTAACGAAGAGGACACGATGATGAATAAAGACGAAATCGGCGGCAACTGGAAGCAGTTCAAAGGTAAAGCGAAAGAACAGTGGGGTAAGCTGACGGATGACGATATGACCGTCATTGAAGGTAAACGCGACCAGCTTGTCGGTAAAATTCAGGAGCGTTACGGCTACGCAAAAGACCAGGCGGAAAACGAAGTCAAAGACTGGGAAACCCGTAACGATTACCGCTGGTAACGCTGAATAACCCACTGAGGCGGCTTAAAAGCCGCCTTTTCTTTTGCTGCTAACGCGGCTTTTTCTTTACCAGAATCGAGTGGTCGTGCTGACATGCGTCCTGATGACGACAGGCTTCCACTTCCACACACGCTGAGCACAGACCGTGTGCTTCAATCACGTTATGGCGCAGGGCAAAGCCCATTTTAGCGGCCAGCGTATGCATAATGTCTTCCACACCTTCCGCACCTTCTTCTTTCACCACGCCGCAGCGGTCACAAATAAACATCGCCGATGTATGGGTAGGCTGATCGAACAGATGACACAGCACATAGCTGTTTGTGGATTCGACTTTATGCACAAACCCCTGTTCCAGCAGGAAATCCAGCGCGCGATAGACCGTCGGTGGCTTTGCCTGCGGCTCGCTTTCGCGGAGCAGGTCGAGCAGATCGTAGGCGCTGATGGCACCCTGTTGCAGACTCATCAAACGCAACACTTCAAGGCGCTGCGGAGTCAGGCGCACATTGCGTTGCGCGCACAGCTTTTCGGCCTGCGCTAACAGCTCTTTTGTGGACTTATCCATTTAGCACCCCGGATGTTATAGGACGGAAAACCCTCACTTTATCATGTTCTGCTAAAAACACCGAGATCGGCCAGTCTGTGCTATACCTGACCCATCGCAAACCGGGAGATAAAGTATGAAAAGACCTGACTGTATTCGGCACTGGCGTGATGTTGAAGGTGCGGATGACTCGACTTACCCCGACAGCGATGAGCTGTTTTCCATCGGTGCGCCGCTGGCCCGCAAGCTCGGGCTCGGGCGTATTGGCATCCATCATGAGCGTTTGCCGCCAGGGCGCAGGACATCCTATCCCCACGCGGAAAGCGATGAAGAAGAGTTTATTTATGTGATTGAAGGCTACCCTGAAGCCTGGATTAATGGCTACTTGTGGAAGCTGGAGCCTGGCGACAGCGTGGGCTTTCCTGCCGGAACCGGCATCTGTCATACCTTTATCAATAACACGGACGAAGAGGTTCGGTTACTGGTCGTTGGCGAGGCTAACAAGAAGCACAACCGTATCTACTATCCGCTCAACCCGGAGTACGCCGCCACGCGGCAAGATCGCTGGGTAGACCATCCTCCCCAGTTTTTTGGGCCGCATGATGGAAAACCTGGGAAAAAATAATTTCCTCTTCTATAAATATTGAGGGCCGTCACAAATTACAACAGGCCGTAAGGAAGTTTTACTTAGGGAAAGAATTAGCGGGTCTTTTACTACTTATTCACAGCAATAGTTCGTTCCTGTTTGGGTGATAACAGACAGGGGTTATTTCATAACAGACTATAACGGGCATACTGTGAAAAAAAATTTTAAATTTTCGGTGGTTAGCATTGCTGTCTCCTTGTTTATGGCAAATCAGGCGGGAGCAGCCAATACCTGGACAGAATCACGCAGCGACGCAATGGGTGGCACCGGCGTGGCTTCGGGAAGCTATGGCAGTGGGGCGTTAATCAACCCCGCGCTGCTGGCAAAGGCAAAACCGGACGATGATGTGACGGTCATATTGCCTTCGGTTGGCGCGCAGATCACGGATGAAGACAATCTTCAGGACGAGATTGATAATATCAACGACAAAATTAATCACTATAAGGACGTGGTGGATAATCTTACGCCGGTTGAAATTATCACCAATCCATTAGGTTCTATTAACCAGTTCCAGGGCGCGGCAAAAGATCTTGCTGATGAGCTGGACTATCTCAAGGGCAAGACCGCACGCGCTACGGCAGGGGCAGGCATTGCCGTGAGTATCCCTAACGATGTCCTTTCCGTGGCGTTTATGGCGAAAGGCTACGCCCATGGTCGGGTGAGTTCGTCGATCGACCAGCAGGATATTGATTACCTTCGCGGTATTCAAAACAGTGATGCGGTCGCGGCCGGCGTCGCGCTGGATGCTGCGCTGAACGGCACGGACCAAATCACCAAAAACCTCAACTCGACGGCCTCTGGCCGGGCGGCAATTGTGTCCGACTATGGCGTTGCCATTGCCCGTCAGTTCGATCTTGGCGGCGTTCCGGTTTCCGTGGGCGTGACGCCAAAACTGCAAAAAACCTGGGTCTATAACTACACGACCTCAATCTACGATTACGACAGTAATAAGTGGAATGACAGCCGCTACCGTACAGACGATACGGGCTTCAACGTGGATGCCGGGATTGCGGCCGATTTCGGCGAAAACTGGACGGTCGGCGTGAGCGGACAAAACCTGATGTCGCGTGATATCGACACCAAAGATATCCGTATCCGCAACGGGCGTACGGGAGAAGTGGTGAGCTATAAAGACACCTACCAGATCCGTCCGCTGGTGACCGCCGGGGCCGCCTGGCACAACGATCTGGTGACGCTGACTGCCGATGGCGATCTGACGGAAACCAAGGGCTTCAAGAGCGAAGATACGTCACAGTATGTTGGCGTCGGTGCCGAAGTCACGCCGCTGAGTTGGCTGGCGGTGCGGGCGGGTTATCGCGCGGACGTGAAGGGTAACGACAGCAATGTCTTTACCGGCGGTGTCGGTTTCGCGCCGTTTAGCACCGTGCATGTTGACCTGATGGGGCTGTACGGCGAAGACGAGACCTGGGGGGCAGGGGCTCAGCTGAGCATGACGTTCTAAAGTCCACCGGAGGCGCTGCGCCTCCGGCTTTTCTTTGTGCTATAGTAGCGCCCCTTTTCCACCAGATGCTTAAAACTTCGCCATGTCGTCAGAATTACAGACTGTTTTTCCCGCACACCGTTTTTCCATTGCGCCGATGCTCGACTGGACGGACAGACACTGCCGCTACTTCCTGCGTCAGCTCTCCCGCCATACGCTGCTGTACACCGAGATGGTGACCACGGGCGCAATCATTCACGGCAAGGGCGACTATCTGGCCTATAGCGAGGAAGAGCATCCGGTTGCCCTGCAGTTGGGCGGCAGCGATCCGGCCGCGCTGGCGCAGTGCGCGAAGCTGGCAGAAGCGCGCGGCTACGACGAGATCAACCTCAACGTCGGCTGCCCGTCCGATCGCGTGCAAAACGGCATGTTCGGCGCGTGCCTGATGGGGAATGCTCAGCTGGTGGCAGACTGTATCAAGGCGATGCGCGACGTGGTCTCCATTCCGGTGACGGTCAAAACCCGCATCGGCATTGACGACCAGGACAGCTACGAATTCCTGTGCGATTTTATCAATACGGTTTCCGGGAAAGGCGAATGCGAGATGTTTATCATCCACGCGCGTAAAGCCTGGCTTTCTGGTCTTAGCCCAAAAGAGAACCGTGAAATTCCGCCGCTGGACTATCCTCGTGTGTATCAGCTGAAGCGTGATTTCCCGCACCTGACGATGTCGATCAACGGTGGCATTAAGTCGCTGGAAGAGGCGAAAGCGCACCTTGAACATATGGATGGCGTGATGGTCGGGCGCGAGGCGTATCAGAACCCGGGCATTCTGGCGTCGGTCGATCGCGAAATCTTTGGCGTTGAAGGGGCAGACACCGACCCGGTTGCCGTCGTGCGTGCCATGTATCCTTACATTGAGCGCGAGCTGAGCAACGGCACATATCTCGGCCACATTACCCGCCATATGCTCGGCCTGTTCCAGGGGATCCCCGGGGCGCGCCAGTGGCGTCGCTACCTGAGCGAGAACGCGCATAAAGCCGGCGCCGATATCGACGTGCTGGAGCATGCGCTGCGACTGGTGGCTGATAAGCGATAATTTTCGCTAAAAGTTCGTCAAATTCACCACGCCCTGCGACGTCTCGCGGGGCGTTTTGCTTTAAGAACAAGAGGTTAGTTTTGGCATGGATTTTGTAATGCCTGTTGCATTACTCGGGAACTCGTGGGAGAGCACCATGCTGGAACTACTTTTTGTGATTGGCTTTTTTGTCATGCTGTTAGCGACAGGTGTGTCGCTGCTCGGCATTCTGGCGGCTATCGTCGTGGCGACGGTGGTAATGGTTATCGGCGGGTTATTTGCCCTGACGATCAAGCTGTTGCCGTGGTTACTGCTGGCCATTGCCGTGGTGTGGGTGATACGGGCGATAAAATCACCAAAACTGCCCACTTATCAGCGCAATAACCGCTTTCGTTACTAAGGTATTGAGGGGTTCGTCACATACTTGTAACTTTTCCGGCAGCAGGGCTTAGAACAGAATAGGATTTACTTATCGAATCTGTCACTATGGCTGCCGCTAAAGAATTCATCGAGCTGTACCCTACATACAGCCGAACTAAAAAAAGAAAGGGCTTCCTTAAGGAAGCCCAATTTCTTTTCAGGGCTCAGGGAATCAGCAAACTCGACCCCTGCGTGGCCCGGCTCTCCAGCACCTCATGTGCGCGCTGCGCATCGATTAGCGGATATTTTTGCGCCTCTGCCACATCCACTTTTATCACCCCGCTGGCGATCAGCGAGAACAGCTCGTTACTGGCTTCCTCCAGCTCTTCCCGGTTGGTGATGTAACCCTGCAGGGACGGGCGCGTGACGTACAGCGAGCCTTTCTGATTCAGAATGCCGAGATTCACCCCGGTCACCGCGCCCGACGCATTCCCGAAGCTGACCATCAGCCCACGACGCTGCAGACAGTCCAGCGACGCTTCCCAGGTATCTTTCCCAACCGAGTCATACACGACGCGGACTTTTTTGCCGTTGGTTATCTCTTTCAGCCGTTCGGTAATGCTCTCTTCACGGTAGTTAATGACCTGCCAGGCACCCGCCTGCAGCGCGCGCTGCGCTTTTTGCGCATTGCCCACGGTACCGATCAGTTTCGCGCCCAGTGCTTTTGCCCACTGGCAGGCAATAAGCCCGACGCCACCCGCCGCGGCATGAAACAGGAACTGCTCGTCGGGTTTTATTTCATAGGTTTTGCGCAGCAGGTAGTAAACGGTCAACCCCTTCAGGAACGAGGCCGCCGCCTGCTCAAAGGTAATGGCGTTGGGCAGCAGGGCGGCTTTATCCGTCGGGACGTTATGGACGGAGCTGTAAGCCCCAAGAGCCGATTGCGCATACACCACGCGGTCGCCCTCCTTAAGATGCTTAACCGCGCTGCCCACTTTGCTGACGATACCGGCCGCCTCGGTGCCCAGCCCGCTCGGCAGTGACGGAGGCGGGTAGAGGCCGCCGCGAATATAGGTATCGATATAGTTAATGCCGATGGCTTTGTTTTCGACCTGCACTTCATTTTCGCCAGGCGCGGCGGGGGTGAACTCCACCGCTTTGAGTACGTCAGGGCCACCATGCTTGTGAAATTCAATACGTGTTGCCATGCTTCCTCCAGAATGTGGTAATCTTTCGACCCACTCTTTATCTCGGTAACTCCATTCACTATGGCAGGAAACAAACCCTTCAACAAACAGACTGAACCTCGCGAGCGTGATTACCAGGTCGCAGGGTTAAAGGTCCCGCCGCACTCGATTGAAGCGGAACAGTCGGTGTTGGGCGGTTTAATGCTGGATAACGAACGCTGGGACGACGTCGCTGAGCGCGTGGTGTCTGAAGATTTCTACACCCGTCCGCACCGTCATATCTTTACCGAAATGGCGCGTCTGCAGGAGTCGGGCAGCCCGATTGACCTGATCACGCTCGCGGAATCGCTGGAGCGTCAGGGTCAACTCGACAGCGTCGGCGGGTTCGCCTATCTGGCAGAATTATCGAAAAACACGCCAAGTGCGGCGAACATCAGCGCCTACGCCGACATTGTGCGCGAACGTGCGGTTGTCCGCGAGATGATCTCGGTGGCGAATGAGATCGCCGAAGCCGGTTTTGATCCGCAGGGCCGCACCAGCGAAGATCTGCTCGACCTCGCGGAGTCCCGCGTCTTTAAAATCGCCGAAAGCCGCGCCAATAAAGACGAAGGCCCAAAAAACATCGCCGATGTCCTCGACGCCACCGTCGCCCGTATCGAACAGCTGTTCCAGCAGCCGCATGACGGTGTGACCGGGGTGAACACCGGCTATGACGATCTCAACAAGAAAACCGCCGGCCTGCAGCCGTCGGATTTGATTATCGTCGCCGCGCGTCCGTCGATGGGTAAAACGACCTTTGCGATGAACCTCGTCGAAAACGCGGCGATGTTGCAGGACAAGCCGGTACTCATCTTCAGTCTTGAGATGCCCTCCGAGCAGATCATGATGCGTTCTCTGGCATCGCTGTCGCGCGTGGACCAGACCCGCATCCGTACCGGTCAGCTTGACGATGAGGACTGGGCGCGCATCTCCGGCACCATGGGCATTCTGCTGGAAAAACGTAACATCTATATTGATGACTCCTCTGGCCTGACGCCGACGGAAGTCCGTTCCCGCGCGCGCCGTATCGCCCGCGAGCACGGTGGCATTGGTCTTATCATGATCGACTACCTTCAGCTGATGCGCGTGCCGTCGCTTTCCGACAACCGTACGCTGGAAATCGCCGAGATTTCCCGCTCGCTCAAGGCGTTAGCCAAAGAGCTGCACGTGCCGGTCGTGGCGCTGTCGCAGCTTAACCGCTCCCTGGAACAACGTGCCGACAAACGTCCGGTCAACTCTGACCTGCGTGAATCCGGCTCCATCGAGCAGGATGCGGACTTAATCATGTTCATCTACCGTGATGAGGTTTATCACGAGAACAGCGATCTGAAAGGGATCGCCGAAATTATTATTGGTAAACAACGTAACGGCCCGATCGGGACGGTGCGTCTGACCTTTAACGGCCAGTGGTCGCGTTTCGACAACTATGCCGGTCCTCAATATGATGATGAGTAATTTCTAAGGAATTCAAATGCAAGCGGCAACAGTCGTCATCAACCGCCGCGCTCTGCGACACAACCTGCAACGTCTGCGTGAACTGGCACCCGCCAGCAAGCTCGTTGCAGTCGTGAAAGCGAACGCTTACGGACACGGTCTTCTCGAGACCGCGCGAACGCTCCCCGATGCCGACGCCTTTGGCGTCGCCCGTCTTGAAGAAGCTCTCCGCCTGCGCGCGGGGGGGATCACGCAACCGATTCTGCTGCTGGAAGGTTTTTTCGAAGCCACAGATTTGCCGACCATTGCAGACCAGCATCTTCACACGGCGGTGCATAACGAAGAGCAGCTCGCCGCACTGGAAACCGCCGAGCTAAGCGAACCGGTCACCGTGTGGATGAAGCTCGACACGGGCATGCACCGTCTGGGTGTGCGTCCGGAGAACGCGGACGCGTTTTACCAGCGTTTGTGCCAGTGCAAAAACGTGCGTCAGCCGGTGAACATTGTCAGCCACTTCGCCCGCGCCGATGAGCCCGAGTGCGGTGAGACCGAGCGGCAACTGAATATCTTTACTACCTTCTGCGAAGGCAAACCCGGGATGCGATCCATTGCGGCATCCGGCGGAATTTTACTGTGGCCTCAGTCGCACCTCGACTGGGCTCGCCCGGGCATCATTCTTTACGGCGTGTCGCCGCTGGAGAACAAACCCTGGGGACCGGACCTGGGTTTCCAGCCGGTGATGTCTCTGGTGTCTAATCTGATTGCCGTGCGCGAACACAAAGCGGGTGAGCCGGTAGGTTACGGCGGCACCTGGACAAGCGAGCGTGATACCCGTCTCGGCGTCGTGGCGATGGGTTATGGCGACGGCTATCCGCGCGCCGCGCCGTCCGGTACGCCGGTTCTGGTCAATGGCCGCGAAGTGAAGATTGTGGGTCGGGTGGCGATGGACATGATATGCGTCGATCTGGGGCCTGACGCCCAGGATAAACCCGGCGACGATGTGGTGATGTGGGGCGAAGGGTTGCCTGTTGAACGCATTGCTGAAATGACAAAAGTGAGTGCTTACGAACTTATCACGCGCCTGACATCACGGGTGGCGATGAAATACATCGACTGAACTGACAATGAAGTGAGGCCAATAACCTCACTTCAACTTTATTAACATCCACTCGATCTTCTCCCACTTCCGGTTTATTGTTGAATTCCCTGCCTCATCGAATTCCGGAGACATCGCGTGTTTCAGAAAGTTGACGCCTACGCCGGCGACCCCATTCTCTCCTTAATGGAGCGTTTCAAAGAAGATCCTCGCAGCGATAAAGTGAACCTCAGCATTGGCCTGTATTACAACGAGGATGGCATTATTCCTCAGTTGAAAGCCGTCGCTGAAGCCGAAGCGCGTCTGAACGCCGCGCCGCACGGTGCGTCGCTATATTTGCCGATGGAAGGGCTCAACAGCTACCGCAACACCATCGCGCCGCTGCTGTTTGGTGCCGATCACGCCGTGCTGGCGCAAAAACGGGTGGCGACCATCCAGACGCTGGGCGGGTCGGGTGCGCTTAAAGTGGGTGCCGACTTCCTGAAAAAATATTTCCCGGATTCGGGAGTGTGGGTCAGCGACCCAACGTGGGAAAACCACGTAGCGATTTTTGAAGGCGCAGGATTTAAGGTGTCGACCTACCCGTGGTTCGACAGCGAAACCAACGGCGTGCGCGTTGAGGCGCTGCTGGAAAAACTGAATACGCTGCCGGAGCGCAGTATCGTCCTGCTGCATCCGTGCTGTCATAACCCGACCGGTGCAGACCTGACAAATGCTCAGTGGGATGCAGTGATTGAGGTGCTGAAAGCGCGCAATCTGATCCCGTTCCTCGATATTGCCTATCAGGGCTTTGGCGCAGGGATGGAAGAGGATGCCTACGCGATCCGCGCCGTTGCCAGCGCCGGGCTGCCTGCACTGGTAAGTAACTCCTTCTCGAAAATCTTCTCCCTGTACGGCGAGCGCGTCGGTGGCCTTTCCGTGGTGTGCGAAGACGCCGAAGCGGCGGGCCGTGTACTGGGGCAGTTGAAGGCGACGGTGCGCCGTATCTACTCCAGCCCGCCAAACTTTGGTGCGCAGGTGGTGGCGACCGTTCTCGGTGATGAGCAGCTGAAAGCTAACTGGCTTGCTGAAGTGGAATCCATGCGTAAGCGTATTCTGTCGATGCGTCAGGAACTGGTTAACGTGCTGAAAGAGGCCGTGCCGGGGCATAACTTTGACTATCTGCTGAAACAGCGCGGGATGTTCAGCTACACCGGACTGAGCGCCGCTCAGGTCGATCGCCTGCGTGAAGAGTTTGGCGTCTATCTGATTGCCAGCGGGCGTATGTGCGTGGCAGGTCTGAATGCCAGCAACGTGCATCGTGTGGCGCAGGCATTTGCCGCTGTAATGTAAGTATTTACTTACTTGTATGCCCTTTGTAGGCCGGGTAAGGCGTAGCCGCCACCCGGCTTTTTTGTTTGCACCAGTGTAAAATTTCGCCCGGTGGCGCTGCGCTTACCGGGCCTACACGCCTCTTCTGTGCTTTGTGATCGTCTTCTTTTTATTCGACTTCATAAGTAAAAACTCCTTTCCTTCACCTCCCGCTGGGGTTATGGTCGGAAAGTTTTTGACCATTCGCTCAAAATAAAACGATAACGAACTGAATATTCAGGGGAAAATATGCGCAAGATCACACTGGCGCTCAGCGCCGCCTGCTTATTGTTCTCGCTTAACAGTGCTGTCGTCGCGCGCGCTTCCGCCCCGACGCCGCTTTACACCGGTACCACCGCTGCCATTCTTGCCGAACAGGCACCCATTCACTGGGTTTCCGTGGCCCAGATCGAGAACAGCCTGATGGGGCGTCCGCCAATGGCCGTGGGCTTCGATATTGACGATACCGTTCTGTTCTCCAGCCCGGGATTCTGGCGCGGCAAAAAAATGTATTCGCCCGACAGCGAAGCGTATCTGAAAAACCCCGAATTCTGGGAAAAAATGAACAACGGCTGGGACGAATTCAGCATCCCGAAAGAGGTGGCCCGCGCGCTTATCGCCATGCACGTGAAGCGCGGCGACAGCATTTACTTTGTCACCGGACGCAGTCAGACCAAAACGGAAACCGTCTCTAAAACCCTGCAGGATGATTTCATGATCCCGGCGGCCAACATGAACCCGGTGATCTTTGCGGGTGACAAAGAAGGCCAAAACACCAAAACCCAGTGGCTGGAAAAGAAAAATATCAAACTGTTCTACGGTGATTCAGATAACGACATTACCGCTGCGCATGACGTCGGCGCCAGAGGGATCAGAGTGTTACGCGCTTCTAACTCGACCTATCGACCGCTGCCGATGGCCGGAAAGTTTGGCGAAGAGGTGATCGTCAACTCGGAGTATTAAGCCCCAGGCAGCGACTTTGACTCTTTTTTAGTCAAATCTCGCTGCTGCGGGTTTTACCTTTCGTCTTCTTGCTGCACACTTAGAAAGATTCATCTTTCATTACGGAGCAGCACATGTGGTATCAACAGACCCTGACGTTAAGCGCTAAACCACGCGGATTTCACCTGGTGACGGATGAAGTCATCGGGCAAATCCGCGACCTGTCGCGGGTCAAAACGGGTTTGCTGCATTTGCTGCTTCAGCACACGTCTGCCTCTCTCACGCTTAATGAAAATTGCGATCCCACCGTCCGGTCTGACATGGAGCACCATTTTCTGAAGACCGTTCCGGACAACGCGCCTTATGAGCACGACTATGAGGGCGACGATGACATGCCTTCACATATCAAATCTTCCCTGCTGGGCGTATCGCTGATGTTGCCGGTACACCATGGGCGGCTAATGCTGGGAACATGGCAGGGGATCTGGCTGGGAGAGCATCGCATTCACGGTGGTTCGCGTAAAATTATCGCCACGCTACAAGGGGAATAAAGATGACAATTTCGGAGCTACTTCAGTACTGCATGAGTAAACCAGGTGCGGAGCAGAGCGTTCATAGCGACTGGAAAGCCACCCAGATTAAAGTGGGGGACGTCCTGTTTGCGATGGTGAAAGAGGTTGAGGGGCGTCCAGCGGCGTCGCTGAAAACCAGCCCGGAACTGGCCGATTTGTTACGCCAGCAGCACCATGACGTGCGGCCAAGCAAGCATCTCAATAAAGCCCACTGGAGTACCGTCTATCTTGACGGGTCGCTGCCAGGCTCACAAATATACTATCTGGTTGACGCGTCTTATCAGCAGGCGGTTGAGTTGCTGCCGGAAGCGACCCGACAGCAACTCTCCGTGTGACAATTACAGCAATGGCTTGAGGAAGCGCGCGGTGTGCGAGGCTTCGCACTCTGCAACGGTCTCTGGGGTGCCTGAGACAAGGATTTCACCGCCGCCGCTGCCGCCTTCCGGGCCGAGATCGACAATCCAGTCCG
This sequence comes from Enterobacter sp. HSTU-ASh6, assembly GCF_026319105.1. Lineage (NCBI taxonomy): Bacteria > Pseudomonadati > Pseudomonadota > Gammaproteobacteria > Enterobacterales > Enterobacteriaceae > Enterobacter > Enterobacter sp. HSTU-ASh6. The sequence goes on along the minus strand of NZ_WSPD01000016.1, from coordinate 54,877 downwards.
CGGTTTTAATCACGTCCAGGTTGTGTTCAATGACCACAATGGTGTTGCCCTGATCGCGAAGCTGATGCAGAACGTCGAGCAGCTGCTGGATATCGGCAAAGTGCAGACCGGTGGTCGGCTCATCCAGGATATACAGCGTCTGACCGGTACCGCGTTTGGACAACTCACGCGCCAGCTTCACGCGCTGCGCTTCACCCCCTGACAGCGTGGTAGCGGACTGCCCCAGACGAATGTAGGTCAGCCCCACGTCCATCAGCGTCTGCAGCTTACGCGCCAGCGCAGGTACGGCATCAAAGAACTCACGCGCCTCTTCGATGGTCATGTCCAGCACTTCGTGGATCGTTTTGCCTTTGTACTTAATCTCCAGCGTTTCGCGGTTATAGCGTTTGCCTTTGCACTGGTCGCACGGCACGTAGATATCCGGCAGGAAGTGCATCTCCACCTTGATCACGCCGTCGCCCTGACACGCCTCACAGCGGCCGCCGCGAACGTTAAAGCTGAAACGACCTGGCGTATAGCCGCGCGAACGCGCTTCCGGAACGCCTGCAAACAGCTCACGTACGGGCGTAAAGACGCCGGTATAGGTCGCCGGGTTGGAACGCGGGGTCCGGCCAATCGGGCTCTGGTCTATGTCGATAACCTTATCGAAATGCTCCAGCCCCTGGATATCACGGTACGGTGCCGGTTCGGCCAGCGTCGCGCCGTTCAGCGCCGTCTGCGCAATCGGGAACAGCGTATCGTTGATCAGCGTCGATTTACCGGAACCGGATACGCCAGTAATACAGGTAAACAGGCCAACCGGCAGCGTCAGGGTGACGTCTTTCAGGTTGTTGCCGCGCGCGCCGGTGAGCTTAAGCACTTTCTCCGGATTCGCCGCCACGCGCTGCTTCGGCACCTCAATCTTGCGCTTGCCGCTCATGTACTGGCCGGTTAACGATTCTGGCACTGCCATAATGTCTTTCAGGGTGCCTTCCGCGACCACCTGGCCGCCGTGTACGCCCGCGCCCGGGCCGATGTCGATAACATGGTCGGCAGCACGGATCGCATCTTCATCATGCTCAACCACAATCACCGTGTTGCCGAGGTTACGCAGATGAATAAGGGTACCGAGCAGACGCTCGTTGTCGCGCTGGTGAAGGCCGATGGACGGCTCATCGAGCACGTACATGACGCCGACCAGGCCTGCGCCAATCTGGCTTGCCAGACGGATACGTTGGGCTTCACCGCCGGAGAGCGTTTCTGCCGAGCGGGAAAGCGTCAGGTAGTTCAGGCCGACGTTGACCAGGAACTTCAGACGATCGCCGATCTCTTTCAGCACTTTTTCGGCGATTTTCGCGCGCTGGCCAGAGAGCTTCAGATTGTTGAAGAAGTCCATTGCGTGACCGATGCTCATGTCTGAGATGGTCGGCAGCGCGGTGTTTTCCACAAACACGTGGCGCGCTTCGCGACGCAGACGCGTGCCGTCACAGGTGGCGCAGGAGCGGTTGCTGATGAACTTCGCCAGCTCTTCGCGTACCGCGCTGGATTCGGTCTCTTTGTAGCGGCGCTCCATGTTGTGCAGCACCCCTTCGAACGGGTGGCGACGTACGGAGGTGTCGCCGCGATCGTTCATGTATTTGAACTCGATGTTCTCTTTACCGGAACCGAACAGGATCACTTTATGCACGTTCGGGCTCAGGCTGGCCCACGGCGCTTCCACGTCGAACTTATAGTGTTCTGCCAGCGATTTAAGCATCTGGAAGTAGTAGAAGTTACGCTTATCCCAGCCGCGGATTGCGCCGCCCGCAAGCGACAGCTCCGGATTCTGGATCACACGATCCGGGTCAAAATACTGCTGCACACCCAGGCCGTCACACGTCGGGCAGGCGCCCGCCGGGTTGTTGAACGAGAACAGGCGCGGTTCCAGCTCGCGCATGCTGTAGCCGCAAATCGGGCAGGCAAAGTTGGCGGAGAAGAGCAGCTCTTCCGCCTGTGGGTCGTCCATGTCGGAGACCACGGCGGTACCGCCGGAGAGTTCCAGCGCGGTTTCAAACGATTCCGCCAGACGCGTGGCGAGATCGTCACGCACCTTAAAGCGGTCAATCACCACTTCGATGGTGTGCTTCTTCTGCAGCTCCAGCTTTGGCGGATCGGACAGGTCACACACCTCGCCATCAATACGGGCGCGGATATAGCCCTGGCTTGCCAGGTTTTCCAGCGTTTTGGTGTGCTCGCCCTTACGCTCTTTGATGATCGGTGCCAGCAGCATCAGGCGTTTGCCTTCCGGCTGCGACAGCACGTTATCCACCATCTGGCTCACGGTCTGTGCCGCCAGCGGGACGTCGTGGTCCGGGCAGCGCGGCTCACCCACGCGGGCATACAGCAGACGCAGGTAGTCATGAATTTCGGTAATGGTACCGACCGTTGAGCGCGGGTTATGCGAGGTGGACTTCTGCTCAATAGAGATAGCAGGAGACAACCCTTCAATGTGGTCGACATCCGGTTTTTCCATCAGCGACAGGAACTGACGCGCGTACGCAGAGAGTGATTCAACGTAACGACGCTGTCCTTCGGCATACAGAGTGTCGAAAGCCAGTGAGGATTTGCCAGACCCCGAAAGCCCGGTCACGACGATCAGTTTGTCGCGAGGGATTATGAGGTTGATATTCTTGAGATTGTGGGTGCGGGCGCCCCGAACTTCGATCTTATCCATTCACCTTTCCCGGTTGGAACACGGATTGCCTGGTTTGTTTGAAGGACAAACGGCTGTCAGAAACGGCTAATTATGACACAATTTGACCTGTTTGAATATACAGTATTGGAATGCATTTTCTGACTGACTGTGTAACAATGTTATGTTCGCACGAGAACTCTGGAATCCATCTCGCAGCTATCAAAATGCAGCATGGAAATGGTACACTCGCGCGTTTACACTATTAAGAAACGTATTCAGGAGACACGAACATGGCCAGCAGAGGCGTAAACAAGGTGATTCTCGTCGGTAATCTGGGCCAGGACCCGGAAGTACGCTACATGCCGAGTGGTGGCGCAGTTGCCAACATTACGCTGGCTACTTCCGAATCCTGGCGTGATAAAGCGACCGGTGAGATGAAAGAGCAGACCGAATGGCACCGCGTTGTGCTGTTTGGCAAACTGGCAGAAGTGGCCGGTGAGTATCTGCGTAAAGGTTCTCAGGTGTATATCGAAGGCCAGCTGCGTACCCGCAAATGGACCGATCAGTCCGGTGCTGAGAAGTACACCACTGAAGTGGTGGTTAACGTCGGTGGCACCATGCAGATGCTGGGTGGCCGTCAGGGCGGTGGCGCACCAGCAGGTGGCGGCCAGCAGCAGGGCGGTTGGGGTCAGCCTCAGCAGCCACAGGGCGGCAACCAGTTCAGCGGCGGCGCACAGTCTCGTCCGCAGCAGCAGTCTGCGCCGGCGCCGTCTAACGAACCGCCAATGGATTTCGACGACGACATTCCGTTCTGATTTCCAGCGCGTAAAAACAAAAAACCCAGACTATGGTCTGGGTTTTTTTATGCCGGAAGGAATCAGGTAATTACCATCGGCCAGTCTGGTGGCGTGTGGCTCATCGCTTCAACCATTACCACTTTAATATTTTCCCAGACGGCGGCCATATCCAGCAGGGTAATGTCAAGCAGACCCGTTGCAAACCAACAGGCCGCGCCCAGTCCTAACAGCGTACTGATGACAGCAAGGCCCGTGTAGTCAGATTTACGAAATTGAATGTTCAGCGTGCTGGCTAAAAACATCAGTACCGCACTCAACAAAGGCCAGCGCAAGAGAACCATGCTGGTAGTAATGGTTGCCATAAAACCCATCCTCTACAAAACAGACGAACTGAATGAAACAGATTTTTTCGTTACATAAGATGTGTGAACTATATCACGTTTGCTGTTTTATTCGCCAGTCCCGGACGGATGAAAAATGGGGGGTAACGCTACCAGGGAATCGCAGTTCGCCTTACAGAAAATATATCTTTGCAGGCTACGCTCTCCTTTCACCACACTCTTTATAATGAATTCATTGAGATAGCAAAATCGATGCAAAAGAGGGCGCGTTGTATAACGTTTACAGCCATATCCCTATGGCTTATGCTTGAGTGGACAATTAATTTTACTCGCAGCTAACCTTTCAGGTTTTTGAATTTTATTGTTTTTTTATTTATTTGTACGTATTTAATTACACACAACGTTGTTTTAATTCGCTGCGCTGAGATCCAGCTTGTGGCGTTGGTATGACGACATTTCGAATCTGAAGAAAGTTGCGTCCGGTTTATCGCCTGATAATCAGCGAAAAAAAATGAAAGAAAACCGACGTGAGATTATTAATGACAGCATGCAGGCGCTGCATGCGCTGGCAAAGCTGATGCCCCAGCTTCATGCCCAATGTTCACTGGCCGACATGCTGGAGACCATCAGCCGCGCCCTGGGCGCAAGCCTTGCCTGGGTCAGCGTAAATGGTGATGACGGCCTGCAGCGTGTGGTCAGCGCCGGGGAGATGACCTGCCATCCCTTCGAGTTCGCCGATTTCCTCGCGGGCACTCTGCTGGAGCGGCATCATCGTTCGTGGCGGGTGGTCTACTGGAAAGAGAATATTGGCCGCGCGTTATTTCCTCCTCAGCATCCCGGCTATGGGCAGCTGCAAAGCGGGGTGCTGTGCAAACTTTCGACCCATAACTGGCACTGCAGCGGCTATTTCTTTTTAGGGTTTGATGAACGACTCTATTCTCTGCCGGTTCTGAAAAATATTGTCGTGGTGCTGGTCGAAAAATTAAAAGACTATTTCGCGGAAATTATTGCCCGGGAGAAAACCGCCCAGGAAATGCAGCGCGTCGTGACGCAATATAAGACCCTGTTTGAACGGGCCCCGGTGTTAATGAACTCTTTCGACAAATTTAACCGCTGCGTGCTATGGAATGCCGAATGTGAAAAAGTGTTCGGCTGGACGATGGCGGAGATCGCTGAATATGCCGATCCGCTTGCGCTGTTTTATCCCGACCCTGAAGAGCGGCGGCGGGTCAGGGAGTCGGTCAATGTCTCACCGCTTAAAGATATGTATGAATGGCATCCGTTACGCAAAGACGGCACCCGGCTGACGGTACTGTGGTCCAACATTCTGCTGCCGGACAACTCTATTCTCAATATTGGGCTGGACATTACCGAGCGGAAAAAAGCCGAGCAGGAGCTGGAGGTAAAAGCCACCACCGACGATCTTACCGGCTGCTTTAACCGTTCGGCGATTTTGCAGCAGCTGGAGCTTGCGCTGGCGGCCAATACCCGGCAGGAGGTTAACAGCCACTTTTGTGTCCTGATGTTTGACCTGGATTTTTTCAAGCAGATCAACGATGAGTGGGGTCACCCGGTGGGCGATGCGGCGCTCCTTCACTTTTGTAACGCGATCCGTGAGTTAGCGCCCTCAGAGTCAGCGTTAGGGCGCGTGGGAGGAGAAGAGTTTTTGCTTTTGCTCGCGCACGCTGACGGCAATGGCGCTGCGCAGTTGTCCGCCAGGCTGCGCACCTTTCTGCAAACACACCCGCTGGTGGTGGGTGAGAGAAAGCTGTCGCTGTCGTTTAGTGCCGGGGTTGTCGAAGTCTGTGGGGGACAGCGGGATACTTCAGCCTTACTGAGGCGTGCCGATAAAGCATTATATGAGGCCAAGCATTCGGGGCGAGGAAAAACGGTGGTGGCTGATTATTTATAAATCAATGCACAAAATACGCCCAAACAAATAGCATAAAATGTCATGATGGGGTTGTGCTTTTTTCGTGCTGTCACAAGTTTGGCTTAATCAACGATCGTCTGTTGTGTTATCTTCCCACCGCGCTTACGGGCTGGATAATTATTTTCCTTAATTGAAACGGAACGAATACTTACAGTTTCACTTACGGGAAAATATTATCGTCATAACGAAATTTAAGATTTTTAATACTAAAAGTCAGTTGCTAACTTCGCATGATTCATGCAACGTAATCACCTGTTTAACAAAGCATCCGGCCTTCATTACTACAGGCGTACAACATGCAGGGATATAGGGCGGGAAATGAATCGTAGCGCACGGCGCAAGATGCTCAGGGTGGTAGGGATCATCATGGTAGTTATGCTGCCGGTGATGCTTGCGCTATGGTTTGCCCAGCTAAGAGCCGTATCAGAAACAAGCGCCCAGCTACGCACCTTTGCTGAACTGGCTTTAGACAAAACCGAGCTGGTTATTCAGCAGGTTGATCTGGCCCGGATTGAGGCTACAAAATATCAGGGTGAGCGTTGTACGCCGGAACACCGTCAATATATGTTGAACGTGGTTCGTGGCCGCCTGTTTGTTGCCGATTTAATTTATGCGGAAGGTCAGAATTTTCTTTGTTCGACCGTTTTTACACCGGATCACCCCTACGCCATTCCCGTTGCTAATTACACCCGGAAACCTGACGTCGCTATCTATTATTATCGCGATACCCCATTTTATACTGGCTATAAAATGACATATATGCAGCGCGGAAATTATGTGGTGGTGGTTAATCCACTTTCATACAGCGAAGTCATGTCCGAAGATCATTCCCTTTCATGGGGAGTATACGACACGGTTACCAATGCGTTCTTTTCCGTTAGCCAGAAAGCCAACGTGTCGTTATTAAATTCGATGATTCGGGATAAGGAATCGGTATTTCAAAAAGATAACCGTTTTTATACGGTCGTAAAATCGCCCAAAAGACCGATTGCGGCGATTGTGTCGACATCGAATAAACGCTTTTATGAAACGCTTTATCATCAGGCGACCCTGACGCTGCCGCTGGGCATGATCTGCAGCATGATTATTTTGCTGGTATGGTCCCGTACCCATCGTGAGCTTAATTCGCCAGGGCGTCTGCTGCACCGGGCGCTGAACAAGCGTCAGCTTTGCGTACACTATCAGCCGATTATTGATATTAAGAATAATCAGTGTGTGGGCGCGGAGGCGTTGTTACGCTGGCCGGGTTTTAACGGGCAGGTGATGAGCCCGGCGGAATTTATCCCGCTGGCGGAAAAAGAGGGCATGAGCGAGCGGATCACGGACTATGTCGTTGAGGAGGTGTTCAGCGATCTGGGCCATTTCCTGGCCGGGCATCCGCATCTCTATATTTCAATTAACCTGTCGGCCACGGATTTTCACTCCTCGCGGCTGATTGCCATGATTTCTGACAAGGCCCGCCACTACGCCGTCCGTGCCCAGCAAATCAAAATAGAAGTGACGGAACGCGGTTTTATCGATGTCCCCAAAACCACACCGGTGATTCAGGCTTTCCGTCAGGCGGGCTATGAAGTCGCGATCGATGATTTCGGTACCGGTTACTCGAACCTGCATAACCTTTATTCGCTGAACGTGGATATTCTGAAAATCGATAAATCGTTTATCGATACCTTAACCACCAACAGCACCAGCCACCTGATCGCCGAACACATCATCGAGATGGCTCAGAGTCTGCGGCTTAAAACCATTGCGGAAGGGGTTGAGACGGCAGAGCAGGTAAGCTGGCTGCTGAAGCGCGGCGTCCAGTACTGTCAGGGATGGCACTTCGCGAAAGCGATGCCGCCCCAGGAATTTATGACCTGGCAGCAGCAACCTTTGCATTGATCGTACTTAGTTCAACTGGTGGCGATAATCGCTCGGCGTGCGGTCAAACTCACGGCGAAATACGCGGGAAAAGGTCTGTTGCGACACGTAGCCAAGATCCATCGCGATATCAAATATCGGCCGCTGCGTTGAGCGTAACGCCTGCGCCGCCAGCAGCAGTCTGCGCTGACGGATGTACTCACCCAGCGTCTGATGCATAACCGTGCGGAACATTCGCTGTAAATACCATTTCGAATAGCCCGACTTTTTCGCGACCACATCAATGTTCAACGGTTGGTCGATATGTTCATCAATCCATTCAATAAGTGTCTGAATAATCTGCTGATGCGACATAAGGTTGCCCCTCTGTAGATACAACTATCTCGGTTAATTCGTCGTTTTCTCTGCGGGGGAGTATAATTCCTCAAGTTAACTTGAGGTAAAGAGGTTTTATGGAAAAGAGATTGCCGCGAATAAAAGCGCTTTTAACCCCCGGTGAAGTGGCTAAGCGAAGCGGTGTTGCCGTGTCGGCGCTCCACTTCTATGAAAGCAAAGGGTTAATCAAAAGCATTCGTAACGCCGGAAACCAGCGGCGCTACACCCGCGACGTGCTCCGCTACGTGGCGATTATCAAAATTGCGCAACGAATCGGCATTCCCCTGGCCACGATTGGCGAAGCCTTTGGCGTACTGCCGGAAGGGCATACGCTGAGCCCGAAAGAGTGGAAAGAGCTGTCATCCCAGTGGCGTGAAGAGCTGGACAGGCGTATCCATACGCTGGTCGCCCTGCGTGATGAACTGGATGGCTGCATTGGCTGCGGGTGTTTGTCGCGTAGCGATTGTCCGCTGCGTAACCCGGGAGACAGGCTGGGCGAGCAGGGGACGGGGGCGCGGTTGCTGGAAGAGGATTGAGATCGGTTTGCCGGGTGTCGGCTGCGCCTTACCCGGCCTGCAAAACCGAGAACCTAGGCCGGGTAAGCGAAGCGCCACCCGGTAAAAAGCACAATAAAGAACTAAAGCGCCACATAAGGGCGCTTTAGTTTTTCCCGGTCTTTGTCTTTCACTCTATCCCGCTGGTTCACGGGAGGGTTTCCCCCGACATCAGCACCCCTCGTGTCGAGCTGGTTGGGGAGGTTCCGGATTGTGCTGACACTTTAATTCTATGCAAGACCCGTTTTTTCGCCAGCCGCCCCCACGCTTTTTTAGCCGAATTTTTTTCGCGGTGTTGTTCGATTTTCTATAGTTAAAAAGTATGAATAACAGGAGAAAACCATGCTCACGGTACACCACCTCAACCAGTCGCGCTCGCACCGCGTGATCTGGGCGCTGGAAGAACTCGCGCTGCCTTATGAGATCGTTCACTACCAGCGGGAAAAGAACATGCTGGCACCGGCCTCCCTGAAAAAGGTGCATCCGCTGGGCAAATCACCGGTTATTGAAGATAACGGACTGATCCTTGCCGAATCCGGCGCCATTCTGGAATACCTGCAGGAAACGTACGATCCCGAGTCCCGGCTTAAGCCTTTAGATCCGGCCCATAAGGTGCAGTACCGCTTCTGGCTGCATTACGCGGAAGGATCGCTGATGCCGCTGCTGTTAATGAAGCTGGTCTTTAATAGTCTCGGCAAGCCGCCCGTGCCGTTTGGTATCAGAACCCTGGGGAAAGCGCTGGGGCAAGGGGTGCAGAAAGCGTATCTCAACCGTCAGCTGGAAACCCATGCGCGCTTTATTGAGTCACATCTTGCTGAAAACAGCTGGTTTGCCGGGAAAGCGCTCAGTATGGCCGACATTCAGATGAGCTTTCCGATCTTTGCCCTGCTGGCACGCGGTGGTATCAGCAACCTGCCGCATATTCAGGCATGGAAGACAAAGGTGGAGAACAGCCCGAGCTGGCAAAAAACCCTGGAGCAGGGTGGCCCGCTATCTATCCCGGGTGAGGATTGAAATGTAAACACATTGCGCATAAACGATAACGTTTGCGCATCCTCTGTTTATTTCTTCAGCGTCATAAGTGAATTTTAGCGAAAAACGATAAAGTTCAGTTGAAAAGGGCGGGTATTAGGCTGGATAATCGTTTGCCTTAATTTGACCACCCGTTTGTAAGTGCGGAGCTAAACGTTTGCTTTTTTTGCGACGCCCTTTCGTCGCAAACGCAACACAAGGATTTGACGTTTAGCTGGCAGCGGCGTCTCCACCTTACTTACAGACTTCCTAAAAAACTCTCAGGGGATGTTTTCTATGTCTACGCCATCTGCGCGTACTGGCGGTTCACTTGACGCCATGTTTAAAATTTCGGCTCGCGGCAGCACCGTGCGCCAGGAAATCGTTGCCGGTTTGACAACGTTTCTGGCGATGGTTTACTCCGTCATCGTGGTGCCGGGCATGCTGGGCAAAGCGGGCTTCCCGCCAGCGGCGGTCTTTGTGGCAACCTGTCTGGTGGCCGGTGTCGGCTCTATCGTGATGGGCCTGTGGGCCAACCTGCCGCTGGCGATTGGTTGCGCCATCTCTCTGACCGCGTTTACCGCGTTCAGCCTGGTGCTGGGCCAGCAGATCAGCGTCCCGGTTGCGCTGGGTGCCGTGTTCCTGATGGGCGTGCTGTTTACCGTTATTTCAGCGACCGGTATCCGTAGCTGGATCTTGCGCAACCTGCCGCAGGGCGTGGCGCACGGCACTGGCATCGGTATCGGCCTGTTCCTGCTGCTGATCGCCGCCAACGGCGTCGGTCTGGTCATCAAGAACCCGCTGGACGGTCTGCCGGTGGCGCTGGGTCATTTCGCCAGCTTCCCGGTGATTATGTCGCTGATCGGCCTGGCGGTGATTATCGGTCTGGAAAAACTGAAAGTCCCGGGCGGCATTCTGCTGACGATTATCGGCGTCTCCATTGTCGGCCTGATTTTCGATCCGAACGTTCACTTCTCCGGCATTTTCGCCATGCCGTCGCTGAGCGATGATAAAGGCAACTCCCTGATTGGCAGCCTGGATATCGTTGGCGCGCTGAACCCGGTGATCCTGCCAAGCGTGCTGGCGCTGGTGATGACCGCCGTGTTTGATGCGACCGGGACCATCCGTGCGGTTGCGGGGCAGGCAAACCTGCTGGATAAAGACGGCCAGATTATTGATGGCGGCAAAGCGCTGACCACCGACTCCCTGAGCAGCGTCTTCTCTGGCCTGGTAGGCGCGGCGCCTGCGGCAGTGTATATCGAGTCCGCCGCGGGCACGGCGGCAGGCGGTAAAACCGGCCTGACGGCGATCACCGTTGGCGTGCTGTTCATGCTGATTCTGTTCCTCTCGCCACTCTCCTACCTGGTTCCGGCCTACGCCACCGCGCCAGCGCTGATGTACGTTGGCCTGCTGATGCTGAGCAACGTGGCGAAAATCGACTTCGCGGATTTCGTCGACGCCATGTCAGGTCTGATTACCGCGGTGTTTATCGTGCTGACCTGTAACATCGTGACCGGCATTATGATCGGCTTCGCGTCGCTGGTGATTGGCCGGGTGGTCTCCGGTGAGTGGCGCAAGCTGAACGTGGGTACCGTGGTCATTGCCGTTGCGCTGGTGGCGTTCTACGCGGGCGGCTGGGCAATCTGAGTTGTCCTTTGATGCGAAAACGGGTGGCTCAGGCCGCCCGTTTTTATTTTCAGGACTCATCCTGTTGCCTTTTACGTTACTCTGGGGAAGATAGAATAAAAGGCACGACGCCTTCCGTAGTAAATAAGCAACACAGCAAACAGGGAACGCATGGAAATCTTCTTCACAATACTCATCATGACCCTTGTGGTCTCGCTATCCGGGGTGGTTACACGCGTACTGCCCTTTCAGGTCCCCCTGCCATTAATGCAAATTGCCATCGGCGCGCTGCTGGCGTGGCCGACGTTTGGCCTGCACGTGGAATTTGACCCCGAACTGTTCCTCGTACTGTTTATCCCGCCACTGCTGTTTGCCGATGGCTGGAAAACGCCGACGCGCGAGTTCCTTGAGCACGGACGAGAGATCCTGGGCCTGGCGCTGGCGCTGGTGGTGGTCACCGTGGTCGGGATTGGTTTTCTCATCTACTGGGCCGTACCCGGCATCCCATTAATTCCGGCTTTCGCGCTGGCCGCCGTGCTGTCGCCAACCGATGCCGTGGCGCTGTCCGGCATTGTGGGTGAAGGCCGCATTCCGAAGAAAATCATGGGGATTTTACAGGGTGAGGCGCTGATGAATGACGCCTCCGGTCTGGTCGCACTGAAATTTGCCGTGGCCGTGGCGATGGGGACGATGGTCTTTACCGTCGGCGGCGCGACCCTGGAGTTCTTTAAGGTGGCCATTGGCGGGATCCTGGCAGGCTTCGTGGTGAGCTGGCTGTACGGTCGCTCATTGCGCTTCCTCAGCCGCTGGGGCGGCGATGAGCCGGCGACGCAGATTGTGCTGCTGTTCCTGCTGCCGTTTGCCTCTTATCTGATTGCTGAACATATTGGCGTGTCGGGCATTCTGGCGGCGGTTGCGGCAGGGATGACCATCACCCGCTCTGGCGTGATGCGCCGCGCGCCGCTGGCCATGCGCCTGCGTGCCAACAGCACCTGGGCCATGCTGGAATTTGTCTTTAACGGCATGGTATTCCTGCTGTTGGGCCTGCAGCTGCCTGGCATTATGGAATCCTCGCTGGTGGCGGCCGAAGCCGACCCGAATGTTGAGGTCTGGATGCTGTTTACCGACATCGTGCTGATCTACCTGGCGCTGATGCTGGTGCGTTTCGGCTGGCTGTGGACGATGAAAAAGTTCAGCGTGCGCTTCCTGAAGAAAAAACCGATGGAGTTCGGCTCGTGGACCACGCGTGAGCTGCTGATTGCCTCCTTTGCCGGCGTGCGCGGGGCGATCACCCTCGCCGGTGTGCTCTCCATTCCGCTGTTGCTGCCCACGGGTGATGTCTTCCCGGCGCGTTACGAACTGGTGTTCCTGGCGGCGGGCGTGATCCTGTTCTCCCTGTTTGTCGGCGTGATTATGCTGCCGATTTTGCTGCAGCATATTGACGCGGGGGACTCGACTCAGCAGCACAAAGAGGAGCGTATCGCGCGTGCGGCCACCGCTGAAGTGGCGATTGTCGCGATTCAGAAAATGGAAGAGCGTCTGGCCGCGGATGCGGAAGAGAACATCGACAATCAGCTGCTGACGGAAGTCAGTTCCCGGGTGATTGGTAACCTGCGTCGCCGCGCCGATGGGCGTAACGACGTGGAAAGCTCGCTGCAGGAGGAGAACCTGGAGCGCCGGTTCCGCCTGGCGGCGCTGCGCTCAGAGCGTGCCGAGCTGTACCATCTGCGCGCCACGCGCCAGATCAGCAACGAGACGCTGCAAAAGCTGTTACACGATCTGGACCTGCTGGAAGCGCTGTTGATAGAGAATCAGTAGCACGCTTTTGCCCGGTGGCGCTGCGCTTACCGGGCCTACGTCCGAACCGTAGGCCGGGTAAGGCGAAGCCGCCACCCGGCACTATTCAGACCGCACCCAAAACCCCTCACAACACTGCAGCCACGCCTGCGCACTCTGGGACAAATAGACCCCTTCACGCCAGATCATCCCCAGTTGCCAGTGCAGGTCGCTCTCCAGCGGGATCCAGCGCAGCGTGTTTTTATCCAGACGTTCGCATATCGGCTGCGGCAGGATGGCAATGCCTACGCCTGCCTGCACCATCGCCGCCAGGAAATCCCACTGACCGCTGCGCACCGCAATGCGCGGCTTCACGTTATGGTGTTGAAACAGCGTCATCAACTGGCGGCTTAAGGCGAAGTCTTCGTTATAGATCAACAGAGGGTGCTCACCGAGCAATTCAGGCTTCACCGAGTCTCTCTTCAGCCAGTCGCCGGAGCGGGGAACCAGCACGCACAGCGGGTGGCTAAAGAGCGGAAGCGTCGCCAGACCGCTCTCTTCCTCAACGGGGAGGGCGGTCATTGCCACGTCGAGCTCACCGTTGGTGACGGCCTGCTGTACGGTTAACCCACCAAACTCCGAAATCTTCAGCTCAACGCCGGGGTAACGCTGGCGAAACAGGCTAATCGGCCCGGCCATCATCATTCCCACCATCGGTGGAATGCCGAGGCGCAGCACCCCTTTCGTCAGGTGGTTTATATCATCCAGCTCCGCTTCCAGCTGGCGGAACTCCGCCAGAATCGCCAGCCCACGTTCGAACACCACGCGTCCGGTGTCGGTCAGCAACAGCTTGCGCCCGTCGCGGATCAGCAGGGTACAGTTCAGTTCATCTTCGAGGTTTTTCAGCATTTTGCTGATGGTGGGCTGGGTAACAAACAACTTCTCCGCTGCGCGGGTAAAACTTTGCTGGCGAACCACTTCGACAAAATAGCGCAGCGTTCTTATGTCCATGATTATTCCTCGAAACTATACCTGTGATGATTTTAATTCATTTCAGTCCACACCGTGCGCTCACTATACTGGCGCCTCGTCTCATTTTTGAGGAAAACCCCCATGGCCGTGGCGTTAAGCCGTGTTACGCCTGCCGTTGTACAACGACTCCAGGTACCGGTTCAGGTACTGCTTTACGCGGGATTGTTCGTTTTCGCTGAATATCTTGTCGGCTGGCTCCATCTGCCGCTGCCTGCCAACCTGGTGGGGATGCTGCTGATGCTGACGCTTATCCTCTGTCGCGTGATCCCCCTTAACTGGGTACGCGCCGGCGCGCGCTGGCTGTTAGCAGAGATGCTGCTGTTTTTTGTCCCTGCCGTGGTGGCGGTGGTGAACTATGCCCAACTGCTGATGGTGGACGGCTGGCGCATCTTCGCGGTCATCGCACTGAGTACGCTGATGGTGCTGGGGGCGACCGCCTGGGTGGTGGATAAAGTCTATCGCTTTGAAATCCGCAGGCACAAACATGACTAACTTTCAGATAAGCGTCCTGTGCCTGATTGCCACGCTGGGGATCTACTTCGCCAACAAGCGGCTGTATCGCCGTTTTCATGCTCTGCCGCTGATGCCGCTGGTCTTCACACCGATCCTGCTGGTGCTGATGCTGGTCTTTGGTCATATCTCCTGGCAGGACTACATTGGTGAATCCCACTGGCTGCTATGGCTGCTTGGCCCGGCGACCATCGCCTTTGCCGTTCCCGTTTACGACAACCTGGCGATCATCAAACGCCACTGGATGTCGCTCAGCGCAGGCGTGCTCACCGCCACGGTGGTGGCGGTCTGTAGTTCCGTCTGGCTGGCAAGGCTGTTTACGCTGCCCGATGAAATTCAGCGCAGCCTGGCCGTGCGTTCGGTGACCACGCCGTTTGCGCTGGCGGCCGCGAAACCGCTTGGTGGGCAGCCGGATCTGGTGGCGCTGTTCGTGGTGGTGACGGGCGTTTTTGGGATGGCGGTCGGCGATATGCTCTTTCTGCGGCTTTCTATTCGGGAAGGGATGGCCAAAGGCGCAGGGTTTGGCGCGGCGTCGCACGGCGCGGGCACGGCACGCTCGTATGAACTGGGTCAGCAGGAGGGCGTAGTGGCAAGCCTGGTGATGATGCTTTCAGGCGTGGTGATGGTGCTGATTGCGCCGCTGGTGGCGTGGGTGATGTTTTAAGCTCCCCGGCCAGAACGACCGGGGAGAATGGCTTAGTGCGCGCGGCCCTGCTCAACGCCGAGACCGGTTTGTGAACGGATAAACTGGGCGCGGAATTTCTCACGCTCCAGGTTACCCTCCGGCGAGTTGTCGGTGGCCGAGAAGAACCAGATACCGATGAACGCCACGGCGATCGAGAACAGCGCCGGGTATTCGTACGGGAAGATGGCGCTGGCGTGACCGAGGATCTGCACCCAGATGGTCGGACCCAGAATCATCAGGATCACTGCCGTCAACAGCCCCAGCCAGCCGCCAATCATCGCCCCACGGGTGGTCAGTTTTGACCAGTACATGGAGAGCAGAATGATTGGGAAGTTACAGCTTGCGGCAATGGAGAAGGCCAGCCCCACCATAAAGGCGATGTTCTGCTTCTCGAACAGAATACCCAGCAGAATGGCGACTACGCCCAGCACCAGCACGGTGATTTTAGAGACTTTCAGCTCATCACGTTCGCTTGCCCCTTTACGGAAGACGTTGGCGTAGAGGTCGTGCGACACCGCAGACGCGCCTGCGAGGGTTAAACCTGCAACCACCGCAAGAATGGTGGCGAAAGCCACGGCCGAGATAAAGCCGAGGAACAGGTTGCCACCCACCGCATCAGCCAGGTGCACCGCTGCCATGTTGTTCCCGCCAATCAGCGCACCCGCCGCGTCTTTAAACGCCGGATTCGCCCCCACCAGCATGATGGCGCCAAAGCCGATGATAAAGGTCAGGATATAGAAGTAACCCATGAAACCGGTGGCGTAGAAGACGCTCTTACGCGCTTCTCGCGCATCGCTCACGGTGAAAAAGCGCATCAGGATGTGAGGCAGGCCAGCGGTACCGAACATCAGGCCCAGACCGAGGGACAGGGCAGAAATCGGGTCTTTCACCAGCCCGCCCGGACTCATGATGGCTTCCCCTTTCGGATGGACCGCCATCGCTTCGGTAAACAGGTTATTGAAGCTGAACCCGACGTGCTTCATCACCATAAAGGCCATAAAGCTGGCGCCGAACAGCAGCAGAACCGCTTTGATAATCTGCACCCAGGTGGTCGCCAGCATGCCGCCGAACAGGACGTACATCACCATCAGGACGCCAACCAGCACCACCGCGACGTGGTAGTTCAGGCCGAACAGCAGTTCAATCAGTTTACCCGCGCCGACCATCTGCGCAATCAGGTACAGCGCCACCACCACCAGCGAACCGCAGGCGGAGAGGGAGCGAATCGGCCCCTGCTTCAGACGGTATGAGGCCACGTCTGCGAAGGTATAGCGCCCCAGGTTGCGCAAGCGTTCGGCGATCAGGAACAGAATGATCGGCCAGCCGACGAGGAAGCCGAGGGAGTAGATCAGGCCGTCATAGCCGGAGGTGTACACCAGCGCAGAAATCCCGAGGAACGAGGCCGCGGACATAAAGTCTCCCGCAATCGCCAGTCCGTTCTGGAAACCGGTAATGTTGCCGCCTGCGGTGTAATAATCGTTACGGGAGCGCACGCGTTTCGACGCCCAGTATGTGATATACAGCGTCAGCACGACGAAAATCAGGAACATCACAATCGCCTGCCAGTTGGTTGGCTGGCGCTGTACCTCGCCGGTAATGGCATCTGCCGCGTTGGCGGCAAAGGGAAGTGTGGCGGCTAGCGCCGTCAGGACGCGCTTCATGATGCTTTTACCTCTTGCAGTACCGCTTTATTAAGACGATCGAATTCACCGTTCGCGCGCCAGACGTAGACGCCGGTCAGCACAAATGAAACCACAATCACGCCAATCCCGATGGGAATACCGCGCGTCACGCTGGTGCCCTCGTGCAGCGGGGTACCCAGCCAGTGCGGCGCAAAGGCGATCAGCAGAATAAAGCCGACGTAGATAATCAGCATGATGATGGAAAGAATGAAGGCAAACCGTTGCCGCTTATCGACGAGCTCCCTGTAGTGCGCACTATTCTCTATCTGCTGACAAATATCGTTATTCATCACAGAGTTCTCCAGAGGTAAGGTGGGTTTGTTTTTAGTTCCCTCTCCCCTGTGGGGAGAGGGTTAGGGTGAGGGGGGAGGGTGCGGTCTGATGCCCTCACCCCGGCCCTCTCCCGCAGGGAGAGGGAGAAAACATTATGATGGCATTGCGATGGCCTGCTTCTCTTCGAGCAGTTTTTCCACCACGCCAGGATCCGCGAGCGTTGAGGTATCACCGAGATTGCTGGTGTCTCCCGCCGCGATTTTGCGCAAAATACGACGCATGATTTTGCCGGAGCGGGTTTTCGGCAGCGAATCGGTCCAGTGCAGCACGTCCGGCGTGGCAAGCGGGCCAATCTCTTTACGGACCCAGTTGCGCACCTCGGTATACAGCTCTGGCGACGGTTCTTCCCCGTGGTTCAGGGTGACGTACGCGTAAATCGCCTGGCCTTTGATGTTGTGCGGAATACCCACCACGGCCGCCTCGGCAATCTTCGGATGTGAGACCAGGGCAGATTCAATCTCCGCGGTGCCAAGACGGTGGCCGGAGACGTTCAGTACGTCGTCCACGCGTCCGGTGATCCAGTAATAGCCATCTTCGTCACGACGCGCGCCGTCGCCGCTGAAGTACATGTTTTTGAAGGTTGAGAAGTAGGTCTGCTCGAAGCGATCGTGGTCGCCGAACAGGGTACGCGCCTGGCCCGGCCAGGAGTCGACGATCACCAGGTTGCCTTCGGTGGCCCCTTCCAGCGGATGACCTTCGTTATCCACCAGCGCAGGCTGCACGCCGAAGAACGGACGGGTGGCGGAACCGGCTTTCAGCTGTGTGGCGCCCGGCATCGGGGTGATCATAAAGCCGCCGGTTTCGGTCTGCCACCAGGTGTCCATCACCGGGCATTTCTCGTTACCGATTTTTTTCCAGTACCACTCCCAGGCTTCCGGGTTGATAGGCTCGCCGACGGACCCGAGAATGCGCAATGAAGAACGGTCTGTGCCTTCAATGGCTTTATCCCCTTCCGCCATTAAGGCGCGGATCGCCGTTGGGGCGGTGTAGAGGATGTTGACCTGATGTTTGTCGACGACCTGACACATCCGCGCCGGCGTCGGCCAGTTTGGCACGCCTTCAAACATCAGCGTGGTTGCGCCACAGGCCAAAGGGCCATACAGCAGGTAACTGTGTCCCGTCACCCAGCCCACGTCGGCGGTACACCAGTAGATGTCGCCAGGATGGTAGTCGAAGACGTATTTGAAAGTGGTGGCCGCATAGACCAGATAGCCGCCGGTGGTGTGCAACACCCCTTTCGGTTTGCCGGTTGAACCGGAGGTATAAAGAATGAAGAGCGGATCTTCCGCGTTCATCTCTTCCGGCTGATGCTGGTCACTGGCGTTCTCAATCAGATCGCTCCACCACAGGTCACGCCCCTCGTTCCAGTCGATTTTGCCGCCGGTGCGCTTCAGGACAATAACGTTACTTACCGTTTTAACGTTCGGGTTTTTCAGCGCCTCGTCGACATTTTTCTTCAGCGGGATACCGCGCCCCGCACGCACGCCTTCATCGGCGGTGATCACCAGTTTTGAACTGGAATCGACAATACGGCCGGCAACCGCTTCTGGCGAGAAGCCACCGAAAATAACGGAATGAATCGCGCCGATACGGGCGCAGGCCAGCATGGCCACCGCCGCTTCCGGCACCATCGGCATATAGATCGCGACCACATCGCCTTTTTTAATGCCTCTTTCCAGCAGGACGTTGGCGAAGCGGCACACGTCGCGGTGTAGTTCTTTATAGGTAATGTGTTTGCTCTGCGAGGCATCATCGCCTTCCCAGATAATGGCCGTCTCATTCCCGCGCTCGGCAAGGTGGCGGTCAAGGCAGTTCGCCGCCAGGTTCAGCGTGCCATCTTCATACCATTTAATGGAGACATTGCCGGGTGCAAAGGAGGTGTTCTTCACCTTCTGATAGGGTTTGATCCAGTCCAGGATATGGCCCTGCTCACCCCAGAACGCGTCCGGGGCAGTGATAGATTGCTGATATTTCTCGTGGTACTGCTCCGGGTTGATCAGGCAACGGTCCGCAATGTTTGCGGGAATGTCATGTTTGTGTATTTGGCTCATGGCTTTTTTTCTCCTTGTAAGATGTTAATAATATGTCGCAAAAACGTTAATTGTAGGGGCTTTACAAGCTTTGTTTATTATTTGGGCTGCAGATCACGCATTGTTTGAACAGGTTGAAAAATGAGCGAATGAAAGTTTGAAGGAAAATAATTTATGCTGACGATTATTCACATTTATGTTTAAAAAAGCGTTTTTATAACAAACGGTTATTTATCAGAATTAGAACAAACCCCCGTCATCGTCGCTTTTATGAGTGAAATGCGTCGTTCTTTAAGGCTTGCGCAACAGGCCGCGCAAATGATACTCATACGCCGCGTTAAAAAATCCCATAAACCAACGCAACACAATGCATACCCTTTCAGTATGTCTCCGTATTCATTCACATTGCGTGACTGAGGAGCTTCATTGAGGAAGTCAGTTTCTATGAAAAACGTTAAAGTCAGCCTAGCCTGGCAGATCTTGCTAGCCCTTGTGCTGGGCATCTTACTGGGCAGTTACCTCCACTATCACAGCGACAGCCGCGAATGGCTGATTGCCAACCTGCTCTCTCCGGCAGGGGATATCTTTATTCATCTGATTAAGATGATTGTGGTACCGATTGTGATCTCGACGCTGGTGGTCGGTATTGCGGGCGTTGGCGATGCAAAACAGTTAGGCCGCATCGGGGCGAAAACCATTATCTATTTCGAAGTGATCACTACGGTCGCGATCGTTCTCGGTATCACCATGGCGAACGTGTTCCAGCCCGGTTCCGGGATCGATATGTCGCAACTGGCAACGGTGGATATTTCGAAATACCAAAGCACAACCGCTGACGTGCAAAGCCATGCGCACGGCCTGATGGGGACGATCCTGTCGCTGGTGCCGACCAATATTGTGGCGTCGATGGCGAAGGGCGAGATGTTGCCTATCATCTTCTTCTCCGTGCTGTTTGGTCTGGGACTCTCCTCGCTGCCGGCGACGCACCGTGAACCGCTGGTAACGGTGTTCCGCTCTATCTCCGAAACCATGTTTAAAGTGACCCACATGGTGATGCGTTACGCGCCGGTCGGGGTGTTTGCGCTTATTGCCGTCACCGTGGCGAACTTCGGTTTTGCCTCCCTGTGGCCGCTGGCGAAGCTGGTGATCCTGGTGCATTTCGCCATCCTGTTCTTTGCGCTGGTGGTGCTGGGGATTGTGGCGCGTCTGTGCGGGCTGAGCATCTGGATCCTGATCCGTATCCTCAAAGATGAGCTGATTCTGGCCTACTCCACGGCAAGCTCAGAGAGCGTGCTGCCGCGCATTATTGAGAAGATGGAGGCCTATGGTGCGCCGGCCTCGATTACCAGCTTCGTGGTGCCTACCGGTTACTCGTTTAATCTGGACGGTTCGACGCTGTACCAGAGTATCGCCGCTATCTTTATTGCGCAGCTGTACGGCATTGACCTGTCGCTGTGGCAGGAGATCGTGCTGGTGCTGACGCTGATGGTCACCTCAAAAGGTATCGCGGGCGTGCCGGGCGTCTCCTTCGTGGTGCTGCTGGCGACGCTGGGCAGCGTCGGCATTCCGCTGGAAGGTCTGGCGTTTATCGCCGGTGTGGATCGTATCCTCGACATGGCGCGTACGGCGCTGAACGTGGTGGGTAATGCGCTGGCGGTGCTGGTGATCGCCAAGTGGGAACACAAATTCGATCGTAAAAAAGCGCTGGCGTATGAACGCGAGGTGCTGGGTCGTTTTGATAAGACGGCTGACCAGTAATGTAACGTTGTCTTCCCTCTCCCCTTTGGGGAGAGGGTTAGGGTGAGGGGATTTTATTCCCCGCTCAACGCATCAAACTCTTCGCACCCCGTATCAAACCCTTCTGTACAGCTCAGGTTCAACCAGTACAGTGCTTTCTGTTTATTGGGTGTGATAAAGCCTTTCTCCCCCTGTCTGAACAACATCCCTGCCCAGTACTCGGCGTAGCCCGTACGCGAAAGGGCTGAACTCCGCTTGAACCACGAGGCGGCCTGCACGTCATCCTGTGCCACCTCTACGCCGTTGGCATAAATCAGACCCAGCAGCAGTTGCGCATCGACCGCCGAGTCGTTGTCGATATCTTCGGTGGCCGTCTGCAGCAGTTTGATGGCCTGGGGATAGTCAGTTTTGCCTGCCTGAGTATTCACCAGAATGCGTGCCAGCATGATCGCACCGCGTTTGCTGCCAGCAATGTTCGCCTGTTGGGCCAGGGCTTTGGCCTGCGCGTAATTACCCTGCGTAAAGAGGATTTGCGAGAGCAACCCCATGGCGTCGACATCCCCGCCTTTCGCGGCTTTCTCGGCCCACAGCGCAGCCTGCTTGCTGTCGCCGGAGCTGAAGTACGTATCGGCAAGATAATACTGGGCGCGGGCATCGCCGGCTTCTGCCTGTTTCTGGTACTGGCTGCCTATCTCATCCGCGCGGGCGAAGGACGTTAAAAACACTAACAACAGAAAAATGGGTTTCATGGATGCTTATCATCTGGGTACACGCCGCGCAGTATAATCGCGGGCGCAAAAGAAAAGAATGGGTGCATTAAGACCTCAGCATCCTGCAAGCCGGGCGGAACCGTTGTTCCGCCCGTAGAGGTTAGCCTGCGTTGCAGGCTAATTTTGCCGCCACCTCCTGATGCTCACTCTTTATTGAAAACTCGCATAACTTACCGCGAGTAATAAAGGTAAAGATCACTATCGTCAGGCAAACAATAAAGACGATGCCTAACGCAGTTTTTAATGGCGTCATGCCTTTTACTCCTTGTCAAAAAAAGAATAAGAGGCTACTCTCAACCTGTAGGTAGTTGAGGGAGTAGCCTCGGGTAAATGAATATTTCCCGGGGCTTTCTACTTTCCGTCCCTCACTAATGCTCAAGACAGAAAGTCTTAAGCACCCGTCGCACATCTTATCTCTCTGAATTAAAATGCAAAGATGTAATTCTATTCGGCGTAAATTACATTATTTCTGCGAGCCGCTTTCCAGAGTAATAATTGATATTTTTAATGAATTAAGCGGAAATAAAAAGGGAGCGAATATTTCACTCCCTTTATTCAACGTTCAATTAACGGCTTCAACCCATTGCGCTTTCGCGTAGTCGGGCTTTCAGCTTGTTATATTCGTCAATTACATACTGTTCAGCCGCGTGTTGATCCGCAATCGGCTCCACGCGAACGGCGCAGTATTTATACTCCGGCGTTTTGGTTATCGGGCTGAGGTTTTCCGTCACCAGCTCGTTACAGGCACCAATCCACCACTGGTAGGTCATGTAAACCGCCCCTTTGTTGGGTCGGTCGCTGACCTGTGCCCGGGTGATGATCCGCCCTTTGCGCGAGTTCACCCACACCAGCGCGTCGTCCTCGATACCAAGGCGTTCCGCGTCGGCGGTGTTGATTTGTGCATAACCCGGCTCATCCGCCAGCGCCGCCAGCGCGGCGCAGTTGCCGGTCATCGAACGGCAGGAGTAGTGGCCCACTTCACGCACGGTGGAGAGCACCATCGGATACTCATCGGTGAGTTTATCGATCGGTGCGACCCAGTCGCAGGTGTAGAACTGCGCCAGCCCGTTCGGGGTGTCGAATTTCTCTTTAAAGAGATACGACGTCCCCTGGTCGGAGGCTGACTCATCGCGGCATGGCCACTGGATGTACCCCAGCTCACCCATTTTTTCATAGGTCGCGCCGGTGAAATCCGGGCAGAGATGACGCAACTCGTCCCAGATCTCCTGGGTATTGTTGTAGTGCATCGGGTAACCCATGCGGGTGGCGATTTCGCTGATAATCTGCCAGTCCGTTTTCAGATCCCACTTCGGTTCGACCGCTTTAAAGAAGCGCTGGAATCCCCGGTCTGCCGCCGTGTAGACGCCTTCATGCTCGCCCCAGGAGGTTGACGGTAAAATCACATCCGCCGCCGCCGCGGTTTTAGTCATAAAGATATCCTGGACAATCACCAGCTCCAGATCCTCAAACCCTTTGCGTACCGCAGAGAGCTCGGCATCGGTCTGGAGAGGATCTTCACCCATGATATAGGCCGCACGCACTTCGCCATGCGCCGCCCGGTGCGGCAGCTCGCTGATGCGGTATCCGGTGTGCTCAGGCAAACTTTCCACGCCCCAGGCCTTCGCGAATTTGGCGCGGTTTTCCGGGAATTTCACGTACTGATAGCCCGGATAGGTATCCGGCAGCGCCCCCATATCACAGGCGCCCTGGACGTTATTCTGTCCACGTACCGGGTTCACGCCAACATGCGCTTTGCCAAGATTGCCAGTGAGCATGGCGAGGCTGGTCAGGGAACGCACGGTTTCCACACCCTGGTAGAACTGGGTCACGCCCATACCCCACAGAATGGCGGCGGTTTTCGCCCCGGCATACATTCTTGCCGCCTGGCGGATTTCCTGTGCGCTGACGCCGGTTATCGCTTCGACCGATTCTGGCGTATAGCCTTCGACAATTTTCCGATACTCTTCAAAGCCTTCCGTACGGGTCGCAACAAACGCCTGGTCGTACAGATTCTCCTCAATAATGACGTGCCCCATGGCGTTTAACAGCGCAATGTTCGAGCCGTTTTTCAACGCAATGTGCATATCCGCAATGCGCGCGGTTTCAATTTTGCGCGGATCGCAGACGATAATTTTCGCCCCATTCTGCTTCGCGCGGATAACGTGGTTCGCGACGATAGGGTGAGAATCCGCCGGGTTATAGCCGAAAATAAACACCAGATCGGTGTTATCTATCTCATTGATCGCGTTACTCATTGCGCCGTTACCGACCGACTGGTGCAGACCTGCAACCGATGGGCCGTGTCAGACGCGAGCGCAGCAGTCGACGTTATTGGTACCAATAACGGCGCGCGCGAATTTTTGCATCACATAGTTAGTTTCATTCCCCGTTCCGCGTGAGGAGCCGGTGGTCTGAATCGCATCCGGACCATACTTGGCCTTGATGGCGCTCAGGCGGGTGGCAACGTAGTCCAGCGCCTCATTCCACGCGACGGCTTCCAGCTTGCCGCCGCGCTCGCGGCGGATCATGGGGGTTTTCAGGCGCGGGGTGAGGATTTGGGTATCGTTAATAAAATCCCAGCCGTAGTAACCTTTCAGGCAGAGCGTGCCCTGGTTGGTTTTCCCCTGTGCGGCCTCCGCCCGGACGATTTTGCCGTTATCGACCACCAGGTGGATCTTGCAACCTGAGGCACAATAAGGGCAAACCGTGACGACTTTTTTCATCAGTCTGCTCCAGTTAATCGAATCATTCGCACCCCACTATGCAGCTTCTATGCCATGTTTTTAGTGTGGGTATACCCAGACTTTACGGCCTGCTGGCGACGAAAACGCTGACCAGAAACAGCGAATCGTCAAAATTGACGTGTCGACAGGGCAGCGGATGTGACATGGGTTGAATTTCCGTCACTGAAAAAACCATTTGACTGGAGCCGACGGCAGAATAGTTCAGACTTAACATAATCCCCTGACGGAAGCATACGATGAAACCGGCGATTCTGGTGGTTGATGACGATACGGCAGTCTGTGAACTGCTTCAGGATGTGCTCAGCGAGCACGTCTTTAGCGTGCTGGTCTGCCATAACGGCCAGGATGCACTGCGCCAGGTGCAGCAGGAGCCGAATATCGCGCTTGTCCTGCTGGACATGATGTTGCCGGATATCAACGGCCTCCAGGTTCTGCTGCAGCTGCAAAAGCAGCGTCCGGCGCTGCCGGTTGTGATGTTAACCGGACTGGGCAGTGAGTCAGATGTGGTGGTGGGGCTGGAGATGGGGGCCGATGATTATATTGGCAAACCGTTTAACCCGCGTGTGGTGGTCGCCCGGGTGAAAGCGGTGCTGCGCCGTACGGGCGTGCTGGCGGCAGAACCCCCCGCGGCGCCCGTCGCGGGGATTACCTTTAATGGCTGGACGCTCGACACCACCCGCTGTGAGCTCAGCGATCCGCAGCGAAATACTGTGCCCTTAACTCAGGGCGAGTACGGCCTGCTGCTGGCCCTTACGCAAAATGCCCGTCGGGTGCTGAGCCGCGATCGACTACTTGAGCTGACCCACAGCGAAAGTGCTGACGTGTTCGATCGCACGATCGACGTGTTGATCATGCGCCTGCGCCGGAAGATCGAGGTTAACCCGCACCAGCCCGCCCTGATCAAAACCATTCGTGGGCTGGGTTACGTGTTTGCCAGCGATGTGTCCCATAGCGAGAAAGCAGCCTAACGATGCTCTTTGATAAACAGCTGCAGCTCGGCCAGCGTTTTCGCACCGTCAATGGCGTTCGCGGCCAGCAGGCTGGCCCGCGCGCAGGCATGCGCCAGATAAATACTCTCCGTCAGCGGCAGCGATTCATGGCAGCCATATAAAAAGCCCGCGCAAAAGGCATCGCCCGCGCCGACGCTGCCGATAATTTCTTCCTGTTCCAGCATCCAGGAGGGGATCCAGCGTCCTTTTTCATCCGGCGTTTCTCCCCATGCGCCTTCCGGGCAGTGGATGACCACCCGCTGGCGAACACCCGCCGCCAGCAGCTGCGCGGCGGCTTCGGCGATATGGGCAATATGCGGGGCGTCGTTTTCGTCACGCATTGTCAGGCCGCTAAACTCGCCGGCTTCCAGTTCGTTAATCACCAGATAATCAAGATGGCGCAGGGCAGGGAGCACCAGCGGCTGATAGCGCGGGTCGCCCTTGCGGGAGACCAGGTCAAGCGAGGTTTCATACCCCTGGTCGCGCATTTGTGCCAGCAGCCGCGCGCTGCGGGTGCCAAATTCGTCATCCGGCATATCCAGGCTGTCGAGCAGCAAAAGATAGCCGAGATGGAAAATTTTCATCGATCCGTCAAGACGGTCGAAGGCAGGCAGATCCAGCAGGCGGTTGGCTCCCGGGGAGTGGAAAAAGGTGCGTTGTCCGCTGGGATCGGTCATCACCTGCGACATGGAGGTCGGGGCAAAGGTGGTGCGCTGCACGCGCTGGCGGTTGACGTGATACTGGTCGAGCATCGCCAGAATGTAGTCTCCGTCGCTGTCTTCGCCAATCAGGCCCACCGCCTGCAGCGGCAGACCAACGTGCATTTTTGCCAGCGTCAGCAGGACGTTCAGCGGCGCACCGCCGGTGGAACGTTCGCTGTGGGTGATTTCCGCCAGCCAGCCGCGCTCCGGCCATTGCACGATCTGGTGGACATGGTCCACCAGCATATTGCCTGCGGCAATGATGCCCTTACGTTCCATTATGCCTGCCCCGCGCTGCCGAAGATGCGCATCTGTTCGGCGACCGTATCGGTAATCGCCTCTTCTATACTCAGCAGCAGCTCGGCAAACTCATCGTACAGCGGCTGACGGTTGGCCATGCGCTGCTCCACGGCGGCGAGCGCGGCCTGCGACATGCCGGTGTAAAAATTGATTTTATGAATACCCAACTCGATGGCGCGACGAAAATCGGCATCGCTAATGCCGGAGCCGCCGTGCAGCACCAGCGGCAGCCCCGTCTGCTGGCGAATGGCGTCCAGGCGCGGGAAATCGAGTTTCGGCTCGCCCCGGTATTTGCCGTGCGCGTTGCCAATAGCGACTGCCAGTGCGTCAATGCCGGTTGAATCGACAAATTCCCGTGCCCGCTGTGGGTCGGTAAAGCAGGCTTCATCCGCATGCCCGTAAAGCGCGCCGCCTTCATCGCCACCCACTGCGCCAAGCTCAGCCTCCACCGAGACGCCCACCGCATGGCACATCTTCACCACTTCCCGCGTCTGGCGAATATTTTCCTCGTAGCTCAGGGTTGAGCCATCGAACATCACGGAGCTGAACCCTAAGCGCAGGGCGCGCACGACGGCGTCAAAATGCAGGCCATGGTCGAGGTTGAGCACCACGGGAATATCATGGCGAGCGGCCTCGAACTTAACCGCTTCGACAAGCGAATCCAGCGACACGTACTTAAAGTGCACTTCGGCGATGTTGATGATAAAAGGCGAGCGTTCCTGTTTTGCGGCGGCGAACAGCGCGCGCAGGAAGTGGGAGTCGAGCACGTTAAACGCGCCCAGCGCATAGTGGTGCTGTCTGGCGTGGGCAAGACCGTCGGCAAGCGAAATCAGTGGCATCATTTACCCCTTATATCCGAAACAGGTTGTACTCGTTGCACAGCACCAGCACCGCCGGTTCGTCTTCTTCAATATTGTTATAGCGGGCAACGGGTTGTAAAAAGTGGTTGTCGTGTTCATCGTCATTGACCGATGACACTTCCCCGACCAGCACGTCGCCGAAGCCGCGTTCGCCCCAGAAACTGTGGTAAAGACCGGGTGTCAGGCAGATACTCTCCCCTGGGGTGAGGCGCAACTGGCTGCCGGGCGCGTGGGTCTGGCGGCAACCGTTGACGGTGACCGTCACGTCGGTGTTTTCCGTCTCTTCATGCGCGCCGGCGTTCCACAATTCCACGATCAGATTGCCGCCGCCCCGGTTGATGATGTCTTCGCGTTTACGCCAGTGAAAGTGCATCGGCGTGACCTGGCCGTCGCGTACGTGCATGATTTTTTCGGCATAGCTTTTTTCATAGGGCATGCCGTTCGGTGAGCCGTTGCGCAGGGTAAACAGCGTGAGCCCCTGTGCGGCAAAGTTGTTGCCACCGAACGCCGTCACGTCCCAGCCGAGCTTAAGATCAAACACTTCCCGCCAGGCGGCCCGATCGAGCTGTTGCCACTTCGTGGGCGGAAAGCTGGCAAACGGTGGGAGGTGTACGTCGTGCATGGAGAAGAACTGTCGCGTGTGGCCGAGGATTTCATTGATGTCGGAGCGTTTCATGGGGACTCCTTCGATTATGTGCAAAACGTACCCCTCACCCCAGCCCTCTCCCCAAAGGGGAGAGGGTGTAATCGTTCCCTCTCCCCTTTGGGGAGAGGGTTAGGGTGAGGGGGGGTTATTTAACCGTCCATCCCTTATACGAGCCGACGTTCTTTTTATCGATCATCGTCACCGGGATCAGCACAGGCGCTTTCGGCGCAGGTTTGCCCTGTAGTATGTCATAGCCGATCTCCACCGCTTTTGCCGCCATCACCTGCGGATCTTGCGCCGGGGTCGCGACAAACAGGGAGTTTTCCCGCTTCAGGGCTTCTTCACCGTCCGGGCTGCCATCCACGCCGACGATAAAGAACTCGTTGCGCTGCGCCTGTTTTGCCGCCAGATCGGCACCGATCGCGGTGGGATCGTTAATAGCGAAGACGCCGTCGATCTTCGGATTCGCCGCGAGCAGGGAGGTCATGACTTCCAGGCCGCCTTCGCGACTGCCTTTGGCGTTCTGGTTATCCGAGAGCACCTTGATATCCGGATGCTTTTTGAACTCTGTCTGGCAACCTTCCACGCGGTTTTGCACCGCAGAGACCGGTGGCCCGTTGATGATCACTACGTTGCCTTTGCCGTTCAGGCGGTCAGTAATGTACTTACAGGCCATTTCGCCCGCCTGGGTGTTATCGGAGGTGATCGTCGCATCGGCCCCTTCCGCTGCGACGTCAACCGCAACGACCACGATCCCGGCGTCTTTCGCGCGTTTCACCGCCGGGCCGATCCCTTTGGAATCCGCGGCGTTAAGGATGATCATGTCCACTTTGGCGGCAATAAAGTTGTCGATCTGCGCCACCTGCTGGCCCAGATCGTACCCGCTGGAGACCAGCGTGACTTTGACGTTATCGCCCGCCAGCTTGCGCGCTTCCAGCTCGGCACCTTTGGTGATCTGCACGAAGAACGGGTTAGCCAGGTCGCCCACCGTCACGCCGATGGATTTCAGATCTTTCGCCTGCGCAAACGGCGTTGCGGCAAGCAGCGCGCCAGCACAGAGCGCGGTCACTAACGGTTTCAAACGCATCTTGTCTTCCTCACACGTAGGGTATTGTTGTTATGCACTTTGATGGTGTCGGGTACGGTATTTGTCGATCAGCACCGCAATGATGATCACCGCCCCTTTGATCACCAGTTGCCAGAAATAGGAGACGCCCATCAGCGTCATGCCGTTGTTGAGCGTGGCGATGATCAATGCACCGACCAGCGTGCCGGTGATCGTGCCGATCCCGCCGACGAAGCTGGTCCCGCCGAGGATCACGGCGGCAATCGCATCCAGCTCGTAGCCCATACCCAGGTTGCCGTTGGCGCTATAGAGGCGCGACGCACTCATCACGCCGCCTAATCCGGAGAGCAGGCCGCTCATGCCATACACGAACAGCAGCACCAGCCAGACCTTAATGCCCGTTAAGCGCGCCGCCTGCATGTTGCCGCCCACGGCATAGATGTGAACGCCGAGCGTGGTGCGGCGCAGGATAAACCAGCACACCACAATCACCGCCAGGGCGATCACCACCAGCCACGGCACGGGGCCGAGATAGTTATTACCTATCCACTCAAAGTTGATGTTTGAGTTAATGACGGTCGTGCCGTCGGCTAGCAGATACGCCGCCCCGCGCAGTGCCGTATAGGTGCCAAGCGTGACGATAAACGGCGGTAGCCCGGCAAAGGCCACCAGCGCGCCGTTGAACAGGCCCAGCACCATGCCAAGCATCAGCGCGGCGGGAATAGACAGCCCGGCGAATTCCGGGATCAGCGACACCACCATCGCGGCCACCGCCGTGGTGCCCAGAATCGAGCCCACGGAGAGGTCAATCCCGCCGGTTAAAATAATGAAGGTCATGCCTGCCGCCAGTACGATGTTGATCGACGCCTGACGGGTAATGTTGAGCAGGTTGCTTTCCGTGAAGAAGTTGGGCGCAATTACGCCAAATACCGCGACGATCAGGATGAGAATCGGTAAGATGCCGACCGTTTGCATCAGATCGCTCATCAGCAATTTTTTGGCTGAGGCCGATTTCGCCACCTGCTGCGGATGGGTAGGAGTTGTCATAGTGATACCGCCTGATGATGAGTGTCATTCACGCCGGTTGCCAGCGTCATGATGTTTTCCTGAGAGATGTCGTGCCCGTGGAGCTCACCCGCAATGCTGCCTTCGCGCATCACGTACACCCGGTCGCTCATCCCCACCACTTCCGGCAGCTCGCTGGAGATCATCAAAATGGCCACCCCCTTGCGCGCCATCTGGTTCATGATGCGGTAGATCTCACTTTTTGCACCGACATCCACGCCGCGCGTCGGTTCGTCCAGAATCAAAATACGCGGGCCAATGGCCACCCAGCGGGAGATGAGCAGCTTCTGCTGATTACCGCCCGACAGCCCACCGGCGCGCACCTGAGAATGGGGCACGCGGATGTTCAGCAGGGCAATGGCGTCATCGGAGATGGACTGCGCTTTCTTGCGGTTAAGCATGCCGAAGGTGGCATCGCGCTCCAGCGTCGCCATGGTGATGTTCTCCTGCGCCGCCAGCTCCAGAAACAGCCCCTGCTCCTTGCGGTTCTCGGTAAGAAAACCGATGCCGTTTTCGATGGCTGCGCGTGGAGAGTGGATCACCACCGGCTCGCCGTCGACCTCAATCATCCCCCCCGTGGCTTTACGCACGCCGAAGATCAGCTGCGCCAGCTCGGAGCGTCCGGCACCGACAAGCCCCGCCAGCCCGACAATTTCCCCGGAACGCACCTGCAGGCTACAGGGCTGGACTTTTTTACCGTCAGTGAGGTGGTGCACGTTGAGACGCGGGCTGCCGAGCGGGATATCACGCTCTTTGTTGAACAGATCGCTTAACGGGCGGCCTACCATCATCTTCACCAGCTCGGAGGCGTTCAGCTTGTCGCGCGTCAGGCTGCCGACGTACTGCCCGTCGCGCAGCACGCTGACGCGGTCAGAGAGCTCATACACTTCCGCCATGCGATGACTGATATAGATGATCGCCATTCCTTCATCGCGCAGACGCAAAATCAGTTCAAACAGGCGATGGGTTTCGCGTGAGGAGAGGGCCGCGGTGGGTTCATCCATCACCAGAATGCGGCTGTTGCGGTGCAGCGCGCGGGCGATTTCCACCTGCTGCTGCTCGGCGATGGTCAGCTTCATCACCCGATCGGTGGCGCTGAACTGGGCGCCCAGACGATCGATGACCGCCTGGGCCTGGGCGGCCATCTCTTTGCGCTGGACCATCCCGCCGCGCGACAGCTCGCTGCCAAGGAAGATATTCTCGGCGACGGTCAGATTCGGCGCGAGCTGCATCTCCTGATAAATCAGGGTAATACCGGCGGCCAGCGCATCTTTCGGCCCTTTAATGTGAAACGGCTGACCGTCGATCAGGATCTCACCGCCGGTGGCGGTATACGCCCCGGCGAGGATTTTCATCAGCGTGCTTTTTCCCGCGCCGTTTTCACCCATCAGCGCATGGATCTCACCGGGAAAGACCGTCAAATCCACACCCTTGAGCGCGTGAAAATTGCCAAACGTTTTGGCAATGCGGCGCATCTCCAGTACCGGGGTTCTGCTCATGGCGGATCTCCTGTGAATGTTGATATCTGCACTTCATCACAGGTGCGTAAATGCAAAATGTCAGAAGCTGTTCATATTTGTCATAGTTATGAATAGCTAATCGCCATCACATTTCTCTTTTCCCTCTCCCCGTGGGAGAGGGCCAGGGTGAGGGCACCAAACCGCAGAGGAGTCCAAACCCATGCCATCACGCCCCCCGTTTTTTGCCAGCGCCCGCGGTCGTCTGCTGATTTTCAATCTGCTGGTGGTCGCCGTGACGCTGATGGTGAGTGGCGTGGCGGTGCTCGGTTTCCGGCATGCCAGCCAGATTCAGGAGCAGGTGCAGCAGCAAACGCTGGTTGACATGACCGGCAGCATGAACCTCGCCCGTGATACCGCCAGCGTGGCGACGGCGGCGGTACGGCTCTCGCAGGTGGTGGGGGCGCTGGAATATAAAGGCGAAGCCGAGCGGCTGAAGCAGACGCAAATGGCGCTGCGCCGCTCGCTGGAGCAGCTGGCCGAAGCCCCTTTAGCGCAGCAAGAGCCGGGGCTGGTGGCGCGTATTATTCAACGAAGCAATGAATTACAGCAGAGCGTGACGGGCATGCTCGAGCGCGGACAGCGACGCCATCTGCAGCGCAACGCGCTCCTCAGTTCGCTTTATCAAAGCCAGAGCTATTTACGCCACCTGCAGGACATTAACCGGCGGTTTGGCAGCAACGTACCGGATGCGCAGCAGCTCGCGGAAATGGACAGGCTGATTATCGCCGCCATCGACACCCCCTCGCCGCGCGCCACGATACAGCAGCTGGATGCCGTCACCGCGACCTTGCCGCGACGCGCAACGCAGCCTGTCGTGAACGTTGTGCTGCCCGATTTCAACGACGAGCTGCGCAGGCTCGCCCCGCTGTCGACGCAGCTGGAAGAGAGCGATCTGGCGATCAACTGGTATATGTTTCACATCAAGGCGCTGGTGGCGATCCTCAACAGCGACATCAACCAGTATGTAGAACAGGTCGCGCAGGCCTCCCGGCTTCGCACGGCCCAGAGCCATCATGAACTGCAATCCATCAGCGTATTTATTAGCATCTTCGCCGTGCTGGCGTTGATCATCACCGGGTGCGCATGCTGGTATATCTACCGCAATCTGGCCTCCAACCTGACAGCAATTTCCCGGGCGATGTCACGACTGGCTCACGGCGAACAGGATGTCTCCGTCCCCGCCCTGCAGCGGCGCGATGAGCTGGGAGAGCTGGCGCGTGCGTTCAACGTTTTTGCCCGCAACACCGCTTCGCTTGAGCACACCACGCGTCTGCTGAAAGAGAAAACTACCCAGATGGAGATCGACCGCATTGAGCGTCAGGGGCTGGAGGAGGCGCTGCTGCACAGCCAGAAAATGAAAGCCGTCGGACAGCTGACGGGCGGGCTGGCGCATGATTTTAACAACCTGCTGGCGGTGATCATCGGCAGCCTTGAACTCACCGATCCTGATGCAAAAGACGCGCCGCGCATCACCCGGGCGCTGAAGGCGGCCGAGCGTGGCGCCCTGCTGACGCAGCGCCTGCTGGCGTTCTCCCGTAAGCAATCCCTGACGCCGCATGCGGTTGAGATGCGCCCGCTGCTGGAGAACCTCAAAGAGCTGATGCGCCACTCTTTGCCTGCCACCCTGACGCTGGAGATTGAAGCGCAATCCCCGGCGTGGCCCGCCTGGATAGACGTCAGCCAGCTGGAAAACGCCATCATCAACCTGGTGATGAACGCCCGCGATGCGATGGAAGGGCAAAGCGGGGTGATTAAAATCCGCACCTGGAATCAGCGCGTCACCCGCAGCGACGGACGCAGGCAGGATATGGTGGCGCTGGAGGTCATTGACCGCGGCTGCGGTATGTCGCAGGAGGTGAAATCCCGGGTGTTTGAACCGTTCTTCACCACCAAACAGACCGGGAGCGGAAGCGGGCTAGGCCTGTCGATGGTCTACGGTTTTGTGCGTCAGTCCGGCGGTCGCGTGGAGATCGAGAGCGCACCGGGGCAGGGGACGACCGTGCGGCTTCACCTTCCGCGCTCGACGCTGCCCGTGGTACCTGAAGATGAAACCCTCTCTGCCACCGCCTCCGTCGATAACGAGCGGCTGGTGCTGGTGCTGGAAGATGAGGCCGATGTGCGCCAGACCCTGTGCGAACAGCTGCATCAGCTGGGCTATCTGACGCTGGAAGCAGACAACGGCGAGCAGGCGCTGAGCATGCTGGCGGCGTCAGAGGATATTGGCATGTTTATCAGCGACCTGATGTTGCCCGGAAACCTGAGCGGGGCCGAGGTGATTAACCATGTGCGCAGCCACTATCCGCAGCTTCCGGTGCTGCTGATCAGCGGGCAGGATTTACGGCCCACGCATAATCCTCAGCTTCCTGACGTTCAGCTACTGCGTAAGCCGTTTACCCAGGCGCAGCTGGCGCAGGCGCTGCGGAAGGTGATGGTAATTTGAGATTCCTCCGCTACCGCCACACCCTGCTGTTCATTACCGTAAGGCCAGTTCACCTGCGAGTCTGGCCTTATGAAACGTTACTCTACCGCTCTGTTATTTGGTCTGCTGTCACTCACCAGCCAACTGGCGCACGCCGATATCGTTGATGATGCTATTGGCAACATTCAACAGGCAATCAACGACGCCTATAACCCCAGCAGCAGCCGCAGCAACGATGATGACGATCGTTATGACGATAACCGTCGCATGGATAGCCGTCAGTATGACGACCGACGTCGGCAGCTTGAAGACAGACGCCGCCGTTTAGACGAGCGTCAGCGCCAGCTGGATGACGACAGACGCCGTCTGGAAGAGGATGAGCGCAGGTTAGAAGACGACTACGATCGAGGCTAAAGCCTGGTGGCGCTTCGCTTACGCAGGCCTACAAAACCCTGGCGCGCAGGCCGGGTAAGGCGCAGCCGCCACCCGGCAAAACTCAGTCGAGTACCAACACCATCCCGTCATACCCCGCTTCTATGCCCTGCGGCAGCGGGTTATTCATCATCCACACGTCAAACTGATGGCTGATATGCGTCAGGATCACCTGCGGGCAGCCAATCACTTCGTTTAACGCAATCACCGTATTTAAGTCGCAATGGTTTCGCGGCGTCTCGTCGCGCGGTTCGTGGCTGCAGTCGATAATCATCGTCTGCGTCTGATTGTTAAGCAGGAACTTCACCGTTTTTTCCGGCAGCCCGGCGGTGTCGGACAGCCAGGCCACGCGGCTGTGGGCCGATTCCAGCAGATAGCCAAAGGTTAGTTTCGAATGGTTGAGCGGCAGCGGCGTGACCCGCAGGCCCTGAAGTTCAAACATCACAAACGGCTCAACCGTGTGGCTGAAGTCCAGAATCCCCGGGTGTTTAAATAGATCGTCACATCCGGCTTCATCTGGCGGACCGTAAACCGGGATCGTCGCGCCAACGCCCCAGCGCAGCGGAAATAACCCCTGAACATGATCCATATGGTAATGGGTCAGCAAAAACTGCTGAAAGCTGCCTGCCGGCCAGTCATCCATGAAGTGCGGAATACCGGCATCCAGCAGGGTGACGGCATCGTTGAATTTGACCACCGCGCTGCACGGGCGACGGCGATAGTTGTCCTGCAGGCGTGCCCGGCGGCACGCCGCGCAGTCGCAGCCAAAGACCGGCACGAGTTGTGCGCTTCCGGTTCCTGTTAACGTGATCGTCAGACTCATAACGCACCTCTACAGCACTTTGGTGAATCGAAAATGGCTCTGCGTATACCCTTCACGAACATAAAAACGGTGCGCGTCGGTGCGCTTCACGCTGGTGGAGAGTTCAGTCAACTCTGCGCCAGCCTGCCGTGCCATCTCTTCAGCCCAGGCGAGCAGCTGACTGCCCACCTTCAGCCCGCGCGCCTGCGGCATGACGACCAGCTCCTGGATCTCGCCGATCCAGCGGGCGTGATGGAGGTGAAACTGCATGTGCAGACCGATCATGCCGATGACCTGACCGTCCATTTCGGCAAGCTGGTAGCGCATGTTGTGATCTTGCAGATTAGCAAGATAGCCCGCGTGAAACGCCTGGTGATCAAACTCGGCCTGTTTCAGTTCGCAGATTAACGCGTAGACGATTTGCGCATCGTCGGCGGTGGCGGGGCGAAGCGTACAGTCAGGCATGCTGTCTCTCCTTCTGACGGATAAGCGATAAAAAGGTATCGACTGACTGTAGCAAACTTCCGTCGTTGTTGAGGATATGACAGTCCGATGGGGTATAGCGCGCCGCACGCGCCAGACGCTGCGCGATCTCTTTTTCGCTTTCGCGTCCACGGCTTTGCAGCCGGCTGCGCAGCACCTCCGGTGAAACCTGCAGACAGACCGGCAGCAGGGCCGAGGCGTAGCGTGCGCGGGCCTGAGCCAGGTGGGCACGGGAGCCGTTGACCAGCACGTCGAACCCCGCATGCAGCCACAGGTCGATCTCAATGCCAATCCCGTAGTAGTAGCCGTTGGCGTGCCAGCTCAGCGCCAGCAGATTTTGCCCGGCGCGGGTGAAAAACTCCTGTTCGCTCAGGGCGATATGATTTTCACTTCCGGCGTTGGCCGCGCGGGTAATGTAGCGGTGCGCCACCAGCAGCTGCGGGTGTTCCCGCTGCCGCAGGGCGGACAGCAGGCTGTCCTTACCGGAGCCGGACGGCCCCATTAACCAGATGAGTCTTCCCATCAGAACACCCTTTTTCCCTGACGCCAGACGTGGTCGATATGGATGTGCTCGCCCTTGCGGTGGGCCAGCACCAGATCCGCGCGTTTACCCTCGGCGATCTCGCCGCGATCCTGCAGACCGAGCGCGCTGGCCGGGTTTTTCGTCACCAGGCGAATCGCCTGCGGCAGCGTAAAGCCGTTGCCCTCGTCG
This sequence comes from Enterobacter sp. HSTU-ASh6, assembly GCF_026319105.1. Lineage (NCBI taxonomy): Bacteria > Pseudomonadati > Pseudomonadota > Gammaproteobacteria > Enterobacterales > Enterobacteriaceae > Enterobacter > Enterobacter sp. HSTU-ASh6. Next base: position 18,430 of record NZ_WSPD01000016.1, on the reverse strand, counting down.
TCTGCCACCCGGAATGCCGCATCCAGCAGGCTGGCGGGGTAATAGTCGGACGAGAGGATATCCAGCAGGCCAAGTGCGGCGAGCTTGCTTGCCGCGACGTTGCCGGAATGCGAACCGCCGCGCACGATATTTGGCGCGCCCATCAGGACGTTCATGCCGTGTTTACGGGAGGCTTCAGCCGCAGCGAACGTAGTCGGAAATTCGGCGATTACGCTGCCCAGTTGGTGGGACTCGAGCACATGGTCGGGCGTGGCGTCGTCATGGCTGGCCAGCGCGATGTTGCGCTCCCGGCACATTGCCGCAATGGAGAGACGGTTCGGCTGTGACCAGCGCGCCGCAAGCGCCAGTTGCTCTTCTTCGTAGCGGGCCATCTCCACGTCGTTGAGCGAATATTTGCCCTGATAGTATTCGCGATACTTCTCAATATTGGCGAACTGGCGCTGCCCCGGCGAGTGATCCATCAGGGAAACCAGCGATACCGGTTCGCGGCCGACCAGCTTTTCAAACAGCGGCAGGGTCGTGTGGTGCGGCAGTTCGCAGCGCAGATGCAGGCGATGCTCGGCGCGGTTGAGGCCGCGTTTTTGTGTCTCTTCCACGGCATTGATCATCTTCTCCAGGTTTTCCAGGCGATCGCCGCCGTCGCGGACGTCGCCAATCGCCACCGCGTCCAGCACGGTGGTAATGCCGCTGGCGACCATCAGCGCGTCGTGGCTGCTCATGGCCGAATGCGCGGGCCAGTCCACCTTCGGACGCGGGGTGAAAAATTTGTCCAGATTATCGGTATGCAGCTCAATCAGCCCCGGCAGCAGCCAGCCGCCTTCACCATCCATCGCCTCGGGTGAGCGGCTCTGGGTTTCGGCAAACGCGCGGATGACGCCATCCTGCACCTCAATCGATCCACCAACGACCTCATTTTCCAGCACCAGCCTGACGTTATTGATAATCATGCGTTTGTCCCCATCGGGTGCAGTCTGTCAGCAACGCGGGTGCGGACGCTTTCGTCGTGGAAGATCCCGACGATCGCCGCCCCGCGGGTTTTAGCCTGCTCGATCAGCTCGACGACGGCCGCGCAGTTTTTAGCGTCGAGCGAGGCGGTGGGTTCATCCAGAAGCAATATCGGGTAGTCGACGATAAAGCCGCGGGCAATGTTGACGCGCTGTTGCTCACCGCCGGAAAAGGTCGACGGGGCAAGGTGCCACAGGCGCTCGGGCACATTGAGGCGCGTCAGCAGGCTGGTCGCTTTGGCAGCACAGGTTTCACGCGGTACGCCGAGATCCAGCAGCGGCTGCATGACCACGTCCAGGGCGGAGATCCTCGGGATCACCCGAAGGAACTGGCTCACCCAGCCGATCGTCGAGCGGCGCACCTCCAGCACCTGCCGAGCGGGGGCCTGCACCAGGTCGATCCATTCATCATTGTGGCGAACATGGATATGGCCTTCGTCGGGCAGATAGTTGGCATACAGGGAGCGCAGCAGGGTGGATTTTCCGCTGCCGGAATGGCCGTGCAGCACCACGCATTCGCCGCTGCTGACCTCTAACGAGGCGTTTTGCAGCACCGGCAGGCGCACGCCGTTTTGCTGGTGGAGCACAAAGGTCTTACTTACGTTTTGTACGTGGATCATGTTGGCCTCGTGGCGTTTTCTTGCCGGGTGGCGCTTCGCTTACCCGGCCTACAAGGTACGTCGTTCGTTTTGCCGGGTGGCGTCCTCAATTCTGCAATACGGAGGACACCAGCAGCTGGGTGTACGGATGGTGAGGATCGTCGAGCACGCGGTCGGTTAACCCACTTTCCACCACCTGGCCCTGCTTCATCACCAGCAGACGGTCCGCCAGCAGGCGTGCCACGCCTAAATCATGGGTGACAATGACCACCGCCAGGTTCAGCTCTACCACCAGACCGCGCAGCAGATCGAGCAGGCGCGCCTGCACGGAGACGTCCAGCCCGCCGGTGGGCTCGTCCATAAACACCAGCTTCGGGTGGGTGACCAGGTTGCGGGCGATCTGCAGACGCTGCTGCATGCCGCCGGAGAAGGTGCCGGGCAGGTCATCGATGCGCGAGGCGGGGATTTCAACGTCCTCCAGCCAGCGCTGCGCCGTGGCGCGAATGTTGCCGTAGTGGCGCGCGCCGGTGGCCATCAGCCGTTCGCCGATGTTGCCCCCTGCCGAGACCTGACGGCGCAGGCCGTCCATCGGATGCTGATGCACCACCCCCCACTCGGTGCGCAGCAGGCGGCGGCGTTCGGCCTCGCTCATGCCGTACAGCGACGTGCCTTCATACAAAATGTCGCCGTGTTGCGGCGCCAGGCGCGCGGAGATGGATTTCAGCAGCGTCGTTTTGCCGGAGCCGGATTCGCCGACAATCCCCAGCACTTCGCCCGGCCAGAGGTCGAACGACACGTCGTTGAAGCCTTTACCCGGCGCATACAGGTGGGTCAGGTTGTTAACCGAAAGCAGCGGTTTCATTGGCTTTTCGCCTCGCTCTGTTGGCGGCAGTAATCGGTGTCGGAGCAGACAAACATCCGTTTGCCTGTGTCATCGAGCACCACTTCATCCAGATAGCTGTGTTTCGAGCCGCAGATGGCACACGGCTCGTCCCACTCCTGCACCGTGAACGGGTGGTCGTCGAAATCGAGGCTCTCCACCCGGGTGTAAGGCGGGACGGCGTAGATGCGTTTTTCACGCCCGGCGCCGAACAGCTGCAGGGCGGGCATCATGTCCATCTTCGGGTTGTCGAACTTCGGGATCGGCGACGGGTCCATGACGTAACGCCCGTTGACCTTCACCGGGTAGGCGTAGGTGGTGGCGATATGGCCGAAGCGGGCGATATCCTCGTACAGCTTCACCTGCATCACGCCGTACTCTTCGAGGGCGTGCATGGTGCGGGTTTCCGTTTCGCGCGGCTCGATAAAGCGCAGCGGCTCCGGGATGGGCACCTGGAAAATCAAAATCTGATCTTCGGTGAGCGGGGTTTCCGGAATGCGGTGACGGGTCTGGATCAGCGTCGCGTCTTCGGTTTTTTCGGTGGTCGCGACGCCCGTTACCCGCTGAAAGAAGTTGCGGATCGACACTGCGTTGGTGGTGTCGTCTGCGCCCTGATCGATCACTTTCAGCACGTCTGCTTCGCCGATCACGCTGGCGGTAAGCTGGATACCGCCGGTGCCCCAGCCGTAAGGCATCGGCATTTCGCGACCGCCGAACGGCACCTGATAGCCCGGAATGGCGACCGCTTTGAGGATGGCGCGGCGGATCATGCGTTTGGTTTGCTCATCCAGATAGGCAAAGTTGTAGCCGCTTAAGTTAGCCATGTTTGCGCTCCCGTTGCAGGCGTTTCAGCAGTTCCAGTTCGGCCTGGAAATCGACGTAGTGCGGCAGCTTGAGGTGCGAGACGAAGCCAGCGGCCTCAACGTTATCGGCATGGGCCAGCACAAACTCTTCGTCCTGCGCCGGGCCTGCAATCTGCTCGCCGTAGTCCGGCGCCTGCAGGGCGCGGTCAACCAGCGCCATTGCCATGGCTTTACGCTCGCCGAGGCCAAACACCAGCCCGTAGCCGCGGGTAAAATGCGGGTCTTCATTTTCAGGCGCGACAAAACCGTTCACCATTTCACACTCGGTCATCAGCAGTTCGCCGACGTTCACCGCAAAACCCAGCTCTTCCGGCACGATTTCAACGTCGATATAACCGCTGCGAATCTCAGCCGCAAACGGGTGGTTGCGACCGTAACCGCGCTGGGTGGAGTAGGCCAGCGCCAGCAGATAGCCTTCGTCGCCGCGCATCAGCTGCTGCAGGCGGGACGATCTGGAGCACGGGTAAACCGGCGGCGTGCGGGTGATGTCATCCGGCTGAGCGCCTGAGTCTTCCTCCGCTTTCGCCAGGCCTTGTTTCGCCAGCAGGCTGAAGACGTGCGGAGACGGTTCTTGTTCGGCGTCAGAGGTGCTGAGCGGCGGCACGTCGCCGTTCGCCAGCAGGGTAAAATCCAGCAGGCGATGGGTGTAGTCATAGGTAGGACCCAGCCGCTGACCGCCGGGAATGTCTTTGTACACCGCTGAAATGCGGCGCTCCAGGCGCATCTCCGCCGTGTTGATGGGTTCACTTACCGCCAGCTTCGCGAGCGTAGTGCGGTAAGCACGCAGCAGGAAGATGGCCTCGACGTTATCGCCGCTGGCCTGCTTTAGCGCCAGCGCCGCCAGCTCGCGGTCGGCGATGCCGCCTTCGGTCATCACCCGGTCAACGGCGAGGTTAAGCTGCTGCTCAATCTGGGCGACGCTCAGCTCGGGAAGCTGTTCATCGCCCCGTCGTCTGTGCGCCTGTAGCGCATGGGCGGCGGCGATAGCCTTTTCGCCCCCTTTGACGGCCACGTACATCAGCACACCTCCACATGGGTGGTCCGCGGGATCGCCAGCAGGCGCTCGCCGCAGGTCAGAATCAGATCAATACCCAGCGGGAACGGGTGCGGACGCTCGGTCAGCTCATGAATAATGCACTCCGGCAGCTGCGGCGCGACCATGCGTTCTTCCGCGATGCCTGCGCCGGTCAGGCGCAGCATGCGCCCGCCGCTCAGGCTGGAGACCTGCAAGATCAGGGTGGCGCTGGTCTCCGGGGCTACCGCGCTGCCTTCACTCAGGTCATTGAGCTGTTCGTGGCTGATTTGCTCGTCGGCCACGGCAAAGACCGCCTGGCGCGGCTGTTCAACCAGCGGGGCGCTGGTGTGAAAACGCAGGTTCTGGCTGGCGATGTCGTTGGACAGGACGCCTGAGAGCCACACCGGGGTATCGTTGTCGGCAAGCGTCAGCAGCACGCTGGTGGTCGCCAGGTTTAACGGCAGCCAGCCCTGAGAGAGCTGATGCAGCGAGACGATCACACCCGGCTCGCTCATGGCTTTCAGCAGGCGACGAAAACTGTGTTGGGCATCCTGGACGGCCAGGGTAAAAGCAGGTTGAAGCGTCATGCGTTGTCTCCGCGAACGAGCGTAAAGAAGTCGACCCGGCTGGTATTGACTTCGGCCTGACGCGCGGCAATGCGTGCGGCGCGGTCAGCCTCCAGCGGGGCAATAAGGGTTTCCATCAGGGTCTGGAAATGCGGTTGTTCCTGTAAAAGCGCATCGATCACCGCGCAGTGCTCGGCGTGCGCTTTATCGCGCCCCAGCACGTAGCTGTACCCCAGCGTGCCGCTGTTCAGGCGGATTGCGGCGCGGGTGAGAGTGGCATCCCCGGCGAAGAAGCGCTCGCCGGTACCGCCCATCCGCGCCTGGATCTGAACGAGGCCGATCTCCGGGGCGCGGAGGATGTCGTATTCAGGCGCCAGGCTAAGGGCGTGCATGCGGGCAGCCAGCGCGGTGGGCTGACTCTGGGCAAGTACGCGCATCCAGCGCTGTCGGGTGGCAGTGTCGAAGTGCATTCAGTGCTCCATGGTGAATTCGATCATGTCGGCGCGGGTCAGGCTGACGGAGTATTCCGTTGCGTTGATCTCACCGTCGCGATGGTTGAGGGTGCGCACGCAGAGCAGCGGGGCCATATTGGGGATCTCCAGCACCTTGCTCTCTTTCGCCTGCGCCCGACGGGCGCTGATGCGCGTCTGGGTGCGTTTCAGCGCGATGCCTGTCGCTTCCTGCAGAAAGTCATGCAGTGAGCCGCTGGTGAAATGTTGCAGCACTGGCCAGAGGGCGAGGTCCGCGAAGTAGTGATCTATCTGGCAGACCGCGACGCCGTTAACCCGGCGCAAGGTGCGCAGGTGGATAACGTTATCGCCCTCCTGAATCCCCAGCGCGTCCGCCACGTGGCTGGAGGCCGGACGCAATACCGAGAGCAGTTTTTCACTGGTCGGGTGGCTGCCCTGATCCAGCAGGTTCTGGCTAAAGCGCGCCTGGGCGTTTAGCGGGTAGTCGAACGGGCGCATCAGCACCAGCACACCGATGCCCTGACGGCGCTGGACCCAGCCGCGCTCAACCAGTTGATCAATGGCGCGGCGCAGGGTGTGGCGGTTCACTTCATAGCGGTCGGCAAGCTGCTGTTCCGCAGGCAGATAGTCTCCGCAGCGGTAGTGCGTGCGCAGCTCCACTTCGAGCTTTGCCGCAATCTCTTGCCAGCGGGTGGGGTAACTGGTCGGATGTCTGGATAAGTGCATAAAAAACAACGCCTCGCTTCTCAGATAAAGTGCTTACGCAAACGTTGAGAGAGGAAATCCAGCAGGCTGACGGTGACGATGATGAGCACCATCAGGGCGCAGGTTTGCTGGAACTGGAAACCGCGAATCGCTTCCCACAGGGTGACGCCAATCCCGCCTGCGCCGACCATGCCGACGACGGTGGCGGAGCGGACGTTGGACTCAAACCGGTACAGGGAGTAGGAGATCAACAGCGGCATCACCTGCGGCAGGACGCCGTAGAGGATCTCTTCGATTTTGTTGGCACCGGTCGCGCGGATACCTTCCACCGGACCGGGCTCAATGGCTTCGACCGCCTCAGAAAGCAGCTTGGAGAGCACGCCGGTGGTGTGGATGAACAGCGCCATCACGCCCGCGAACGGCCCCAGACCGACGGCGACCACGAACAGCATCGCGAAGACCATCTCGTTGATGGCGCGACAGGCGTCCATCAGGCGACGCATGGGCTGGTAGACCCACCACGGCACGATGTTCTCGGCGCTCATCAGGCCAAAGGGAATGGAAAGAATGACGGCCAGGGCGGTGCCCCAGACGGCAATTTGCAGAGTGACCGCCATTTCGCTGAGGTAGTCCTGCCACTGGCTGAAGTCCGGCGGGAAGAAATCGGCGGCGAAGGTCGCCATATTGCCCGCGTCTTTGAAGAGCAGCAGCGGGTCCATTTCCGCGCCCTTCCAGGAGATAACCAGCACCGCCAGCAGGATGGCCCAGCTTATCAGTGAGAACCAGCTGCGCTTCGGCGGCGGGAGGGTGATGGTTTGCATGTGTTACTCCGTAGCTGTGTGTTCCACTCACCCCAGCCCTCTCCCCATAGGGGAGAGGGTTAGGGTGAGGGGTAGAAAGGCATTACTGCACCGCTTTATTCACGCTGGTCATCGCGCCGAGCGCGGCGGTCAGGCGGTCCAGGTCTTCCAGCTGGGCCTGAATCGCGGCCACTTTGCTGGTCTTCTCCTCGTCCTTCAGCCCCTTGTTATCCTTCACGCCCTGCATCTCTTTAAACAGCGCCAGCTGGCGAATCGGGACCAGCTGCAGGTCGCTGGACGGGCGGAACGGTGCCCAGCCCAGACGCGTCAGAACCGCTTTCTCTTCCGGCGTTTTGCCGTAGGTCATAAAGAAGTCGTACACCTTGTCCTTGGTGCTTTCAGACAGGTTTTTACGCCAGACAATCGGGTCGCCGGGGATGAGCGGTGATTTCCAGATAACCTTGATCTCTTTCAGCTTGTCCGGTGCTGAGGTCTTCAGTTTGTCGAGGTTCTCGGTGTTGTTGGTCGCGACATCCACCTGCTTGTTGGCCACGGCCAGGGCGTTGGTTTCATGGCTGGCGTTTACCGTGCGTTTGAAGTCGCTGGCGGAGGCGTTGTTTTTGGCGAAGACGTAGTAGCCAGGGACAAGGTAGCCTGAGGTGGAGTTGGGATCGCCATTGCCAAAGGTCAGCTCTTTGCGTTTGGCAAGCATGTCGTTAAGGTTGTTGATTGGGCTGTTTTTGTTCACGATCAGCACGCTCCAGTAGCCCGGGGAGCCATCTGCAGCGACGGTCTGGGCAAAGACCTGACCGTTGGCGCGATCCACCGCTTCCATGGCGGAGAGGTTGCCGTACCAGGCGATGTCCACTTTGTTAAAGCGCATCCCCTGGATGATGCCCGCGTAGTCCGGGGCGAAGAAGGCGTTCACTTTGATCCCCAGTTTGGTTTCCATATCTTTCAGGAACGGTTCCCACTGAGGTTTCAGGTTCTGCTGTGATTCCGTCGAAATAATGCCGAAGTTCAGCTCTTTTTCCTGCTCCTGTGCATACGCTGGGCTTAACAGGGTGCTGATGCTGAACATGCTGGTAAAGGCCAGCGCGGCAACGGCTTTGTAGCTCATGTACTTTCCTCGGATCGGGTTTAATTAAGCAGCCTGCGCGTTCTCTTCGACGCGGTTCATGCTGCGGTAGAGATGGTCAAAACGGTCGTTATCAAACTGATGGCTCGCGCCATCAAAGAACACGTGTCCCTGACGCAGGGCGACGATGCGTTGGCAGTAGCGCAGGGCGTAATCCACCTGATGCAGCGTGACCACCACGGTGATGCCGTCGTTCTGGTTAATGTCGTACAGGGTCTCCATCACGATGCGGGCGGACTCCGGGTCCAGCGAGGCGATGGGTTCGTCAGCGAGAATGATGTGCGCTTTCTGCATCAGGGCGCGGGCGATGGCGACGCGCTGCTGTTGTCCACCGGACAGGGTGGAGACGCGCTGGTGGGCGAAATGCGCCATGCCGACGCGGGTCAGCGCCTGTAAGGCTTCCTGCTTCTGGGACGCAGAGAACCAGCGCAGACAGGTGCGCCAGAACGGGGTGCTGCCGAGCGCGCCAGTCAGCACGTTCTCCAGCACCGTCAGGCGGTTCACCAGATTGAACTGCTGAAAGATGTAGCCGGTCCGGGCGCGGCTCTTGCGGATATCGCTCGCCAGACGCCCGGCGCGCTGTACGGTATTACCCAGCAGCTCGACGTGGCTTTCCGGCGTGTTATCGCCGGTAATAAGCCCGCTCAAATGGCGCAGAAGGGTGGATTTACCTGAACCGGATGGTCCCAGCAGCGCCACCATCTCGCCCTGCCGGACGGTGAGATCAACGGCGTGCAGAGCCTTGTTGTGATTGAAGGTCTTGCTCAGTTTCTCGACGTGGATGACGGTTTGCATGTGCTGGGCCTCACGATAAATGTGGCCTCATGCTGGCGCATCAATGTGACATTTGGGTTAAGTGCAGGTTGCGGGAGTTTGAAGAGTTGAAGTGAAAGCGATGACAGTCACGGTAGGCCTGGTCAGCGCAGCGCCACCGGGCGCTGTTGCCGGCTGCGCTGCGCTTATCCGGCCTACGACGTTTGGTGTTGTTTCACGACGTTAATCATCCACGGCACGCCGTATTTGTCGGTGACTTTACCGAAACCGTGAGCCCAGAAGGTTTCCTGCCAGGGCATCTCGACATTGCCGCCTGCGGCAAGGTTGTCGAACCAGCGTTTGCCTTCATTGACGTCCTGGGTGTCGAGAACCAGCGTAAAACCGGCATATTGCGCGTTGCTGCCGGGCGGCATCCCGTCGCTCATCATGATATCGCTGCCCGCAATGCGGACGTTGGAGTGGGCGATAGCCGAATCCGGAAATTGCATACCGGACGGGCAACCTTCTTCGCTGTTATCGCTTTTTGGCATTTCGCCGAAAGTGATCTTGTAGAGGAGCTCCGCGCCGACGGCCTGCTGATAAAAGGCAGTGGCTTCTGCACAGTTGCCGGCGAAAGAGATGTAGGGACTTAACGGCATAATCTTTACCTCACGTAAGAAAAGCCCATTAAGTTTAGTTCTTTTTTTGTAGGCCGGATAAGCGTAGCGCATCCGGCAAAAGCGCCCGGTGGCGCTGCGCTTACCGGGCCTGGAGGTGAAAATCAGTTCTTTTTCACAAACTCCGATTTCAGTTTCATCGGGCCAAAACCGTCAATTTTACAGTCGATATTATGATCGCCTTCAACCAGACGGATATTCTTCACTTTGGTGCCGATCTTCAGCATGGAGGAGCTGCCTTTAACCTTCAGATCTTTAATGACGGTCACACTGTCGCCGTCCGCCAGCAGATTGCCGTTCGCATCTTTTACAACAAGCGCATCGGCGTCCTGTGCTGGCTCGGCATCATTCCATTCGTGCGCGCATTCCGGGCAGATGTACATGCCATTATCTTCATAGGTGTATTCAGAATTGCATTTCGGGCAGTGTGGGAGTTGCATATCGGTATCCTCAGAAAGTGTAAACGCGCTGGAAAGTGCCAGCAAAATGACGGCAGCGTGCCGAAAAAGGCGGCAAGTATAACGCAAATCCACACGGTTGTCGGTGATATTGTGAATTAAAAAAATGCCACAAGCGTGTCGGGAGTGACACTTTATGTCAGTCAGTTAAGCGATGCTGACGTCATTAACACGTTGGGAAGAAATGGCGCGAAATATATCGAATATTTTATTGCAGCAAATTGCTACGCCCCTCCATTTCGGATAAGGTGAAGCAACACATTGTTATTTATCTCCGGACTTTGCTGCCATACATATCTTATGGCTGTAGAACATTACCTCTCTTTTTAGGTGGGTAAATAATGGTGATATATCCTGAAGTTTCTTAAAAATGGGCTACGCTTTTTTCTTTTGGCTATCAGGCCTGGAGAAGAGTTCTACACGCCATGCAAGGATAGTGAATTATTCCTGATTATCTTCAATCAGTTATATTTCGGCGAACATGTTTTCCACACGTAATCATATAAGCCTGAACAACATAATTAAAACCAGTGGCTTAATAAAAGTAATAAATTTGCGTTAAGGAAAGGCTTTTATCATGCACACACAGACCATTTTTGAATTAAGCCAGGAAGCTGAGCGTTTGTTACAGCTTGCTCTGCAAAATCTTGATACGTTGAAATCAATGCCGACTGCGATGCTGGAAAGCACAACGGCTGCCATCACGGGTGAAAAGAACAACGTTTTACCTTTGCATTTTAGTGCGCGCGGTGTCGATGCGCAGCAGGCGATGCTGAATAATGAATTACGAAAAATAACCCGGCTGGAAATGGTCCTGGCGATTGTCGGCACCATGAAAGCGGGCAAATCGACCACCATTAATGCGATTGTGGGTACCGAAGTGTTGCCTAACCGCAATCGTCCCATGACGGCGCTTCCGACGTTGATTCGCCATACGCCGGGTCAGAAGGAGCCGGTGCTGCATTTCTCACACGCCTCGCCCATCGATGAACTGATCCAACTGCTGCAGAAAAAGCTTGGCGATTACGATCGCGCGAAGCTGGCCCAGCGTCTGGAAATTGATAAAGACATGAATACGCTGCTGGCGCGTATTGAAAAAGGGGAAGCCTTTGAGAAGCATCATCTGGGGGCACAGCCGATCTTCCATTGTCTGAAAAGCCTTAACGATCTGGTGAGGCTCTCCCAGGCGTTAGGGGTCGAATTTCCATTCTCTGAATATGCGGCTATCGAACATATCCCGGTGATTGAAGTGGAGTTCGTGCATCTCGCGGGGCTGGATGCACATCTCGGGCAACTGACGCTGCTCGACACGCCCGGGCCTAATGAGGCCGGACAACCGCATCTGCAAAAAATGCTCAGCGAACAGTTGTCCCGCGCGTCGGCGGTGCTGGCGGTGATGGATTATACCCAGCTTAAATCCATATCAGATGAAGAGGTCCGTCAGGCGATTTCCGCGGCGGGTAAATCCGTGCCGCTGTATGCGCTGGTCAATAAATTCGATCAGAAAGATCGTAACAGCGACGATGAAGAACAGGTCCGGGCGATGATCTCCGGTACCTTAATGAAAGGCAATATTTCGCCCGGCCAGATCTACCCCGTTTCGTCCATGTGGGCGTATCTGGCGAACCGCGCTCGCTACGAGATGAATACGCACGGGCAACTGCCGGATCATCAGGAGCAACCGTGGGTGCAGGATTTTGCCGAAGCGGCGCTGGGACGTCGCTGGCGCACGGCGGACCTGGACGATAGCGATCATGTTCGTCATTCTGCCGATTTGCTCTGGGAAGATTCGCTCTTTGAACAACCGATCCGCAAGCTGATTTACGCCGCCTATGCTAATGCCTCGCTATTCGCTCTGCGTTCGGCCTCGCATAAGTTGCTCAACTACGCCCAAAATGCCCGGGAGTATCTCGACTTCCGCTATCAGGGGCTGACGGTAGCCTTTGAGGCGCTGGAACTCAATATCGCACGTCTGGAGGAGGACATGGCGCTTCTGCAGACGCGTCAGCGCGTGGTGAGCGATGAGGTGAAACATGAGGTTGAGCAGGCACTGAACGCTACCGCGGACTTTATGGTGTCGCAAAAAACGGCGCTGCATCAGGCGATGGGTGATCTATTCAGCGCGCACCATATTCTTGAGCTGGCCGGTATCGACGGGCTGAATCAGCGCATTGACGCGCAGGAGGATCTGAAGCAGCTGGTGCTGGACGACGAGGGGCAGGCGCAGATTGCGCTGAGTAAAATCCGCTCTTCCTGCGAGCTTATCATGCTGGATGCGCAGAGGAAGATCGGCCGGGAACTGGCGTTACGCTTCGATCAGCTGGAGTCGACGCTGGCGCGGTCCCTGAATGAAGCGATGCGCCCCATTGAAACGCGTATCAAAGAGCACCTGAGCCATGCGGGTTTTCGGGCGCGGATCAGTTTCCCGGCGTTTCAGGCGAGCCAGCTTAACTTTAATACGCAGGCGCTGTTTAACGATGCCATTGCGCAGGATGACAGCCAGGCAGGCCAGCCATCCGGCGGGGGCAGCATGCGTGAAACGGTCTCTCGCTGGCTCAATAATCCGGGCTGGGGCTGGGATGATTATGTCGAAACGCGCACGCGCTATGTTATCGACATTGCACAGCTTCATGAAAAAATTAAGCAACATATTGAGCAGTTTTGTGAACAAATACGTAAAGCTTTATCCGCGCAGGTCGATGTCTCTGTTACGGCAGGAATGGCAACGTTCTTTGCAGAATTTTCGTTGTGCCTGACCGGGTTACAGGAAAGCTTGCGTGATAGCCTCGCAGTGCGCCAACAAAATGAGCATTCAACCCGAGCGCTCTGCCAGTTGTTGAAGCAAAGTATCACTACTGCGACGTGGATTCAGGAAGATACCCGACTGTTACGCGATGATATTCAAACTCTATTCGCGGCAGAGCAACCATGACAACACCACTACTGGATGGCCCCGGGCGAACGCTGGAGTGTATTCATCCAAAATTTATGGTCGATCTGGTGCAGGGGGTAGACGCAGCGCGTCATCCCCACCCTGGACCACAACAGCTGCAGTTTCGTGAGCGGTTGACGCAGGAAATTATGACCCGTACCCGGCTACGCCCCTGGGCGATGGCGGGGATGCTCAATGAAAATGCGGCGCTGCGCCTGGGCCTGGCGGAAAAACTGGCCGGCATGCTGGACCCGGGCCATCTCGCCCTGACGCTGATGGCGGAGAAGCTGATGGCGCTGCGCCAGCAGGCTCATCCGCGCGCCCAGCAGGCACCGGGGCTGATGCAGCAGTACGCCGAACTCTCTTCTCATTTTACCCAACGGGCAGCTTATAAAGAAAAGGCCCTGACCCAGCGCGGGCTAACGGTGCAGGCGGGTGAGCATAGCGAGCAGATTTTTACCCGCTGGCGGGCCGGGCACTATGATGGCTGGTCACTGGCCGGTCGCTGTTTTATCGTCCTGGAAGAGCTTTGCTGGGGGCCATTTGGCGACGCCTGCCGCCTCGCGAACGAAGATGTGGCGGCCATGCTCAAGGATAACCTGCGCAGCATGGCGGCAAACTATCTGGCACAGGGGATTAACGCCTCTCCCACGACCCGCCATTTCTATCACCAGTGGCTGACAACACCGGCCTCTCCGGGCTTAATCGATCATAAAGACATGCTGGGCTGGCTGGGGGACTGGTGTCAGGCGGATAAACATCCGGTGAGCTGGTCAGTGACGCAGAACTGGCAGACCGTCGCGCTGGGGATGCCGAGGCTCTGTTCAGCAAAACGGCTGGTGGACGGGATGGTGGACGAGATTTTTGGGTGAATTCTTCACCCCTCACTCTGACCCTCTCCCCGGAGGGGAGAGGGGATGGTCTGGTGCGGTGTGTTAATGGCCGAGTTCTACCGCTTTTCGTTCGATGTCCTGTTCCGGGGCACTTGCGTAGCGTTTCGCATACAGCGCGGTGATGATGGGCACCAGAATCGCGGTGACAATCACGCTGGCGGCAACCAGTGCTGTCGCTGAAGCGGCCACCGGTTCGAAAGCTGGGTTAATTTGGGCAATAATCACCGGATTGGCGACGGCTGCGCCTGCGGCTGAAGAGGCGGCGACGCCCGCCGTACCGTTTCCTCCCCCGATAACGCGGTCAGCAATCACCAGCGGAATACCGGTGATGCCGATCACGGCAACACCCAGCACAATACCCAGCAGTCCGGTATCGAGAATGACCTTCAGGTTGATGGTATTCCCCAGCGCGAAGCCGAAGAACGGGATCAGCACCGGCGTGGCTTTGCTGAAGAAATCACGCAGATCGTGGTCCAGATTGCCCAGTGCGAAACCGACCAGGAAAGGCAGGATCGCGCCGACAAAATGGTGGGGTTCAAAAGAGGCCAGGCCTGCAGAGCCCAGTATAAGCATCGTCACCAGCGGGCCGGACTCCAGAGACATCAGGACAAAGGCACCGGACTCTTCTTTCGTCCCGTACTGGTTCATCAGGCTGGCGTACAACCCGCCGTTGGTCATATCCATCGCGGAGACAATCGCCAGCACCGATAAACCGGCAAAGAATCCGGTCTGAATTCCATTCTCCGGAATGAACATCGCGCATATCATTGCCACACTCCAGGCAACCGCTATTTTGGTTATCACCAGCGTACCGGATTTCCGTAATACCGTACCCGTCGCCCGCAAATTAATGGATGCGCCAATACAAAAAAACCAGACGGCAAGAATGGGAACCGTGCCCGTAATCATTCCTTTTGTAAAACCACCGAAATAAGCCCCGGTATCAGGAGCCAGGGTATTCAGGATGGCTCCCAGTACCAGCGGAACCAGCATCATACCGCCAGGTATGCGTTCTATCGTGGCTTTAATCTTCATAGACAAACCTCACATCTGATCCCGCAGGGCGGGTGATAGGTGTTAAAAATTAGTCATTAAATTCAATCTGTTGCCGTTTGTACCCGCGATCGTGTTTTTAATGACCCGGCAACAAAATGAACTGAGTACGCTCGCGTAACCTCAGCCAGAAAGAGATAAAACGTTATGTTCGGATTTATCATGCGATCATTGGAATATTGATTCAATGAAAATAAAACATCGTTTTAGTTATCTTTGTCACATATTCAATGCAAAGCTAAGGGCAGATTCCTGACGATGGAAAATTATGTGAGTTGGGTTTGAATTAATGGGGTTCGTTTTTTTGATGAGAAAGGATTAATAACGTGTGTGAGGCTGCTTTTCAGGCGGACTGAGAAAGTGCCTATTTGCGCTCCTTGACAAAAATTAGCGTGGGTTGACCGAACACAGAAATATGTGTGAAGTTGATCACAAATATAAACGCTGGTAGGGTAAAAAGGTCATTAACTGCCCAGACAGGCGTCAACAGGTTCGGTTGTATCGACGTAAAACGTCAATGTAAGTAAACCTGCTACGCTTGAATAAGGCGATTCGCATGGAGCGGATCCCATGGTTCACAGAACGCAAACTGGACTGTGAAACAGACAGGGCCGAGTCAACGAGGATAGCTATGCTGAGAAGGAAAAAGATTAAACCCATTACGCTTCGCGACGTCACCATTATTGATGACGCAAAACTGCGTAAAGCCATTACCGCAGCTTCGCTCGGTAATGCGATGGAATGGTTCGATTTTGGTGTCTACGGCTTTGTGGCCTACGCGTTAGGTAAAGTATTTTTCCCCGGTGCCGACCCCAGTCTGCAGATGATTGCCGCCCTGGGTACGTTCTCCGTTCCCTTCCTGATCCGTCCGCTGGGCGGTCTGTTTTTCGGTATGCTCGGCGATAAATATGGTCGCCAGAAGATCCTGGCCATTACCATCGTCATTATGTCGATCAGTACATTCTGTATCGGCCTTATCCCGTCTTATGCCTCAATCGGCATCTGGGCACCGATTCTGCTGCTGATTTGTAAGATGGCGCAGGGCTTCTCGGTAGGGGGGGAATATACCGGGGCATCGATCTTTGTTGCTGAATACTCCCCGGACCGTAAGCGCGGGTTTATGGGAAGCTGGCTGGACTTCGGCTCGATTGCCGGGTTTGTTCTGGGCGCCGGCGTGGTGGTACTCATTTCAACCGTGGTGGGGGAAGAGAACTTCCTCGACTGGGGCTGGCGTATTCCATTCTTCCTGGCGCTGCCGCTGGGGATCATAGGCCTGTATCTGCGTCATGCGCTTGAAGAGACGCCTGCGTTCCAGCAGCACGTTGATAAGCTTGAGCAGGGCGATCGCGAAGGGCTGCAGGACGGTCCGAAGGTGTCGTTCAAAGAGATCGCCACTAAGCACTGGCGGAGCCTGCTGGTCTGTATCGGTCTGGTGATCTCCACCAACGTGACCTATTACATGCTGCTGACCTACATGCCGAGCTATCTGTCGCATAACCTGCACTACTCGGAAGATCACGGTGTGCTGATCATTATCGCCATCATGGTGGGTATGCTGTTTGTGCAGCCGATTATGGGCCTGTTGAGTGACCGCTTTGGTCGTCGACCGTTCATTATTCTGGGAAGCGTTGCGCTGTTTGCTCTCGCCATCCCGGCGTTTATTCTGATCAACAGTAATGTACTGGGGCTGATTTTTGCCGGTTTGCTGATGCTGGCGGTGATCCTTAACTGCTTTATCGGGGTGATGGCCTCAACGTTGCCTGCGATGTTCCCAACGCACATTCGCTACAGTGCGCTGGCTGCGGCCTTTAATATCTCGGTGCTGATTGCCGGTCTGACCCCGACGCTTGCCGCTTCGCTGGTGGAGAGCACGCAGAACCTGATGATGCCAGCTTATTACCTGATGGTGATTGCGGTGATTGGTTTGATTACGGGTCTTACCATGAAGGAGACCGCGAATCGACCTCTGAAAGGCGCAACGCCTGCGGCATCGGATATTCAGGAAGCGAAAGAGATCCTCCGTGAGCACTACGATAGCGTAGAGCAGAAGATCGAGGATATTGACGCAGAGATTGAAGAACTGCAGAAGAAACGCTCCCGACTGGTGGACCAGCATCCACGCATCAACGAGTAATAAAAAACCCGCCGCTGGCGGGTTTTTCTTTTATTAGCATCCTGCGGCGATGTAGTCGCCATTGGCGCTGATAGGGATCACCGTCAGGAACAGCACCGTCGCGAACAGGATCAGGGCTATCCCTCCGGCTATTTTGACTGCCGGCACCAGCCATCTTAATGACGTGCTTTCTCCGAACCAGGTCACCGTGCGCTCACGGGCGTAACGTACAGCCAGTGAAAGCCCCATAATCGACAGCGCTGTGCCCAGCGACATGGTCATGACCGCGGCCATTCCCCAGGTGACTATGCCCAGCGCGTTCGAGAACATCAGGATCATGATTGCCCCGCTACACGGACGCGCGCCGATCGCCAGGATCACCCCCAGACGGGTTTTCCAGTCGCCCTGCGTCAGGTCTGCGCCCACACCGTGATGGCCGCAGCCACAGTGTTCATCATGCTGATGAAGAGGCTTAATGGCGGACACCGTCATCCTGCGCGGGCGCAGGCTCTTCAGCGCCTGGTAAATGACGAAGGCGCCAAATGCGCCAATAAGCACAGCGCTTATCTTCTCAACATACCAGCGGCTGGTACTGATATCCCCGGACGCAAGGTTAAACCCGACAGCCAGAATAAAGACAAACAGTATGGCGCTGACGCCTTGCATCAGGCTACCCAGGAAGGGGACGACCCGAGAGGCCAGCTCGCTTTCTTTATTTGTCGTCAGGTAGGTCGTCACGATGAACTTTCCGTGTCCGGGACCAATGGCGTGCAGAACGCCATAAAGGAAAGCCCCCGTTAGTAACCATAATCCGCCGCTGTACTGGTGGTTATTAAGCTGCAGCAGATACATCACCAGATAACGGTGCAGCGTAATTTGCGTGGCAAGACACCACTGGATAAAGGCGTTCCAGTGGCTATGCAGGGTAAATCCGGCAAAGAGGATCGCCAGCAGCATCAACCCCGCTGTAGGGAGACGCCAGTCACGGGCGAGGCGTTGTGTGGTCATGAGGATGAGCCTGCACAGAGGAGAGTATTTGCCGCTAGTATAGTTGATCTTCCTGTTTAATTCGTGGGATCGCATCGGGATCCGCTTATGATTGTGGATAACTTTGTGCATAAAAGGGTATAAGGCGGGGTTTTGCTGGGGAATGCAGCAGTCAGTCATTTTTTTGCAACTTTTTGGTTGCGGTCGCTCGGTAACTCCCTATAATGCGCCTCCATCGACACGGCGGATGTGAATCACTTCACAAACAACCCGGTCGGTTGAAGAGAAAAAATCCTGAAATAACGGGTTGACTCTGAAAGAGGAAAGCGTAATATACGCCACCTCGCAACGGTGAGCGAAAGCCGCGTTGCACTGCTCTTTAACAATTTATCAGACAATCTGTGTGGGCACTCAAAGTGACATGGATTCTTAACGTCCTCGGACGAAAAATGAATACCAAGTCTCAACGAGTGAACACGTAATTCATTACGAAGTTTAATTCATTGAGCATCAAACTTTTAAAT
>NZ_WSPD01000015.1:0-106699 GCF_026319105.1 Enterobacter sp. HSTU-ASh6 | reverse complement strand
GTTTTAATTTATGTTGCATAGAGGAACCTGAGGCACATTTGAGTGTTAATAATCTTCGTGTTGCTGTAGATTTCATAAGCAAAACAATTAAAGAGAGCAATTCGCTACTCCAGACTTTAATTTCCTCTCATAACCCAAACATAATAAACAAACTTGAATTAAATAACGTAGTTGCCTTGACCGGAAATAAAGCTGTTGATTTAAGCTCAGCAGATCCTAAACTTCTTGATTATTTAAGAAAGAGACCTAACTTTGACATACTCAAAATGTTGTTCGCAGACAAAGTAATTTTAGTTGAAGGCCCTAGTGAAGAACTATTGATTAACACATTTCTTTTAAGGCAATCATCATACCTTAACAATATCGAGGTCATTGCAGTTGGCCAAAGAGGATATCGTACTTTTTTAGACATATGGCTTACACTTAATAAAGACAACCCCAAAAAATTAATCGGTATCATTCGAGATTTCGACAATTCGGATACATCTAAAGCCGCGCATGACAGATATGACACAGAGAATGAAAACGTATTCATTAGAACTACACAGGGGTATACTCTAGAATATGATTTCGCACGTGCTGGTAACAACACAAAACTTCTTAGTGCACTTTTTGAAGTTGACGAAAATGAAGACGCAGTTGCACGTCATATGATTCTTGGAAAAACATCTCGAATGCTGCAAGTGTGTGATGCAATGTCAAGAGAGGAATCCCCTCTAGCAATTGTATTACCAGATCATATTCAGCAAGTAGTTGAGGCATTGTCATGATCGATATACAATTAGCCGGAGCCGGCGCAGGAAAAACTTTTGGCTTAGCAGCCGACATAACGAATTACTTACTAACTTGTGATAACAGCAAAAAAATATTTGCTTTAACCTATACAAATTCAGCCACAATAAAAATACAATCAGAAGTTAAAAGAAATTTAGGTTACATTCCTCAAAATCTAATCATTCAAACAGTACATAGTTTTTTGTTGCATGAAATAATATATCCTTTTTCGAACTATTCTTTAAATGAAATATACAATGATATTTCTTTGCAACCCATCGGGAACCCTCAATATAAAAATGCTTTTTTCAGTCGCTTGAGAAGCAATAATATTATTCATGCTGAAAATGTATATCACATTTCAAGAATGATTTTAGATAAAAATTGTTCTCGGCATAGCAACAGAACAAAAAAAGCGAGAGTGGATTTTATTTTATCACTCATTGCATCAATTATTGACAAAATATATATTGATGAGGTACAAGACCTAGACGAAGAAGCTCTAATTGCGTTTGATGCATTAGGTCAACATATAAATATTTATATGATCGGTGATACTAAGCAAGCATTGAAATGGACAGGTTCGTTGCGAGACTACATTGCTAAATCAAGCAATTCTGAACATATTAATTTACTCCCCATAAATAACATTACGCGGAGAGTTCCTACTAATATACTATCAATCTCTAATTTATTTTGTTATCAGGGCCAAGAACAAGAATCGTTAAACAGCACCCTTGGAGTTCTAAATTACATAGAATCCTCCAGTGAAAACTACCAGTCTTATTTAAAAGAAAAGTCTACCACAGCGTTAATTTACATAGAGCAAAAACAAGGCGTATATCTAACAAGACAACAATCCAAAAAAATCACTTTTCCAAAAGAAATCAAACACAAAATATCACAAATAAAACATAACAAAAACCCAGAATTATTCGAATCCGCTTTACTCTTAGACCTCATTGATTTAGTTGCGGCCTTGGGAATAAGACCAGCATTAAATTCTTTTTTAAGAAAACACAACATTCAACTGTCCATTCCAGAATATGGCCAGTTAGCCAGTTGCTTAGATGACGAGCAAAATATAAATGACGACTTTATAGTAGTCTCTAGTATTGATGCAGCTAAAGGATTGGACGCTGATCATTGTATTTTCATCTTAACAAGAAATACTGCAAGGTACTTATTCCGTGAAGTATCTCAAGAATCTCATTTCAACAAAGAATGGATGCGTATGTATGTTGCGTTGACCCGCACTAAACGCGAGCTAACTTTGGCAATTGACCATAATTTATTCTCGACCGAGGAAATCGCCCCTCTTATACAAAAAATAGAACTCTTAGGGTTTACAAAAAATATCATTTAAGTTTAATGTGAGCTTCATAATTATGAGGCTCACAATCATTGATCTCGTTTGAAAAACCATCCCATTTACTCTCTATCGGAAAGTGAAATTTTTTATCCCCAAAGATCACTACGGCTCCTCGAGCCAAAACCTCAAGCTCAAATTGCCGAATCTTTATTCCCTGCATTGCCAATTCATAACGAATTCGTGGTATTTGTGCTCGTTCTATTTTAGCCATGCGGCCAGATGGAGCAATCTGATACATTTTTTTCAACTCACTTTTCATTCGCTTTCGAATAGACGTCGTTGAAGCTTGTTTAAGTACTCTTCTAAGAACCACTAAAACGGACTTGTCATCCCATGGGATTACTCCGCTATCAACCAAATTTAACACCGCTGCGGCTTGCTCAGACGGTGCGGGTGTCATAACTGGATCTCCATCGCCGGTGAGCTTTCCACAGTTATTGACAGGACTCCGAGGCGCGGCAGAGCCGCTTTTTAAGGTCAAAGGCTCAACGGCCAAAACCTTTGGAACGATGCGCCATTCGGCAGTACGGGTTACATGAACACGGTGAGCCCCGAGATGAGGGGCATAAATACCGACCACCCTCTCGATATCTTCTTCGTACTCGTTAACTTCATCCGTCACCTTACGGGCCACCCTGACGACCTGAGCATCACGCGGCATGTTTGCCCCACCCTGCGCGATGATATACCGCTCAAAGTCACCCTCATCTGCAGCAGCTCGCGCGGCCTCAACCCTGTCGTCAAACTCGCAGGCAATACTCACCCCACGCGGCAGCTTGCGCAGTTCTCGGTAAGCGCCCATTGTCGGTAGGCCAATTGGTTTAAATTGCGGTATACGCCATGTAGACGCCCATGCGGTGACGGCTGCGGCCGTATCTTTCAGAGGCTTGCCGGTGTCGTGATCGAGCTGGCCGTCGAGTGCGTAACCGTCGATATTTTTTGCAATGTATTTAGCGATATAACCCGCCGCTCCGCCCTGATTAAGATGGCGTGACTCAAAGCGCTGTTTTGCCGCGCCCTTTTCGTGTCCGTCCTCTTTGAGGGCATATCGACGCATGATTTCGTTAATGGCTTTACGCTGACCGGGTTTGCAAAACAGCATCATGTGCCAGTGAGGCGTACCGTCGTGGTGCGGTTCGACAACGCGCAACCCGTAAACCTCTAAATCGTTATCTTTGAACGCGGTACGCATCAGGCTCCAGATTCGGCAGAGGTAACGCTGGCCGTCTTTGGGTGTGAATGCGTTTTCGTTCCAGCCGTGATTGAGCTGCACCGTTTTGCTTTCGCCTTTGCCGACCTGTCGGGTCGGATGATATTTCGAGGGTGTGGTCAGGGTGATAAACATCCCCACGTCACCGGCGCTGGCCGCGTAGCGCTCAATCCCGGCGATGGTGTTCATCAGCTCCATGCGGCGTATCTCAGGATTTGAAATACTCCCCATGACCTTGCTGATGAGGTCTATACGCTCGCCGGTGACTTTGTTTTCAAGCTCGCAGGATTTCAGGTATTCGAGATTAGCCAGGCGGCGCGAATGAACATCGCGGATCGCCATTTTGCTGGCGTAGGGTGAACGGTCTTTGTTGACCTCACCGGCAGCGATGAGCAGCCCCTCGCGCCAGCGCATACGCTGCGCCTTGAGCTGGTTAACCCACCACTCGTCTTTTATCAGTCGTGAAATAGCGGAAAATGCCATGCGGATCGTCATCTGACCCTTAAGGTATTTTTTCCAGTACATCGGGGTGAGGTTGAAAGCGCGCGCGACCTCGGCAACTTTCCCGTATAAATGCGCCTGCGCCTCATCAGAGAAAAGGGTTTCTTTGCCGCCGTGAGCGTGCGCCCATGCGTCGCTTAACTCTTCATACCTGCTCCAGAGCTGAGAGGCTAATCTGGCGGCAAATTTCCTGAGCTCTTTGTCGTTCATATCCGGTAGGCGTGCATATTCATCCCGCGCAGACAGAAAACCAATCGAGGCGGATTCATTCATCCCGCACAGCTCATTAACACACTCAAGACGTGGCAGCAGCTTGCGCTCAAACGTGTTTTTAAGGAAATACAGCCCTCCTAAAGGGCTCTTTTTACGGCGGATGAAGTTATAACGCGATGTAAACAGCGTTTGCAGGAAAAACGGCAGACGGTCAATCCGGTTTAAAACACCTTGCACCTGACGGAGTTCGGCACGTGTAAGGGGTCTGTCGCGGCCAATGGCCTCTTTGGTGACGTTATTCCAGGGATAAGCACCAACGAATGAATCACTGGTGCCCTTCAAAAATGGTGGTGGTGGCGAGGGGGCAACACGCCCCCGAGGTTCGTTGGACATATTATTTAAAAGCGTCCAGACATAGCTTCCCCAAGCGTTCAATCCGAGCTTCCAGAGCTGAGAGGCCAGTAAGATCGCTGGTCAAAAGATCATGCAATACCAAGCCTGAGACAAGCTTAGGGATAGTTGGGTAGTAACCCACAACGTCCAACCATTCCTTACCTTCATTCTTCCCGGATGTAGCGGTCTTTTTTTCCTGCAAAATGAATTGATAGCGATCACTGGTGATGACGTATTGGTTATTAATCTCGATGCGTATGCTCATTTTTGCTTCCTGTTAAAAGTGGTTAGCCAGCTCTACCGAAAATTGAGTTGTGTAACTTTTCCGACTCCTGGCCTAATAACTCGATAATCTCGGTGCGATTAAGTTCTGACTTACTGATGTACGCGATAAGTCCGTCAAAATGAGAAGAGAAACGGGTCGCCGTGTCGCGCTGTGCCTCACTTACTGCCTGCGCCAGATGTGCCGAATACATCCCCCGCTGCGCTGTATTTTGTTCTTGCATTTGTCTATCTCCGGGCAAAAGGAGTCCCCACGCTGTAAGGCGCGTAATTAGTCGAATCCAGATTAATTAATGTAAATACTGCTCAGGTTTTACCGAGGTTAAAATAGTTGGTGCGTACTCAAAAAGGCTGAACAGCTCTCGCAGAGCGCGGAAAAGTTTGTCACGCCAGTAACAGTTCTCTTCATTCAAACGCCAGTGCGGCATCATAAATTCCTGCTCTGTCAGTCCAGCATGAAGAAACAATGAACGCCTTTGGCTGACGGTCAGGCGGCTGATGAAAGTTGCTTTTGACGCGCCAAGTTGACGATGCCGGGTGAATGCAGTTCTCAATTCATCAAGCGCACAAACAAGACGCTCACGATCGGCTTCGGTCATTTCCTCTAAGCGCATGACAGAGTGACGCTGTTTTAATTGAGCGTGGAAACAAACCGTAAGACGCTCCCGCTCCATCATCTGATTGTAAAAATCGCATGTATCTTGCCAGCGAGGCTGAGCCAGAT
The DNA here is from genome assembly GCF_026319105.1 of Enterobacter sp. HSTU-ASh6. Taxonomy (NCBI): domain Bacteria; kingdom Pseudomonadati; phylum Pseudomonadota; class Gammaproteobacteria; order Enterobacterales; family Enterobacteriaceae; genus Enterobacter; species Enterobacter sp. HSTU-ASh6. Next base: position 101,230 of record NZ_WSPD01000015.1, on the reverse strand, counting down.
ACTTGCAGACCAGACCGCGGAGCGCTGTTGGTTGTTTCTGGATCACATCAAGTGTCATTACTGTCACAACCACAGCCCTCTTTTTTTGACCAAGCGACGAAGCTTCTCAATTACCCCCGTCTTACGGGTTCGGATAATGATGCCCTTGCGTCCGCGACCGTGTGTGATAGTGAAGTTGATTGGATTAGGGCTTTCTCTTCGAAGCAACTGTGCAATACAGCGAGGTTCATTCTTCATACTGGTTCCCCTAATCCGAGCCACATCAGCCAACCATCACGAATTTCCTTCGGGCGGCTGTCATATGCCATCTTCATACCCTTGTTCCATGCAGGCAGATAAACCCAATATTCCCCTGCGCGCCCACTCGTTGACTGCGGATCAGTCATCTCGACAACAGGAAGCTTGCCCTTTTCAATCATGCCTTTAACGGCTGCAGGTGTTTTACCAATAAGGCGCGCGAATTCCTGATATGGAACGGCGTCGCTCACACTGTCAATGACCCTATTCATTTGTGAGTATTCCTCGTTAGTGTTTTAATTGCTCCTAATGGCTATTAATTGCCATATTGGAGCCATTAGTTTGCGATAACGAATTGAAGATTACTCCGTTATCGTTTTTCTATCAATAGTGGAGTGTTAATTACGATGATGCCCGTAAATGAAAAGCTAGCGATCATGCGTGAGTCAGAACGTATGAATAGGAAAGAATTCAGTGACTTAACAGGCGTTCCATACAGCTCTCTTTCGAGTTACGAGAAGGGTGTAAAAGATATGGGCATACAGGCGGTGATGAAGATTTTGAATCATCCTCAGTTCAAAAAATACACTATGTGGTTCATGACAGAGACGATATCACCTGAAGCTGGGCAGATTGCACCGGCTCTCGCGCACTTTGGGCAGCAAAAAACAACGTCAGCCCACTCAGACCAGAAAACTGGCTAACTATTTATGGTGCTTATTTGTGCAGTAAATGCACAGTGAGTTTTTGCTATTTAAATCAGGAAATTGAAGTACGAAGTAACATCATCGGGAGGCTTTATGTCTGTTAAAAAGCTCGATGATGGTCGATATGAAGTGGACATTAGACCGGCTGGGCGTAACGGAAAACGCATCCGTCGGAAGTTCGACAAGAAAAGCGAGGCGATGGCTTTTGAAAAGCATACTCAATATAACCATCACTCAAAGGAATGGCTTTCAAAACCCACGGACAAACGCCAACTGTCAGAACTGAAAGAGTTATGGTGGAAGCTGAAAGGTAAACACGAGGAACACGGTCAATCGTATCTCAGGAAAATTGAGCGTTTCGAAACGATGACCGGTAACCCATGCGCTTTCCAGATCACCAAGAGCCTGATAACGCAATATTGTGCTCAACGCCGGGGTGAAGGTATTAAGCCAACTACCATCAACCGCGACCTGATCACGCTAGGTGGGATGTTCACAACCCTGATTGAGTCAGAACTGTATAACGGTGAGCATCCATTCAGGGGATTCAAAAAACTTAAAGAGCAGACAGCCGAAACGGGCTATCTCACTCTTGAGGAAATTGACGCCTTACTAGCTGCGCTCTCAGGTGATAATCGTAAAATTGCGGTTTTGTGTTTGAGTACCGGGGCAAGATGGGGAGAAGCTGCGCGATTGAAGGCGGAGAATGTGATTCATAACCGGGTGTCTTTCGTTAAGACGAAAACCAACACACCGCGCACGGTCCCGATCTCTGATGACGTTGCGGCTTACGTAGTCGGCAAAGCACGAGGCTTTCTGTTTCCTGAGGCCAGTTATGCTGAATTCAGGCGAATCCTCAAAGAAGTTAAGCCCGACTTACCGGCGGGGCAAGCAACACATGCGCTACGACACTCTTTCGCCACGCACTTTATGATTAACGGGGGCAATATCATCACACTGCAGAGGATCTTAGGTCATACGAAAATTGCGCAGACAATGGTCTATGCGCACTTCGCTCCTCAGTACCTGCAGGACGCGATTTCGCTTAACCCGCTGAAGGGTGCTAATGGTGGTCAGAGTGTCCACAATGTGTCCACACTCTAGCCGCTTTATATTGCTTTTGGCTGCTAGTAGTAAAACGTGAAGCCTTATCTGGCGCGGCTTTCCAGCTACGCCAGACATTAAAAAGGCTCCCGCAGGAGCCTTACATTCAATCAATGCAGCGACGCCAGCCTCGCCGCAAACCCGACAAACAGCAGCCCGATCAGGCCATTGCCCAGCTTTGCCAGTTTCTTTTTGGTTTTCAGATAGCGCGTAACAAACGCGCCGGAGAAGATCAGGAAGCTCATATAGATAAAGCTAATCAACTCGAGCGTGGTCGCGAGGATCAGGAAAGAGGTTCCGGTGTTTTTCGCATTCACGTCAATGAACTGAACGAAGAACGAGACGTAGAACAGAATCGCTTTGGGATTCGTCAGGCTTAATACCAGCGCGCGCTTCATGATCATACTGGCAGGCTCGGGGCCGCTCTCGTGCGCGTTGTTCTGACGGTTCACCACCGACCAGAGCATTTTGCCGCCCAGCCACAGCAGATAAAACGCGCCGAGATAACGCACGATATTAAACAGCACCGGGGTAGTCTGAATTAAAGCAGCAACGCCCGCCCAGGCCAGAAACATCAGTACCGCATCACCGATAAATACCCCTGTCGCGGCAAGATAGCCTTTTTTCACGCCGTGACCAATCCCGGTTTTCAGTACAAACAGGGTATTGGGCCCTGGCACCAGCACGATAAAAAATGCGCCGACCACGTACGTCCAGAAATTCAGTACACCAAACTCCGCAAACACTTCTCCCTCCTTTTGCTACACCCAACAGGAACAGCGCTGCAAATACGCTATTCAAAAAAAAGACGCTATAAAAACAGTGGGCACCATTACGGTGCCCTCATGGTTCTCAGAAATCCTGGACGGCGAACAACAACGCGTTGCGGTGCCGGGTCATTCCACATTTCCTGATGGCGTGAATACGCATATTGCGGCGGGATTGTGCTTCCAGCCAACGAGCCTTGCGACGACTCACCTGTCGCAACATGCGCCAGCGCCCTACTTCTGTTCTACTGCGCTTCATGTCTACAACTCTTTCTCTAAAAGAAAGGCCATTATAAACCCAACCCCACAGCAAACCAGCGCTTTTAGCTGGCGTTTTTATTTGCCAGATGATTCCTGATGCGTACACTCATAACAATACGCTTTCAAAAGGATTTTTTCACTCATGACAACCTTCTACACCGTGGTGAGTTGGCTGGTCATTCTGGGATACTGGCTGTTAATCGCGGGTGTGACATTACGCATCCTGATGAAGCGCAGAGCCGTACCCTCTGCCATGGCCTGGCTTCTGATAATCTACATCCTGCCGCTGGTAGGAATTATTGCCTATCTCTCTTTCGGTGAGCTTCATCTGGGGAAACGCCGCGCCGAGCGGGCCCGCGCCATGTGGCCTTCGACCGCGAAGTGGCTCCATGACCTTAAAGCCTGCAAACACATCTTTGCCGAGGAGAACAGCAGCGTAGCCTCCTCGCTGTTTAAGCTGTGCGAGCGCCGTCAGGGAATTGGCGGCGTAAAAGGCAACCAGCTCCAGCTGCTGACCTCCTCCGATGATGTCATGCAGGCGCTGATCCGCGATATCCAGCTGGCCCGGCACAATATTGAGATGGTGTTTTATATCTGGCAACCCGGCGGCATGGCCGACCAGGTGGCAGAATCGCTAATGGCCGCCGCGCGACGCGGTATTCACTGCCGCCTGATGCTCGACTCCGCGGGCAGCGTGGCCTTCTTCCGTAGCCCCTGGGCAGGCATGATGCGTAATGCCGGCATCGAGGTGGTTGAGGCGCTGAAGGTCAATCTGCTGCGTGTGTTTCTGCGCCGGATGGATCTCCGCCAGCACCGCAAGATGGTCATGATCGATAACTATATTGCCTATACCGGCAGCATGAACATGGTTGACCCCCGTTTCTTCAAACAGGACTCGGGCGTGGGCCAGTGGGTGGATTTGATGGCGCGCATGGAGGGGCCTATTGCCACCTCGATGGGCATCGTCTACTCCTGTGACTGGGAGATCGAGACCGGTAAGCGTATCCTGCCGCCGCCACCCGACGGCAATATCATGCCGTTCGAAGAGGCCAGCGGTCACACCATTCATACCATTGCCTCTGGCCCGGGCTTCCCGGAAGATTTGATCCATCAGGCGCTGCTGACGGCTACGTACTCCGCGCGTGAATACCTGATCATGACCACGCCCTACTTTGTCCCCAGCGACGATCTCCTGCACGCGATCTGTACCGCAGCGCAGCGCGGTGTGGATGTGAGCATCATTTTGCCGCGCAAAAATGACTCGCTGCTGGTGGGCTGGGCCAGTCGCGCCTTCTTTAGCGAACTGCTGGCTGCAGGGGTAAAAATATACCAGTTTGAGGGCGGGTTGCTGCATACCAAGAGCGTGCTGGTTGACGGCGAACTGAGCCTGGTGGGAACGGTGAACCTGGATATGCGCAGCCTGTGGCTAAACTTTGAAATCACGCTGGTGATTGATGATGCCGGCTTTGGCGGCGACCTCGCGGCGGTGCAGGATGATTATATCTCCCGCTCCCGCCTGCTGGATGCCAGACTGTGGGTAAAACGTCCGCTGTGGCAGAGAATTGCCGAACGACTGTTTTACTTCTTTAGTCCGTTGCTGTAAAACGTGCCCAACGATGTTAAACAGGTAGTCATCATGGAAATGGATCTGAACAATCGCCTGACCGAAGACGAAACGCTCGAGCAGGCCTATGACATTTTTCTCGAACTGGCGGTTGATAATCTCGATCCCGCGGACGTGATCCTCTTTAATCTGCAGTTCGAAGAGCGCGGCGGCGCCGAGTTGTTCGATCCTGCTGAAGACTGGGCCGAGCATGTGGATTTCGACCTCAATCCGGACTTCTTTGCTGAAGTGGTGATTGGACTGGCCGATGAAGACGGCGGCGAAATTAACGATATCTTCGCCCGCGTCCTGCTGTGTCGCGAAAAAAACCACAAGCTGTGCCATATTCTCTGGCGCGAATAATAAAAAAGGCTGCGATTGCAGCCTTTTTTATTTAATCCGCTAACTCACTTCCGCACCGGTTGCAGTACCGGGCATTAAGCTCATGTTCCGCCTGGTGGCAGCGCGGACATTTACGCTGCTGCTTGCGGGTCTGAAAGGCACTGCTCATGTGCGTGGTAATCAGCCCTGTTGGAATGGCAATCACCGAATAACCAATCAGTATCAGTACCGATGCGACAATACGTCCCAGCGGCGTATGCGGTGTGATATCCCCATACCCCACCGTCGTGACGGTAACAATTGCCCAGTAGACAGAGGCGTTGAGCGTCGTGAAACCATATTTAGGCCCTTCTATCAAGTACATCAGCGCGCCGAAAACAATCATGACGATGGCAATAAACGAGTAGAAGAGAATAAGCTGATGGCGGGCGCTGACGATTGCGCTCCAGAATATGTGCAGAGACGGCATAAAACGCAGTAATTTCAGGATGCGTAATACCCGAATAACGCGCATCGCGCGCCAGGCAAAGACATAGCTCAGGCTGATTTCCGGCCACAGCCACATTACATAGAGAGGCAGAATTGTGGCTAAATCGATAAATCCCCAAAAGCTGAAAACATATCGGGCCGGGTTGGGCCAGGCTATCACTCTGAGAAGATATTCCGCGGTAAAGACCAGGGTTATTATCAGTTCAAGCCAGACAAAGATATGCCACTCGTCAAACGTCAGATGATATTGCGTTCCGGCACCTGACTCTATAAAGATGACAATCACGCTGAGGAGCGCAAATAATCCGCAGAGCCCTTCGACGCGTCGTCCGGACAGCGTTTCAGGATCGAATAATAAATGATAGAGCCGCCGACGGGCTGACGTGAATATACGCGACACAATGACCTCGCAAAAAATAAGGGCTGACATCATGTCAGCCCTTGCGATTATAACGGGTCTACTTTCAGGCAGGAAACCGCATGTCGGAAACTGCCTTCCAGAACCGGTCGCGTTTTGGCGCATTCCGGCCCGGCCATTGGGCACCGCGTACGGAACACGCAGCCCGACGGCGGGTTGATCGGTGAAGGTAATTCCCCTTCCAGAAGCTGAATCGTTTTATTCTTTTCCAGATCGGGATCGGGGATCGGCACTGCCGACATCAGCGCTTTGGTGTAGGGGTGCAGCGGATTATGGTACACCTCATCGTAGGTGCCCAGCTCCACGGCATGACCCAGGTACATCACCAGCACGCGGTCAGAGATGTGTTTCACCACGGCCAGGTCGTGCGCAATGAAGATCAGCGACAGCCCCATCTCCCGTTGCAGCTTCTGCAGGAGGTTCACTACCTGCGCCTGAATGGACACGTCCAGCGCGGAAACCGGCTCATCGCAGATGATCAGTTTCGGCTCGAGGATCAGCGCACGCGCAATACCAATACGCTGGCACTGGCCGCCGGAGAACTCGTGCGGATAACGGTTGATGAGGTTGGGTAACAGCCCCACCTTCATCATCATCGCTTTAACACGATCGCGGACTTCCTGGCGCGGCATCTTCGGGTGATAGGTGCGCAGTGGCTCGGCAATGATTTCACCGATGGTCATACGCGGGTTTAATGACGCCAGCGGATCCTGGAAAATCATCTGGATATCGCTGCGCACGTCGCGCCACTCGTCGGGTTTCATGCCCAGCAGATCTTTGCCCAGCCACGCCACTTTACCGCCGGTCGCTTTCACCAGACCGATAATGGCACGCGCGAAGGTCGATTTGCCGCAGCCAGACTCGCCCACCACGCCCAGGGTTTCCCCTTCATACAGACGAAGCGTAACACCGTCCACCGCTTTCAGGGTCTTAGGCGGCTGCCAGAACCACTGTTTGCCATCTTTGATGTCGAAATGCACTTTAAGATCGGCGATTTCGAGCAGCACGTTGCGTTTTTCATCTAATGCGTTCATACCAGCTCCTCCTGCGGCTTAAAGCAGGCGCGCAGACGGCCTGGTGCAAACTCTTCCAGCGGCGGCGCGCTGTTGCAGATCTCCATCGCGTGCGGACAACGCGGCTGGAACGGACAGCCTTTCGGCAGACGCAGCAGGTTCGGCGGGTTGCCCGGAATGGTCAGCAGGGATTCCCCTTCCGCATCGAGGCGCGGAACCGCATTCAACAGGCCAATCGAGTACGGATGCGCGGGGTGATAGAAGACATCGCGCGCTTTACCATATTCCATGGTACGACCGGCATACATCACCAGCACCTTGTCACAGATGCCCGCCACTACCCCCAGATCGTGGGTGATCATGATAATCGCCGTGTTGAACTCACGCTTCAGCTCGTTTAACAGGGTCATGATTTGCGCCTGTACGGTCACGTCCAGCGCAGTGGTTGGTTCATCAGCAATCAGCAGTTTTGGCCGACACAGCAGCGCCATCGCAATCATCACACGCTGGCGCATACCGCCAGAGAACTCATGCGGGAACATGCGCATACGCTTACGCGCTTCCGGCATTTTTACCGCATCGAGCATTTTAACGGACTCTTCAAAGGCTTCGGCTTTGCTCAGGCCTTTGTGCAGCATCAGCACTTCCATCAGCTGCTCACCCACGCGCATGTACGGGTTAAGCGAGGTCATCGGATCCTGGAAAATCATCGAAATCTGCTCGGCACGCAGCTTGTTCAGCTCATGCTCTGGCAGGTTGAGGATCTCACGGCCGTTGAACCTGGCGGAACCGCCAATCACCCCGTTAGCCGCCAGTAGTCCCATCAGCGCGAAGGCCGTTTGCGATTTCCCGGAGCCCGATTCGCCCACGATGCCCAGCGTTTCACCGGCACGCAGGTTGAAGTTGAGATCGTTTACGGCGGTCACATCCCCGTCCGGCGTCTTAAAGGTGACGCGGAGATCTTTTACATCCAGCAGAAGGTCGCTGCGCTGTTGCGCCTGTGGCGCTGTTGCCGTTTCAATTATTGTCATCACGGCGCTCCTTAACGGTCTTTCGGGTCGAGGGCATCACGCAGGCCATCGCCGATAAAGTTAAAACAAAACAGGGTAACGACCAGGAAGCCAGCCGGATACAACAGCAGCCACGGTGAAACTTCCATTGAGTTTGCCCCGTCACTCAGCAGCGCACCCCAGCTGCTCAGCGGCTCTTGCGTACCCAGACCGAGGAAGCTCAGGAAGGATTCAAACAGGATCATGCTTGGCACCAGCAGTGAGGCATAGACCACCACCACACCCAGCACGTTAGGAACGATATGGCGAACCACGATATTTCCGGTCGATACGCCACCCACCTGCGCGGCTTCGATAAACTCTTTGCGTTTAAGGCTCAGCGTCTGGCCGCGAACAATTCGCGCCATATCCAGCCATGACACCATCCCGATGGCCACGAAGATCAACAGGATATTCTGGCCGAAGAAGGTCACCAGCAGGATCACGAAGAACATAAACGGGAAGGAGTTCAGAATTTCCAGCAGACGCATCATTACTGAGTCCACTTTGCCGCCAAGGTAGCCGGAAAGTGAGCCGTAGAGCGTCCCCACGATCACCGCCACCAGCGCCGCCGCGATACCCACCATCAGCGAGATACGGCCACCGATGGCGACGCGTACCAGCAGGTCACGACCGGAAGAGTCCGTGCCAAAATAGTGGCCAGATTCCATATCCGGCGCGCTGGACATCATTCCCCAGTCGGTGTCGAAATAGGTAAATTGCGACAGCATCGGCGCCAGGGTCACAAACAGGGCGATGATCACCAGAACAATCAAGCTGGCAACCGCAGCACGGTTGTGCATAAAACGACGGCGCGCATCCTGCCAGAGGCTACGACCTTCTACTTCCAGTTTTTCACTGAAGTTTTCCAGCGCCTCGCTGTTTTTCTTACTCAACATCATGGCGTGCTCCAGTGTTAGTAACGGATTTTCGGATCGATGACGGCGTACAGCACATCGACGATAGCGTTAAAGAGGATGGTCAGCGCACCGACGAGAATAGTCAGGCTCAGCACCAGCGAGTAGTCGCGGTTGAGCGCGCCGTTAACGAACAGCTGGCCAATCCCCGGCAGACCGTAGATCGTTTCGATAACCATTGAACCGGTGATGATCCCGACAAAAGCCGGTCCCATGTAGGAGAGCACTGGCAACAGCGCCGGTTTAAGCGCGTGGCGGAAAATAATCCGGCGCATCGGCAGCCCTTTAGCGCGCGCGGTGCGAATGAAGTTTGAGTGCAGCACTTCGATCATCGAACCACGGGTGATACGCGCGATGCTGGCGATATACGCCAGAGATAAGGCCACCATTGGCAAAATCATGAACTTTAATGCCCCGCCGTTCCAGCCGCCGCCCGGCAGCCACTTCAGCGTGATGGCAAATATCATCACCAGTAATGGCGCTACAACGAAGCTGGGTATTACTACCCCGGTCATTGCCACCCCCATTACGGCATAATCCCATTTGGTATTTTGTCTGAGCGCGGCGATAACGCCGGCAGTGACCCCGAAAACGATAGCCAGAATAAATGCGGCCGCACCCAGCTTAGCTGAAACCGGGAAGCTGGACGCCACCAGGTCGTTAACGGAATAGTCTTTATATTTAAATGACGGTCCAAAATCACCGTGAGCCAGCTGCTTCAGATAATTGAAGTACTGGGTGGAGATAGGATCGTTTAAGTGGTATTTCGCTTCGATATTCGCCATCACTTCTGGCGGCAGCGTACGTTCACCGGTAAAAGGACTGCCCGGCGCAAGACGCATCATGAAGAAGGAAATCGTGATGAGAATAAATAACGTTGGAATCGCTTCAAGACAGCGACGTAGGATAAATTTCAACATTGCCCGTACCTTCTGGCGTGTGCCTATATAATGTGACGTTGGTTAGACACCGTGGGGCGAGCAAGCTCGCCCCACTCATTGCCATTAATGCTTGATAATATACAAGTTTTTAACGTAGATATTATCCATCGGGTCTTTACCGGTGTAGCCACCTACCCACGGTTTCACCAGACGGGCGTTAACGTAGTAGTAAACCGGAACGATCGCGGAATCTTTATCCAGCTGCTGCTCAGCTTTAGAGTACAGTTCAGTACGTTGTGCTTCGTCAGTGGTTTTCAGCGTGTCGGCAATCAGCTTGTCAAACGCCGGGCTCTTATAGTGCGCGGTGTTGTTTGAGCTGTCGCTCAGCATGGTGTTCAGGAAAGAGGTCGGCTCGTTATAGTCCGCACACCAGCCTGCACGCGCCACATCAAAGGTGCCCTGATGACGGCTGTCGAGGAAGGTTTTCCACTCCTGGTTCTCCAGCTTCACGTTTGCGCCCAGATTCTTTTTCCAGATCGAGGCGACAGCGATAGCCAGTTTTTTGTGCAGATCGGAGGTGTTGTACAGCAGGCTGAAGGTCAGCGGTTTGTCCGCGGTGTAGCCTGCTTCGGCCAGCAGTTTCTTCGCTTCCGCGTTACGCTGTTCCTGCGTCTGTTTGAACCAGTCTGGCTCGGTCAGTTTTGCGCCATCGGTGTATGGCGGGGTGTAGCTGTATGCTGGCAGATCGCCCTGGTTTTTCACTTTATTCACGATGATGTCGCGATCCAGTGCCAGCTTCAGCGCAGTACGGACACGTACGTCGGTGAACGGTGCTTTCTGGTTGTTGATCTCATAGTAATAGGTGCACAGGTAGGGATCGACGTGAACTTCTTTCGGGATCTCTTTTTTCAGTTTCTGGAACAGTTCAATCGGCATGTTGTTATAGGTCATGTCGATTTCGCCGCTGCGGTAGCGGTTTACGTCAGTCACTTCAGAAGAGATTGGCAGGTAGGTGACCTGGTTAATCACGGTTTTGGCGTTGTCCCAGTACTGCGGGTTACGCTCCAGGACCATACGTTCGTTGACCACCCAGTCTTTCAGTTTATACGCACCGTTGGTCACGATATTGGCAGGCTGGGTCCATTTTTCACCAAATTTTTCCACAGCGGATTTTGGTACCGGGGAGACGGACGGGTGAACCAGCAGCTTATAGAAGTACGGAACAGGTTCGCTCAACGTCACTTCAAAAGTATTGGCATCAATCGCTTTTACGCCCAGATCGGTTACCGGTTTTTTGCCCGCGATGATGTCATCAATATTGGCGATGTGGCCATATTGCAGGTAGCTCGCATACGGAGAGGCGGTCGTTGGATTCGCCAGACGCTGCCAGCTATAAACGAAATCTTCCGCCGTTACCGGCGTACCGTCAGACCATTTCGCATCTTTACGCAGATGGAAGGTCCAGACTTTGAAATCTTTGTTTTCCCATTTTTCTGCCACGCCCGGAGCCGGGTGGCCGTCTACGTCGGTGACCAGCAGACCTTCGAACAGATCGCGGTTAACGTTAGACTCAGGAACACCTTCAATTTTGTGCGGGTCAAGAGACTGAACTTCCGCACCGTTGTTACGCACCAGCGTCTGCTTCTCAGCCAGTTGAACACCTGCAGGAACGTCCGCAGCCATTGCAGCGTTGCCCGCGATTAGCGCAGTTAAAATCCCCGCCGCTACCAGATTTTTTTTTGTGATGATGGACATTGTGTTGGTACTCCACTCATTATAATTACTGGCCTTCGCCAGCTGTGTAATCCCCTGTTGGGGCCTGTACAGCGCAGGAGTTTTTTTTGCTGCTGTCAGGTTCTTCTTTTACTGCTTGCTATCACCGACTTTTTTTATTACTGACCGCTCGTATGGCCGTCTTGCGTCGATTCTTCACAGGCCTCCCCTGTTTGAGACCCGTGCTGGATATCTGAGAAGAGAACAATATGAAAATAATTCTCATCTGGTTGTTTTATGCTGCAAAATATTAGGCCGGAAAGTATCAAATGGTGTAAACGCGCGCCAATACATTTTGCAAATTTGTTAAGCAATTCTCTTTTACGGTGAACACCGTATCTTTGTGGGCAGCCCTGCCAGACATTGAATACCCTTAAAAACATCAGATATTCAATGTGATAGAGAAAATTTTCTCTGCGAGCGCGTCGTTGCGCTCTCAACGAGTGGTTTTGTACAAAAATTTAACAACTGGTTATTATTTAGCACATTCCTCTAAGGGAATGTTGAAATTACTAATATCATTTCGGTTATCTCTCAGCAAGCCCCAGAGTATCATGTGAGTAAAATAACAGAGCGATCGCAGGTTTTCTGCACAGAGGAAGTCAGGCGGGTTTAATAACTTATTGAAATACAAGAAGTGAACATTATTAGTAGAATTTATTATGACATGTGAGCATTTCAACTTTAGTTATATGATTTGCTGATAATCACGTAAAAAAACGGAGCCGTCGCCCCGTTCTTTCATCCGAAATATTAGTTTAACAGGCCGGGGAAAATGCTTTTAATCCCCGTAACGATGAATTCAATGCCTAACGCCATCAACAACAGGCCCATGATACGGGTAATGACGTTGATGCCCGTCTGCCCCAGCAGGCGCACCAGCCAGGGGGCCATGCGGAATACTCCCCAGCAGCAGAGCGCGAAAATGGCAATGGCGACAGAAAAGCCAATCAGGTGCATCAGGCTATGGTAACGCGTGCCCCAGACAATGGTTGAACTGATGGCACCAGGCCCGGCCATCAGCGGTAATGCCAGCGGTACCACGCCAATGCTTTCTCTGATGGCGGTTTCCGACTTCTCCTGTTTGTTCTGTTTATCCTCACCCAGTTTTCCGCTGATCATAGACATGGCGATGGTCACCACCAGGATCCCACCCGCAATGCGGAAAGAATCAATCGAAATCCCGAACAACTGAAGAATCGCGTCCCCGAGAAAAAGGGAGGTCAGCAATATGATCGCCACTGACAGGTTAGCGGTCAGGTTGGTTTTATTCCTGGCCGCCGCCGTCTGGTAACTCGTCATACTAATGAAGACAGGAATGATCCCCACCGGGTTGACCAGGGCAAACAAACCAATAAAAAATTTAAAATACGTTGGAAAATCAAAGAGCGTTTGGATCACGTTTTGCTCCGCTTATACAGATGCCCGGGACTGACAGGTTGTCATGAGAAATCGCGCTGAAGATACCTTTTTTATCAGCATACTTCACTTGAAATCTGTACCAAAACGTTATCATTTCAGGATGTTAAACATTTGTATAATCAATGATAGCGCTGCTTCCAATACTTACGTAATTATTTAACACTGGAAAAATCTCAACAAAATAACCCTGCTGAAAGGTATCAGCTTGGGGGAAAATTGACGCAGATCATGATTTCCGTACTCAGAAGTGAGTAATCTTGGTTACGCCCCCAGGGAGGTCACCTGCCAAAAAAGGATGATGCTAAGGTAAGGCTCTTTTAGTAAATTAGTGTGCTGGTGCAGAAAGTAACTCTTTGTTTTATTTTAAGTTACGCAAGTGGTTTCGGCTCTGTCTATACTGTGTGACGTATCGAGCGCTGGTTTACTAAAAGAGTTTAAACATTATCAGGAGAGCATTATGGCTGTTACTAATATCGCTGAACTGAACGCCCTCGTCGAGCGCGTTAAAAAAGCCCAGCGTGAATATGCCAATTTCACCCAAGAACAGGTTGATAAAATCTTCCGCGCGGCCGCACTGGCTGCTGCAGATGCTCGAATCCCTCTCGCTAAAATGGCCGTTGCCGAATCCGGCATGGGTATCGTTGAAGATAAAGTGATTAAAAACCACTTCGCTTCTGAGTATATCTACAACGCCTATAAAGATGAGAAAACCTGTGGCGTGCTGTCCGAAGACGACACCTTCGGTACTATCACTATCGCCGAACCTATCGGCATCATTTGCGGTATTGTTCCGACAACCAACCCAACCTCTACTGCCATCTTCAAATCGCTGATCAGCCTGAAGACCCGTAACGCAATCATCTTCTCTCCACACCCACGTGCGAAAGACGCGACCAACAAAGCTGCGGATATCGTTCTGCAGGCTGCTATCGCTGCGGGCGCACCAAAAGATCTGATTGGCTGGATCGACCAACCTTCTGTTGAGCTGTCCAACGCGCTGATGCATCACCCTGACATTAACCTGATCCTCGCGACCGGTGGTCCAGGCATGGTTAAAGCAGCATACAGCTCCGGTAAACCGGCTATCGGTGTGGGTGCGGGTAACACGCCTGTAGTCATCGACGAAACTGCTGATATCAAACGTGCTGTTGCGTCTGTACTGATGTCTAAAACCTTCGATAACGGCGTGATCTGCGCATCTGAACAGTCTGTGGTCGTTGTAGACTCCGTGTACGATGCCGTTCGCGAACGTTTCGCCAGCCACGGCGGCTACCTGCTGCAGGGTAAAGAGCTGAAAGCGGTTCAGGACATCATCCTGAAAAATGGCGCGCTGAACGCCGCTATCGTCGGTCAGCCAGCGTATAAAATCGCTGAACTGGCAGGCTTTACTGTGCCGGCAACCACCAAAATCCTGATCGGTGAAGTGAAAGTTGTCGACGAAAGCGAGCCGTTTGCACACGAAAAACTGTCTCCTACGCTTGCCATGTACCGTGCAAAAGATTTCGAAGACGCGGTAGAGAAAGCCGAGAAACTGGTTGCTATGGGCGGTATCGGTCATACCTCTTGCCTGTACACCGACCAGGATAACCAGCCAGAACGTGTGGCTCACTTCGGCCAGATGATGAAAACGGCGCGTATCCTGATCAACACCCCTGCTTCTCAGGGTGGTATCGGTGACCTTTACAACTTCAAACTCGCACCTTCCCTGACTCTGGGTTGTGGTTCCTGGGGTGGTAACTCCATCTCTGAAAACGTTGGTCCAAAACACCTGATCAACAAGAAAACCGTTGCTAAGCGAGCTGAAAACATGTTGTGGCACAAACTTCCGAAATCTATCTACTTCCGCCGTGGCTCTCTGCCAATCGCGCTGGATGAAGTGATTACTGATGGCCACAAACGTGCGCTCATCGTGACTGACCGTTTCCTGTTCAACAACGGCTATGCTGACCAGATCACCTCTGTGCTGAAAGCAGCTGGCGTTGAAACTGAAGTGTTCTTTGAAGTTGAAGCTGACCCAACCCTGAGCGTAGTACGTAAAGGTGCTGAACTGGCTAACTCCTTCAAGCCTGATGTGATTATCGCACTGGGTGGTGGTTCCCCAATGGACGCCGCGAAAATCATGTGGGTGATGTACGAGCATCCAGAAACCCACTTCGAAGAACTGGCGCTGCGCTTTATGGACATCCGTAAACGTATCTACAAATTCCCGAAAATGGGCGTGAAAGCCAAGATGATCGCGGTAACGACCACTTCCGGTACCGGTTCAGAAGTCACTCCATTTGCGGTTGTAACCGACGATGCAACAGGCCAGAAATACCCACTGGCTGACTACGCGCTGACGCCAGATATGGCTATCGTCGATGCGAACCTGGTCATGGATATGCCGAAGTCACTGTGTGCGTTCGGTGGTCTGGATGCCGTGACTCACGCCCTGGAAGCTTATGTTTCAGTGCTGGCATCTGAGTTCTCTGACGGTCAGGCTCTGCAGGCACTTAAACTGCTGAAAGAAAACCTGCCAGCGTCTTACAACGAAGGCTCTAAAAACCCGGTTGCTCGTGAACGTGTCCACAGTGCCGCAACCATCGCCGGTATCGCGTTTGCTAACGCCTTCCTGGGTGTTTGTCACTCAATGGCGCACAAATTGGGCTCACAGTTCCATATTCCTCACGGTCTGGCGAACGCCCTGTTGATCAGCAACGTTATTCGTTATAACGCGAACGACAACCCAACCAAGCAGACTGCTTTCAGCCAGTACGACCGTCCGCAAGCTCGTCGTCGTTATGCTGAAATCGCTGACCACCTGGGTCTGAGCGCACCGGGCGACCGTACTGCTGCTAAGATCGAGAAACTGCTGGCATGGCTGGAAAGCCTGAAAGCTGAACTGGGTATTCCTAAATCAATCCGTGAAGCGGGCGTGCAGGAAGCTGACTTCCTCGCTCACGTAGATAAGCTGTCTGAAGATGCATTCGATGACCAGTGTACCGGTGCTAACCCACGCTACCCACTGATCTCCGAGCTGAAACAGATCCTGCTGGATACCTACTACGGTCGTGAGTTCAAAGAAGGTGACGTTGCCACTGTGAAAACAGAAGCGCCTGTCATTAAAGCTGACAAGAAAGCGAAGAAAAGCGCTTAATTGACTGCTGATGAAAAACCCGCCTTTATGGCGGGTTTTTTTATGTCTGAATGATAAGGCCGACGTTACTTTCTGTTGTCGTGCTGAATCGCCGTCAGCGAGCCTACGGCCAGCGCTTCCTTATAGTGCTTACGGCAGACCGATACATAACGTTCATTCCCGCCTATCACCACCTGCTCACCATCTGCATAAGGTTTCCCGGCCTGGTCGAGACGAAGCACCATGCTGGCTTTACGACCGCAAAAACAGATAGTCTTCAGTTCAACGAGTTTATCCGACCAGGCGAGCAAATACTGGCTCCCGGCAAAGAGTTCACCGCGGAAATCCGTACGCAGCCCGTAACAAAGCACGGGAATATCGAGTTCATCCACCACCTCTGAAAGCGCATGAACCTGTTCACGCGTCAGAAACTGGCTCTCATCCACCAGAACGCAGTGAATGGGCTGCGCGGCATGGGCTGTGCGAATGTCCTCATACAGGTCCGTCTTGGGATTAAACAGTCTCGCAGGCGACGAGAGTCCTATTCTGGAGCTTACCTTCCCTGCTCCAAAGCGGTCGTCAATTTCTGCCGTATAAACAACGGTACGCATTCCTCGTTCCTGGTAATTGTATGAGGATTGCAGCAATGCGGTGGATTTCCCGGCATTCATTGCCGAATAGTAGAAATAAAGTTGTGCCATTGGCCGTAAAACCCTAATCAATGTGTAATATTCCCAATGATTGATTGTACCATATTTTGTCTGGTCATCCGCGATGCGGCGCACAGCCCCTGCGGTCGAGGGCGGTTTTCAGGATCGACGGTTGACGAAAATAGTGCGTTAAAACAGGAGGTAAACCCATTCAGCACGGCTGATATGTTATAAGTTCAACCAAACATAACACTTCTTTTTATAGTGGAATCATCGTTCATTAAAATTCACTATTTATTAACTATTCCAGTCTTAGCATCCCTGACGGGAACTAATACGAAAGGCTGATATTTCTCCGCCGCAACTATAATTCCTGCGGTAAATGTCACAAAAAAACAGGCGAGCGGCCGGGTAAAGCTGGTTTGCGTGATAACAAGCGAGACTGTCGGGCGATGAAATTTAAGTTAGCGTAATTAATAATAGCGGCATTATTTAGTATTTTTTGAATTCCTTACATTCCTAGCTATTGCACATCTGAATTTATGGCTCTATTATTAGGTCAACAAACCACCCCCCATTATAAGTTTGAGATTACTACAATGAGCGAAGCACTTAAAATTCTGAACAACATCCGTACTCTTCGTGCGCAGGCAAGAGAATGCACCCTCGAAACGCTTGAAGAAATGCTGGAAAAATTAGAAGTTGTAGTTAATGAACGTCGTGAAGAAGAAAGCGCTGCTGCTGCTGAAATCGAAGAACGTACTCGTAAACTGCAGCAATATCGTGAAATGCTGATTGCTGATGGTATCGATCCAAATGAATTGCTGAACAGCATGGCTGCAGCTAAAACCGGTACTAAAGCTAAGCGTGCTGCTCGTCCTGCTAAATATAGCTATGTTGACGAGAACGGCGAAACTAAAACCTGGACTGGCCAGGGTCGTACTCCTGCTGTTATCAAGAAAGCCATGGATGAGCAAGGTAAACAGCTGGATGACTTCCTGATCAAGGATTAATCAAGCCGCATTCAGAAAAATCCCGCATAATGCGGGATTTTTTTTAACCAAAATTTGTCGCAAACATCCCCTTACACTCTGTCATAAAGCGTTATTCACCTGTTTCGCCGCAGTTACTCCCGGCTGGTCTCTGGATGTTATGGGCATAAAAAAACCGGTGGGCCAGGCCTCACCGGTTTTGAACATTTACCACTATGGCTTATTTCTTAATACCTACGCTCTCTTTGAGCCAGGTTTTAAATTCTTCACCCAGGGTATTGTGGCGAATGCCATATTCTACGAATGCCTGCATATAACCGAGCTTATTACCGCAGTCATGGCTCTTACCTTTCATATGGTAAGCCTCAACGGTCTCTTTCTCGATCAGCATATCAATGGCATCGGTCAGCTGGATCTCATCACCCGCGCCTGGAGGCGTTTTTGCCAGCAGAGGCCAGATTTCGGCGCTCAGGACATAGCGACCCACTACAGCCAGGTTTGAAGGCGCTACGTCGGCTTTAGGCTTCTCTACGACGCCAACCATTGGCACACTTTCACCCGGCTCAAGGTTAACGCCTTTGCAGTCAACCACACCGTAAGCCGTCACGTCTTCCACCGGCTCAACCATGATCTGGCTGCTGCCTGTTTCGTCGAAACGTTTGATCATCTCAGCAAGGTTATCCTGAGAGAGATCGGATTCGTATTCATCCAGAATTACGTCTGGCAGAATCACCGCCACAGGCTCGTCACCCACAACAGGGTGTGCACACATGACGGCGTGGCCCAGACCTTTCGCCAGCCCCTGACGAACCTGCATAATAGTAACATGCGGAGGACAAATAGACTGAACTTCCTCTAACAGCTGACGCTTAACACGTTTTTCCAGCATGGCTTCAAGTTCAAAGCTTGTATCGAAATGGTTTTCGATAGAGTTTTTTGATGAATGTGTAACCAGCACAATTTCCGTAATGCCGGCTGCGATACATTCGTTGACGACATACTGGATTAATGGCTTATCAACCAGAGGCAGCATCTCTTTAGGAATCGCCTTAGTTGCTGGTAACATCCTGGTCCCCAATCCCGCTACCGGGATGACGGCCTTTCTGACTTTCGAATTTAGGGCAGCCATTCAAATTCTCCTGAGCTGTTCAAGTTTTGAACTTTTATGCAATAAATAACGCGTTGAGTATATCAGTCTCGCCCCGCAGTTCGGGTCTGAAAAGAACGCGTTGCCGATCAATTAGGATAAATACGCATGAATCTGGGCAGCGATAGTAGCACTCCCCGTAAAACACAGGTAAAGCAATCTTAAAATTAAGATCCAATTGCTTATTCCGTGGACAACATTAAGCGTAGCCGTCCCCCGGCGCCCCAAATTTGGCACTGCCAGGAGGAACAGCGGTGGCTTATTTGATTAAGATACGCCGTTCCCAATGTCCCAAGCGGCACACCGTTACTCACCTGAATATGGTGCTCACCGGTATTCAGTGAAGCGTTGAGGCCGGCTGAAACGAGGATAAGATTTTTTAAACCGCTGTGGTAATAACCGACCAGCAGCGGAAACTGTCCGGGTAAATTCGCCTGACGAAAAAGCTGGTTGACTTGTTTGAGTAAACTGCCTAACTCCGGCAACCGTTGCCCCTGATGCGATAACTGTTCCTGCAGCAAACCGTTAAATAACGCACGAAGGAGTAACGCCGCTAATACGCCGTTATCCCCCGCCCGGGTGACATCCAGGGAATAAAACGCAAGATCGACATCCGACAATGGCGCAATATCCAGCACCAGCCCAGGCTGGTCTGCCGCCACCAGCTGACGATAATTGATACGGCAATGCGAAATGGTTTGCTGAACGGGCGGCTGGAGTTCTTGTAAAAGCTTCGCCGCAGCGGGCGGATCGCTGACCAGGGCATCCCAGTCCTGGAAAAGGCGCTCCTCTTCTTCTACCCGGGAATTAAACATATTCGGATAAAGACAGGCTAATACCGTTTCCCGTAACCGGTTCAGATCCTTGACCGGCTTAAGCAGAATATCCTGCACCCCAAGACGCAACGCTTTCGCGATATCCGCCATATTCTCAGTGGCGGATATCACCAGAATCGGCGTCTGGTTGCCTTCGTTACGCAGATGTTCAACCAGCTTCAGCCCATTCATCCGCGGCATCGCAATGTCGCAAATCATCAAATCGGGCGTGATGCTGTTCATTTTCTCCAGGGCGTCGATGCCATCTTCAGCCAGTGACGTGTTTGCGCCCAGTGAGGATAACCACGAATCCAGTAGCGATCGGAAAACGGGCTCGTCTTCTACAATCAAAATATGTTTTCCGGCCAATGGCTGCGTCATGGTTCCTCCCCTGGCTGACAGTAACTAAATAGTGGCATGCGATCGGCACTATCGCCTGTCAGATTTTGCTGAAGTAGTCAAAAAAAGGTGCTTAACGTGCTGTTCGCACAAAAGGCAACAGTTCGTTCATTTTCTTTTCGACGGCTAACGAGCCCGCTGCGATGGCGGCCTCAGCCCGATGGAAATCGAGGGTAGAGATTTGTGGACAGTACGGTTGAATAAGAATGTCTGGCGGGTCGCCGGCCATACGATTTCGCTTGAGGCGGTTCTCAAGTACCTGGATTGAGGTAGTCATGATTTCGATGGCTGTCGGGGCCGCCACTGCGCGTCGTGCAGTCATACGCCCGATTCGACCACGCAGACGCTCATGCCAGGCCAGTTTTTCGCCCTCAGGTTCGTCGCTCTGCAGATTGACCGGCATAAGATCCTGTTGCATCAGGTGGGCATCATGCTGCAGGTCCACGGCAATCACGATGTCTGCCCCCATGGCACGCGTCAGAGAGATGGGGACCGGATTAACGACGCCACCGTCGACAAGCCAGTAGCCGTTATGCGGCACGGGCGCCATTAAGCCCGGTATACTGCAGGAGGCGCGAACGGCAAGATGGATATCCCCTTCAGTCAGCCAAAGCTCGCGACCGGTGCTAAGGTTCGTCGCGACGGCGCCGAACGGCATCTGGCAATCCGTGAAGTCTTCGAGAGGCATAACCTGGCGGAACTGGTTAAAGACGCGTTCGCCGCGTAAGAGTCCGCCACGCTGCCATGAGAGATCCATCAGACGAAGCACGTCCCAGTAACTGAAGGAACGCACCCAGGTCTCGAGCTCCGGCAGCTTCCCGCACGCGTAAGCGGAGCCGACAAGCGAGCCGATTGAACACCCTGCAACAATATCGACGTCAACACCCATCTGTTTTAACGCGTTAATCACGCCGATGTGTGACCATCCGCGGGCTGCACCTGAGCCCAGCGCCAGTCCTATTTTA
This sequence comes from Enterobacter sp. HSTU-ASh6, assembly GCF_026319105.1. Lineage (NCBI taxonomy): Bacteria > Pseudomonadati > Pseudomonadota > Gammaproteobacteria > Enterobacterales > Enterobacteriaceae > Enterobacter > Enterobacter sp. HSTU-ASh6. Next base: position 80,164 of record NZ_WSPD01000015.1, on the reverse strand, counting down.
ACCTTTCTCATTAGCCCTGTTTTACGTCCCCTGGATTCCTGACATAGCATCAACGCAACAGCTCAGTTAACATAGTGCTACCCGAAGCGTTTAACGCCTTTATTTATTGTTCCAGGAAGAGAATCGTGTCTCAACTCTGCCCTTGTGGTAGCGCTCTGGAGTATAGCCTATGTTGCCAGCGATATCTTTCTGGCGATCAGGTTGCACCAGACCCGTCACACCTCATGCGTTCACGGTACACTGCTTTTGTGATCAAAGACGCAGACTACCTGATTAAAACCTGGCACCCGTCCTGCCACGCGGCGGAATTCAGACAGGAGATCGAAGCCGGGTTCGCCAGTACGCAATGGCTTGGCCTTACCGTCTATGAATCCTCAACCGGGAGTCATGCTGATGAGGGTTATGTCAGCTTTGTGGCCCGCTTTACCGAGAATAATAAGCCTGGCGCCATTATCGAACGTTCCCGGTTCTTAAAGGAAAGCGGGCAATGGTATTATATTGACGGAACGCGCCCACAGTTTGGTCGTAACGATCCCTGCCCGTGTGGTTCAGGTAAAAAATTTAAAAAGTGTTGCGGGCAGTAACGCCTGACAACCCAGACTTCGCAAATACAAACAGGATTTCCCGGCGATGCAATCACTACAACGTAAAGTTCTGCGCACCATCTGTCCCGATCAAAAAGGACTGATCGCACGAATTACCAACATTTGTTACAAGCATGAACTGAATATCGTGCAGAACAACGAGTTCGTTGACCACCGTACCGGACGTTTCTTCATGCGTACCGAACTGGAAGGTATTTTCAACGACACCACCCTGCTTGCCGATCTGGACAGCGCGCTGCCGGAAGGCTCCGTGCGTGAACTGACCCCCGCAGGCCGACGCCGCATCGTGATTCTGGTGACCAAAGAGGCACATTGCCTGGGCGATCTGCTGATGAAAGCCAACTACGGCGGTCTGGACGTCGAAATTGCCGCCGTTATCGGCAACCACGAGACGCTGCGCACGCTGGTAGAGCGTTTTGATATTCCGTTCGAGCTGGTCAGCCATGAAGGCCACACCCGTGAAGAACATGACAACCTGATGGCGCAGGCCATTGAAGCGCACAACCCGGACTACGTGGTGCTGGCGAAATATATGCGCGTGCTGACGCCATCCTTCGTGGCGCGCTTCCCGAATAAGATTATCAACATTCACCACTCGTTCCTGCCGGCCTTTATCGGTGCGCGTCCTTACCATCAGGCCTATGAGCGTGGCGTGAAGATCATCGGAGCCACGGCGCACTACGTGAATGACAACCTGGATGAAGGTCCTATCATCATGCAGGACGTGATTCATGTGGATCACACCTACACGGCTGAGGACATGATGCGCGCCGGGCGCGACGTTGAGAAGAATGTGCTCAGCCGTGCGCTGTATCAGGTGCTGGCGCAGCGGGTCTTCGTTTACGGTAACAGAACCATTATTCTTTAATCCCAGGGAAATGAATTGATTAGCTTTGCACCTTTACGGATAAAAAGCAGGCAAACGACGTCATTTCACTAAAGGAATGCTTTACAGGGGCGCCTCATTTGATATGATGCGCCCCGCTTCCAGCAGGAAGCAGGCCAGTTAATAGCATTACCCCGTGGTGGGGTTCCCGAGCGGCCAAAGGGAGCAGACTGTAAATCTGCCGTCATCGACTTCGAAGGTTCGAATCCTTCCCCCACCACCATCAATTCCCATACGACTCTAAACTCTCTGTTCGCACCGGGCATCATGAATTTCCGTAACGGGGAAGGATGAGAAGCTTCGACTAAGGTTCGATTCGAGCGTAGCGAGAAAGCGTTGCCGCAGGCAACGACCCGAAGGGCGAGGCGCAACGCGCCGAGTCATCCTTCCCCCACCACCATCAATTCCATGCGCTGTAAAATCTTTCTTACCTCAACGCTCCATAATTTTTCGATATGAATCCGTTGTAGGCCGGGTAAGGCGCAGCCGCCACCCGGCGACAGATGGCTACATCGGTGGCAAACGTCGCGTCACCGGCGTGCTTTTCACAATCGACGTATTGCACTGGGCATGCTCCGCCAGCCCGTCCAGCAGCGCATCAAGCTGTTCGATTGACCGCACCACCAGCCGGATAACAAAGCAGTCCTCCCCGGTCACTTTGTCGCTCTCAATACACTCCGGCATTGCCTGGATGTACTTATCCACTTTATGCAACAGCCCCGGCAGTGGCCGTACGCGCACCAGCGCCTGCAGCGTATACCCCAACGCCGCCAGGTTCACCCGCGCGCCATACCCCTGAATCACACCGCGCTCTTCCAGCCTTTTCAGGCGCTCTGCCGTGCTGGGTGACGTCAGCCCGATACGCCCGCTGAGCACCTTCAGGGACATACGCGCATCCTCAACCAGACAGGCTAAGATTTGTCGGTCGATATCATCAAGAAGGCATTCCATCGTTTTCACCTAATTTTAAAAAGTCATTCAGCTCTTCAACCTTATATCACCCCTGTAAAACACGACAGCCATTTTCGACAATAACGTCATCAATCAGGAGGTGGATGATGCGTGATTTCCATAAAGGCGTCTGGCAAATGAGCCTGGCGATGTTAATTTCCGGCTCAATTGGCGCGTTTGTTTTACTATCCGGTCTGCCGGTAACGGAAGTGGTGTTCTGGCGCTGCCTGATAGGGGCACTGGCACTGTTCATTTTTATTCGCATGAGTCGAAAGCCGTTTAGCCCCCTCACCCGCACGACGCTGCTGCTGGCGATCCTCGGCGGAGCGGCATTAGTGGTGAACTGGCTGCTGCTCTTCGCCGCCTATGAACGGATCTCGATTGGTCTTTCGACCGTGGTGTATAACACCCAGCCGTTTATGCTGGTACTGATGGGGATGCTTTTCGGCGAGCGTGTCAGCATGGTGAAATGGGGCTGGCTGGTGCTCGCCTTTGGCGGCGTGGTCATTTTGCTCTCCAGTGAGTTGACCAGCGCACAGGGCGCCGACTGGCTCGCCGGGATCGGGCTGGCAATGGCCGCAGCCTTCTTCTATGCGGTAACAGCCATCATTGCCCGCAAGCTGCGATCGGTTGCGCCGCAGCACATTGCCTTCATCCAGGTGCTGACGGGCGTCGTCATGCTTCTGCCGTTTGCCCGCATGCCGTCATTTTCCGCCGATTTCCCCTGGCCGATCTTGCTGACGCTGGGCATTGTCCATACCGGCATTATGTATCAACTGCTCTACAGTGCGATTCAGAAGCTGCCGACGCCCATTACCGGCTCGCTGTCGTTTATCTATCCGGTAGTGGCGATCGTTGTTGATAATCTGGTATTCGGACACTCGCTCAACCTGACGCAACTGGCGGGCGGCGCGCTGATCCTGTTTGCTGCAGCGGGCAACAACCTGGGCTGGGGCGAAAAAAAACCCCGCGAGTGCGGGGTTGGTATCAAAACGGCAAATTAGCGACGGGCGCGTACAATCTGGTATTTGCGCGTCAGGTATTCCACCGGCGCGCTCCAGATGTGCACCAGGCGAGAGAACGGGAATAACACAAACAGCGTCATCCCCAGCACCAGGTGAACGCGGAAGATAAACGCCACGCCGTCCAGATGTTCAGATGCACCACCGTGGAAAGTCACCACAGACTGCGCCCAGCCCACCAGCTTCATCATTTCACTGCCGTCCATATGCTGCGCCGAGAACGGAATGGTCAGCAGACCCAGCGCGCACTGTACCATCAAAAGGGAAAGGATCAGGATGTCCGCCCCGGTGGTGGTTGCCCGCACGGGGGGGCTGAACAGACGACGTTTCAACAACAGCAGGCCCCCCACCAGGGTCATCACCCCGCAGGCCCCACCGGCGATCATCGCCATCTTCTGCTTCACCTCAATGGGCAGCCACGCTTCGTACATCCAGTGCGGCGTCAGCATGCCGAGGAAGTGGCCGGCAAAAATGCCCAGAATACCGATGTGGAACAGGTTAGAGGCCACATGCATCCCTTTACGATCCAGCATCTGGCTGGAGCCAGCGCGCCAGGTATACTGGCCGTAGTCATAACGCAGCCAACTTCCCACCAGGAACACGGTGCCCGCGATATACGGGTAGATATCAAAGAAGAACATATTCAGGAAGTGCATTATTGCTGTCCTCCGTTAGAGATATTCAAATATTGCGGGGCAACGGCACCGGCAAAACGACGCTGGTGAGCAGAGATTTCAGACTCGCCACAGCTCTGGTCAGCAAAGAATTTCACTTGTTCTTCCTCCCAGACGGCATCCAGCGCCTGCGGGGTATCGTCCCGGGCTTCATCGGCGATTTTCTCCGCCACTTTTTCACTGTCGACCGACGCGTTGGCCAGCTTCACCAGCAGGTCGAACAGCACCGCGTAGCGGCTCTCGCGCTGCTGAAGCCGCGCGCCGAGCAGCGCCAGGATCGGCGCGATGTCCTGCAGCCCCCCCAGCGCCTCCTCTTTCGGCAGCTGCGCCAGATACTCCAGATAGAGCGGCAGATGGTCCGGCAGCTCGCGGCTGTCGAGCTGCAGGCCGTGCTGCTCGTACTGCGCCATCAGGTCAACCATCGCCTGACCGCGGTCGCGGGACTCACCGTGAACATGTTCAAACAGCAGCAGCGAGGTTGCCCGCCCGCGGTCAAACAGCTGGCTGTAGTCCGCCTGCGCATCGAGAAGATCGCGCGCTAACAGGTCGCGGAGGAAAACCCCAAGCCGCTGGGCATCCTCTTTATCCAGGTTTTCGGAAGACGCGAGTGCATCAAACAGCTCCTGCTGATGCTGCACCAGTGCAGCATCCGGGTACTCCAGCAGTCGCGAAACAATGACGAGTTCAATCATGAGTGCGGCTCCGTTTTACTGGTCACATCCATGGCGTCGATGCGGCGGCTGTTGAACAGATTGAATTTGCTGTCTGACCCGTAGCAGCCGTCGCCAAAGGTAAAGCCACAGCCATTTTTCTCCGGGAAGGCTTCGCGGGCCAGTTCACGGTGGCTGCTCGGCACCACGAAACGATCTTCGTAGTTGGCAATCGCCAGGTAGCGGTACATCTCCTGCGCCTGCGCTTCGGTCAGACCGACCTCTTCCAGCGCGCGGGTATCGGTCACGCCGTCCACGGTTTCGGCACGTTTGAAGTGGCGCATCGCCAGCATACGTTTCAGCGCCAGCAGTACCGGCTGGGTATCGCCTGCGGTCAGCAGGTTTGCCAGATACTGAACCGGGATACGCAGGCTTTCCACGTCCGGCAGAATGCCGTTACTGCCCAGCTCACCCGCATCCGCGGCTGACTGAATCGGCGACAGAGGCGGCACGTACCAGACCATCGGCAGCGTGCGGTATTCCGGGTGCAGCGGCAGGGCCAGTTTCCAGTCCATCGCCATTTTGTACACCGGAGACTGCTGCGCGGCGTCAATCACGCTCTGCGGAATGCCGTCCTTCAGCGCCTGCTCAATCACCTTCGGATCGTTCGGGTCGAGGAACACGTCCAGCTGACGCTGATAGAGATCTTTCTCGTGCTCGGTGCTGGCAGCGTTTTCAATTGCGTCCGCGTCGTACAGCAGCACGCCGAGGTAGCGGATACGGCCTACGCAGCTCTCGGAGCAAACGGTCGGCATACCGGCTTCAATACGCGGGTAGCAGAAGATGCACTTCTCAGACTTGCCGCTCTTCCAGTTGAAGTAGATTTTTTTGTACGGGCAGCCGGTGATGCACATCCGCCAGCCGCGGCACTTGTCCTGGTCGATAAGGACAATGCCGTCTTCTTCACGCTTGTAGATGGCACCGCTCGGGCAGGTCGCCACGCACGCCGGGTTGAGGCAGTGCTCGCACAGGCGCGGCAGATACATCATGAAGGTGTTTTCGAACTGGCCGTACATCGCCTTCTGCATGTTCTCGAAATTCTGGTCTTTGGCGCGTTTTTCGAACTCGCCGCCCAGGATCTCTTCCCAGTTTGGACCGCTGGTAATTTTGTCCATGCGCTGGCCGGTGATCAGCGAGCGAGGACGGGCGATCGGCTGGTGTTTGCTTTCCGGCGCGTTATGCAGGTTCTGATAGTCGTAGTCAAACGGCTCGTAATAATCCTCAATGCCCGGCAGATGCGGGTTAGCGAAGATTTTTCCCAGAAGCAAAGCGCGGTTACCCATGCGCGGCTGCAGCTTACCGTTGATTTTGCGGATCCAGCCGCCCTTCCACTTCTCCTGGTTTTCCCAGTCGGTCGGGAAGCCGGTGCCCGGCTTACTTTCCACGTTGTTGAACCAGGCATACTCCATACCTTCACGGCTGGTCCAGACGTTTTTACAGGTGACCGAGCAGGTATGACAGCCGATGCATTTATCCAGATTCAGCACCATGCCGACTTGTGAACGAATTTTCATTTTACGCTCTCCTGTACCTGGTCATTACCTTCGCCGTCTAACCAGTTAATATTCTTCATCTTACGTACCACCACGAACTCATCGCGGTTCGAACCTACGGTACCGTAGTAGTTAAAGCCGTAGGCCAGCTGGGCATAGCCACCGATCATATGGGTCGGTTTCGGCGTAATACGGGTCACGGAGTTGTGGATCCCGCCGCGCTGCTCGGTGATCTCTGACCCCGGCAGGTTCACGATACGCTCCTGCGCGTGGTACATCATGGTCATCCCGGCCGGTACGCGCTGGCTCACCACCGCCCGCGCCGTCAGGGCACCGTTACTGTTGAACACTTCGATCCAGTCGTTATCTTCGATACCCAGATCTTTGGCGTCCGTTTCGCTCATCCAGACAATCGGACCACCGCGCGACAGGGTCAGCATCAGCAGGTTGTCGCTGTAGGTGGAGTGGATCCCCCACTTCTGGTGCGGCGTCAGGAAGTTCAGCGCCTTCTCCGGGTTACCGTTCGATTTCGCACCCATTACGGTTTTCACGGAGCGGGTGTCGATTGGCGGACGGTAAACCAGCAGGCTTTCACCGAAGTCGCGCATCCACTGGTGATCCTGATACAGCGACTGACGACCGGAGAGGGTGCGCCATGGGATCAGCTCGTGAACGTTGGTGTAGCCAGCGTTGTAAGAGACATGCTCATCTTCGAGGCCAGACCAGGTCGGGCTGGAGATAATCTTGCGCGGCTGCGCCTGAATATCGCGGAAGCGGATTTTCTCTTCCTCTTTATTCTTCGCCAGGTGCGTATGGTCGCGACCGGTAAACTCACTCAGCGCGGCCCAGGCTTTCACCGCGACGTGGCCGTTGGTTTCCGGTGCCAGGGTCAGGATCATCTCTGCGGCATCAATCGCCGTGTTAAGGCAGGGCTGACCTTTCGCCGGGCCGTCCGCTTTGGTGTAGTTAAGCTTGCGCAGCAGATCCATTTCGCTCTGGGTGTTCCAGGCAATCCCTTTCCCGCCGTTACCGATTTTCTCCATCAGCGGGCCGATAGAGGTAAAGCGTTCGTACGTTGCCGGGTAATCACGTTCAACCGGAATAATGTGCGGCGCAGTCACGCCCGGGATCAGATCGCACTCGCCTTTTTTCCAGTCCTTCACGTCCAGCGGTTGAGCCAGTTCGGCAGCGGAGTCGTGCTGGATTGGCAGCGTCACCACGTCGGTCTCTTTGCCGAGGTGCCCTACGCAGACCTCAGAGAATTTCTTCGCGATGTCCTTGTAGATATCCCAGTCGCTTTTCGATTCCCACGCCGGGTCAACGGCCGCAGACAGCGGATGAATAAACGGATGCATATCCGAGGTATTCATGTCGTCTTTTTCGTACCAGGTCGCGGTTGGCAGCACGATGTCGGAGTACAGGCAGGTACTGGAGAGACGGAAGTCGAGGGTCACCACCAGATCCAGCTTGCCGTCGAGACCATTGTCTTTCCACTCCACCTCTTCCGGCTTCACGCCGCCCTGCTTGCCGAGATCTTTCCCCTGAATGCCGTTTTCAGTACCCAGCAGGTATTTCAGCATGTACTCGTGACCTTTACCGGACGAGCCCAGCAGGTTGGAGCGCCAGATAAACAGGTTACGCGGATGGTTTTTCCCGTTTTCCGGCTGTTCTGCCGCGAAACGGATTGAGCCATCCTTCAGTGATTTCACGGTGTAATCCACCGGCGACATCCCCGCCTTCTTCGCCTCTTCCGCGATGCGCAGCGGGTTGGTGCCCAGCTGAGGTGCAGACGGCAGCCAGCCCATGCGCTCAGCACGCACGTTGAAGTCAATCAGGTGGCCGCTGTAGCGGGATTTATCCGCCATCGGCGACAGCAGCTCCTGGGCGGTGACCGTTTCGTAGCGCCACTGGCTGGAGTGGTTATAGAAGTAAGAGGTGCTGTTCATATGGCGTGCCGGGCGCTGCCAGTCGAGGGCAAACGCCAGCGGCTGCCAGCCAGTCTGCGGACGCAGTTTTTCCTGGCCTACGTAATGCGCCCAGCCGCCGCCGCTCTGACCGACACAGCCGCAGAAAATCAGCATGTTGATCAGACCACGGTAGTTCATATCCAGGTGATACCAGTGGTTCAGACCCGCACCGACGATGATCATCGAACGGCCATGGGTCTTGTCGGCGTTTTCAGCGAACTCACGGGCGATACGCACGATCTGCGCGCGAGGTACGCCGGTGATCTGTTCCGCCCATGCCGGGGTGTAGGCTTTCACGTCGTCATAGCTGGTCGCACAGTTTTCATCGTTCAGACCACGCTCCAGGCCGTAGTTCGCCATGGTCAGGTCATAAACGGTAGTGACCAGCGCGGTAGAGCCGTCGGCCAGCTGCAGGCGTTTCACCGGCAGCTTATGCATCAGGACGTTCTGCAGCTCAACCTTGTTGAAATGTTCGGAACCTTCGCCGCCGAAGTACGGGAAGCCGACCTCGGCGATCTCGTCCTGGCTACCCAGCATGCTCAGACGCAGTTCCGTCTCTTCGCCCGTCGTGCCGTTACGCTGCTCAAGGTTCCACTTGCCCTTCTCGCCCCAGCGGAAGCCGATAGAGCCGTTTGGCGCCACCAGCTCGCCGTTGCTGTTGTACGCGACGGTTTTCCACTCAGGGTTATTTTCCTGACCCAGCGCATCCACCAGATCGGCGGCGCGCAGGGTGCGGCCCGCGGCGTAGTACCCGTCACGTTCTTCCAGCATCACCAGCATCGGCATGTCGGTGTAGCGGCGGACGTAGTCGGTGAAGTACTGGCTAGGCTTATCCAGGTGGAACTCGCGCAGCATGACGTGGCCCATCGCCATCGCCATCGCGGCATCGGTACCCTGCTTCGGTGCCAGCCACAGGTCGCACAGCTTGGCGATTTCGGCGTAGTCCGGGGTTACCGCCACGGTTTTGGTGCCTTTGTAACGCACTTCGGTAAAGAAGTGCGCATCCGGCGTACGGGTCTGCGGCACGTTAGAGCCCCAGGCGATGATGTAGCTGGAGTTGTACCAGTCCGCGGATTCCGGCACGTCGGTCTGCTCGCCCCAGGTCTGCGGAGAGGCTGGCGGCAGGTCGCAGTACCAGTCGTAGAAGCTCAGGCAGGTGCCGCCGATTAAGGAGAGATAGCGCGCGCCGGAGGCATAAGAGACCATCGACATCGCCGGGATCGGCGAGAAGCCCGCCACGCGGTCAGGACCGTAGGTTTTAACGGTGTAGACGTTGGAAGCGGCAATCAGCTCGTTGACCTCTTTCCAGGAAGAACGCACAAAGCCACCGCGGCCGCGGGCCTGCTTAAAGCTTTTCGCTTTGTCCGCATCTTCAATAATGGAGGCCCAGGCATCAACCGGATCGCTGTGCTGTACCTTCGCTTCGCGCCACATTTTCATCAGGCGCTTGCGCATCAGCGGGTATTTGAGGCGGTTCGCGCTGTAGAGATACCAGGAGTAGCTGGCGCCACGCGGGCAGCCGCGCGGTTCGTGGTTTGGCATATCCGGACGGGTACGCGGATAGTCGGTCTGCTGCATTTCCCAGGTCACCAGACCGTTTTTAACGAAAATCTTCCAGCTACATGAGCCAGTACAGTTCACGCCGTGGGTTGAACGGACGACTTTGTCATGCTGCCAGCGCTGGCGGTAACCGTCTTCCCAGTCCCGGTTGGTATCCAGAACCTGGCCGTGCCCATCGGCAAAAGTTTCGCCCTTCTGTTTGAAGTAGCGAAACCGGTCCAAAAATTTGCTCATCGGGTATCTCCTGTGTGGAGCCTGTGGCTCTCTAAATCGACATTGCTGATTTGCAGCGAAGGTAACGCCCTGAAAGAGGGGGAGAATTGATAACGATCAAGACGACGCGGGACTTTCCGGGGTGGGGTTACGCTGAATACCACCAAAGCGGTATTTTTTGAAATCTATCATCCTATTGATATATAAGATTATTTGTTTTCTACCGTACACAAAACAGGGCGCTCGTTAACATCTCAGGTATTAAGGGGTAGACCCCCCTGTAAAGCGATGGCGATCACAGTGTTACCCGCTGGTTTCCTCTGCGCCTCTTTCAGTATGTTGTAACTAATTATCAGCAAAAAAAACGCGACCCGAAGGCCGCGTAAACGGATAATCACACTTACTTATTTTTTCTTAGTATTACGCCCATATACCAGCCACGTGATCACGACGCAGGCGATATAGAAGACAAGGAAAACTTTCATTGCGCCCGCCGGAGAGCCGGTCAGCTCCAGCGAAATACCAAACGCTTTCGGGATAAAGAAGCCGCCGATCGCGCCAATCGCAGAGATAAAGCCCAGTGCCGCCGCCGTATCGGTCGCCGCTTCACGCATGGCCTGCTCTTCGCTTCCCCCCTGCGCCTTCACGCGATCCATGGTCAGCTTACGGAAGATCACGGAGATCATCTGGAAGGTGGACGCACTCCCCAGCCCGGCCGTCAGGAACAGCACCATAAACACCCCGAAGAAAGCGATGAAGTTACCGCCCTGTCCGTCTGCCGGCAGCGTCAGGAACAGCAGCGCACAGAAGACCGCCATCACGACGAAGTTAACCAGCGTTACGCGCGTCCCGCCGAGACGGTCAGAGATCATGCCGCCAACGGAACGCGCCAGGGCACCAATAAACGGCCCGAAGAAGGCAAAGTGCAGGATCTGAATTTCCGGGAACTGCGTTTTCGACAGCATGGCGAAGCCCGCAGAGAAACCGATAAACGAACCGAAGGTGGCCAGATACAGCAGCGCCATCACCCACAGGTGCCCACGCTTCAGCACCGGCAGCTGTTCGCTCAGCGACGCTTTCGACGCGGACAGGTCATTCATAAAGAACCAGGCTGCAAGGGTGAACACCACCAGGAACGGCACCCAAATCCAGGCCGCATTTTGCAGGTACAGGGATGAACCATCCGCCTGCTCAACGCCACCGCCGCCAAAGGCCGCAAAAATGGAAACCGAAATCGCCAGCGGCGCAATCAGCTGCATCACGCTGACACCCATATTCCCCAGACCGCCGTTAATGCCCAGCGCACCGCCCTGCTTCGCTTTCGGGAAGAAGAAGCTGATGTTTGCCATACTGGAGGCGAAGTTCGCCCCGGCAAAGCCGCACAGCAGAGAGATAATCACGAACACGCTGAACGGCGTGGAGGTATCCTGCACCGCGAAGCCGAGCCAGACGCAAGGAACGATCATGATGCCCGTGCTGAACGCCGTCCAGCGACGACCGCCAAAGACCGGTACCATAAACGCGTAAGGGACACGCAGCAGCGCACCCGACAGCGACGGTAACGCCGTCAACATAAACAGCTGATCGGTCGTAAACGTAAACCCAACTTTCGGCAGGTTGACCGCCACTGCACTAAACAACATCCATACGCAAAACGCTAACAGCAAGCACGGAACGGAAATCCACAGATTCCGGCTTGCAACACGATGGCCGCGCTGTTGCCAGAACGCCGGATCCTCTGGACGCCAGTCTGTAATAACGGCACCACTTTCCCTTTCGGGAGCGGATGAGTGACTCATAGACACCTCTGATTCTCGAATGATGCTGCAAACATTAGGGTTTTAGAGCGGCGGTAAGTTGATATAAATCAAAGGAAAAGTGGGAGGATTTGCGGCACAAAAAAAGGGCTTATCCTTAGTGAGTAGGCTAATTCGACAAAAAAGACGTGGTTTTTCACGGCGCTGACGCGTTCCTGCCACCCCCGCGTTCTGCCCCCTACTCCGTTGGCAATTTAGGGGTAATCCTTTATTGGTATGGGTATACTCCAGGGTATGCACCAGAATAGCGCCATTCCTGCAAGCAGGCCACGTCAGGAGCACGCCAACTCTATGTTAAAAAGATGTTTATCTCCGCTGACGCTCGTGAATCAGCTCGCCCTGATTGTTTTGCTGTCCACCGCCATTGGCGTGACCGGCATGGCGATCTCCGGCTGGCTGGTACAGGGGGTACAGGGTAATGCGCATGCCATTAATGAGGCAGGCTCACTACGCATGCAGAGTTATCGCCTGCTGGCATCGGTTCCCCTGACGCAGGCCGATCGGCCCTTAATTGATGAAATGGAGCGCACCGCGTTCAGCCCCGAGCTGGGAAATGCCGCCATTCGCGCCGGTCAACAATCCCAGCTTAAAGCCCTTCAGGGGTACTGGCACACCCAACTGCAGCCGGGCCTGAAACAGGCGCACAGTACAGAGGCGGTAGCCCAGGACGTGGCGGGGTTCGTTACACGCATTGACGCGCTGGTCTCCGCGTTCGACCAGACCACCGAACTACGCATCGACCGGGTGGTAATGGTGCACCGGGCAATGGCGCTGTTTATGGGGCTGCTGCTGATCTTCACTATCGTCTGGCTTCGCGCCCGGCTGTTGAATCCCTGGAAACAGCTGCTGGCGATGGCCCGCGCGGTCACCGCGCGCGATTTCACCCAGCGCACGCACATCAGCGGACGCAACGAGATGGCGATGCTCGGCCAGGCGCTCAACACCATGTCGGCAGAGCTTTCCGAGAGCTACGCGGTGCTGGAACAGCGCGTGCAGGAAAAAACGGCGGGCCTTGAGCAGAAAAACGAGATCCTCTCCTTCCTGTGGCAGGCCAACCGCCGCCTGCACATGCAGGTGCCGTTATGCGAACGTCTCTCGCCGGTGCTGAACGGTTTGCAAAATCTGACCCTGCTGCGCGACCTGGAGCTGCGGGTCTACGATGTGGAAGACGAAGAGAACCATCAGGAATTTACCTGTCAGTCGGATATGTCCTGCGATGACAAAGGCTGCCATCTTTGCCCTCGCGGCCTGCCGCCGCTGACCTCCGGCGGCACCACCCTGAAGTGGCGTCTGACGGACAGCCACACCCAGTACGGCATTCTGCTGGCCACCCTGCCAACCGGACGCCACCTGAGCCACGACCAGCAGCAGCTGGTGGATACGCTGGTGGAACAGTTAACGGCCACGCTGGCGCTCGACAGGCATCAGGAAAAACAGCAGCAGCTGATCGTCATGGAAGAGCGCGCGACCATCGCCCGCGAACTGCACGACTCCATCGCCCAGTCGCTCTCCTGTATGAAAATGCAGGTCAGTTGCCTGCAGATGCAGGATGCTGAGATGCCGGAAAGCAACAAGCAGCTGCTGAGCCAGATCCGCAACGAGCTGAATACCTCCTGGATCCAGCTTCGCGAGCTGCTGACCACCTTCCGTCTGCAGCTGACCGAGCCGGGCCTGCGCCCGGCGCTGGAAGCCAGCTGTCACGAATTTAGCGCCCGGCTGGGGTTCCCGGTGAAGCTGGATTACCAGCTGCCGCCGCGGTTTGTCCCCTCCCATCAGGCCATCCATTTACTGCAGATCGCCCGCGAAGCGCTGAGCAACGTGCTTAAGCATGCCGGCGCGACGGCGGTAACGGTCACCGTCAGCCAGCACAACAATCAGGTGAAGCTGACGGTTCACGACAACGGCCGCGGCGTGCCGGAAAATGCCGAACGCACGAACCACTATGGTTTAATTATTATGCGAGACCGCGCCCAAAGCCTGCGCGGTGATTGCCAGGTTCGCCGGAGAGAGACGGGTGGCACGGAAGTTGTCGTCACCTTTATTCCCGAGAAACCGCTCACAATTGCTCAAGGAGATACCCATGACTAATCAGGAACCGGCATCCATCCTGCTGATCGACGACCATCCGATGCTGCGTACTGGCGTGAAACAGCTGGTCAGCATGGCACCCGATATCACCGTGGTCGGCGAAGCCAGCAACGGCGAACAGGGCATTGAGCTTGCCGAATCCCTCGATCCCGATCTGATCCTGCTCGATCTGAATATGCCGGGCATGAACGGTCTGGAAACCCTCGACAAGCTGCGGGAAAAATCGCTCTCCGGGCGCATTGTCGTCTTTAGCGTGTCGAACCACGAAGAGGATGTGGTCACGGCGCTCAAGCGCGGGGCGGATGGCTATCTGCTGAAAGATATGGAGCCGGAAGATCTGCTTAAGGCACTGCAGCAGGCGGCGGCGGGCGAGATGGTGCTCAGCGAAGCCTTAACGCCGGTCCTCGCCGCCAGCCTGCGGGCAAACCGCGCCACCTCGGACCGTGACGTCAGCCAGTTAACCCCGCGCGAGCGCGATATTCTCAAGCTCATTGCCCAGGGGCTGCCGAACAAAATGATCGCCCGCCGCCTGGATATCACCGAAAGCACGGTCAAAGTGCATGTGAAGCATATGCTGAAGAAAATGAAGCTAAAATCGCGCGTGGAAGCCGCGGTATGGGTTCACCAGGAACGCATTTTTTAAGGGTTATTCATCCGGCAGCAGCTTCCAGCGCGGGTCGTCGTCAGGCAATGCGACCAGCGGTTGCACCACGGTCAGCGTGATTTCATTAGACGAGACGCGCTGGCCTTTCTCATCTTCCACAACCGCCGACAGGTGCCAGCGGTTTGACGCCCCTTCCCGGTCATCCCAGGCAGGCATGATCACGCTCCAGCCGTCGCTGCTGTTGCTTTTAGCCGGCGATGTCAGACTCAACGCCTGCGTATCCCCCTGCCAGTGGATCTGGCGGATGCCGTGCGTGCTGCGAATCTGCAGCTTCAGCATGACGGTTTCGCCCCCTTTCAGATCCCACGGCGGCGTGGCCAGCCAGACGGACAGCGTTTTGCGATGGCGGAACTCAATCACCGGCAGGCTGTTGCGCTCCGGCGAATCATAGCGGCTTCCGCGCAGGGAGCGCGTGGCGGCGACTTCACTGGCTGAAAGCTGTTTGGCCAGCGGCACGCCAAAGCGGTAGTTGAGCTTCAGCCCGAGGTTATTCTGGCTCTCGCCACTCTCACCCTGCTTATGCGCGGCGGTCAACGTCACCAGCGGAACGGGGGTATAGTTAAGTCCCAGGTTGACTGCCACCGGGTTGTGATAGCCGGTGCCGCTATTGAACAGGTCGACGTTATCACCAAAATATTGCTCAACGCTGAGGCTGGTATTCAGGTGATGGAACCACGGCAGCCAGGCGTTGGCCGTCACGTCATATCCGCGCGCCATGCGCTGCTCCTGAATGTCCGAGCGCTCACGCCAGCTGGCAAAGGGCTGATAATAGTTCGCCGACAGGTGCAGATTTTCCCCCCACACTTCCGCGCCCAGCCCGGCACGCTGCAGGTTTTCATCCAGCAGATTATCGTAAAAGGTGTTATAGCCCAGCAGCCATTTCCCGGCGATCCAGCGCTGCCCGATGCCGGCGTTACTGACCAGACCATCCGTCTGCTGCGTCAGGCCAAGCTGGCTCCAGCTCAGGTAGCGGTTGTTATCGTTCCAGGGGATAAACCAGCTCCCGCTGCTGCCGTTGAATTTGCCCTCGTTATCCACCAGCACGTTCACGCTGGCGTTCCCCCAGGGCGACAGCCAGGACTCAATCTGCTGGTTCACTTCGCCGCTCACCGCGTCGCGCACCTGACCAAAGGCAAACTGACGTGCCTGCTCGCCGGTTGTCAGGCCGTTGTCGGTCATACTGGCTTCGCCAAAGGCTTTCGCCATTTCGGCCAGGTGTTTTTCCCCCTCTCCTGTGGGCGTCGCCATACCGAGGTCGGGCAAACTGTCCCCGTTATTATCAAAGGGATTCAGAGCCTGATGCATAAAGGAATTCGGCGCACCGTGAACGGCTCCGACCGTAAGAAAGGAGAGTAAAAACAGCAAACGAAAGCGGGACGGTACAGCCATCAGCGTCGTCAATAAGAACCTGTGTTTATGAATAAACTCTTATTATGTTAACGCGATAAGCCCTGAAATGCAGTCCTGGCGGACATTTCAGGATTATCCTGAAACAGATTGTCGCCCTTACACCCTATCCACACAGCCCTTTCAGCTCCGGCACGCACGAACCGCAGTTAGTACCACAGCGCAGCTTCGCCCCCAGCGCGCTGACGGAATCACAGCCTCCGGCAATCGCCTCCCGTATCGTATTTTCCCCAACGCTGAAACAGGTGCAGATAATGCGCCCCGGATCGCGGTGCTTCCCCACGCCCTGCCCGTTCAGCAGCGCATGGCGCGCAGCAGGCGTCAGGGGTGGGGACTGAAAAGCGGCCTCGATGACCGTATGCGCCAGCGCCGGTAACGCGGTACCTTCCCAGAACCCGAGCATCAGCTGGCCTTCATGCCAGGCCAGTACGCTGCTGCGTGCATCCGTTTGCGCAGTCTGCAACTGCCAGCCGCGGGCGCGGGCGTAATCCGCGACCCAGGAGAACAGCGGCGTATCCCCCGCCACCGTCAGGCGTGAGGCTTTACGCCACCCGTGCGCCGATGGCGGCAGCTCCGGTAGCGCACGGGCATACAGTTCTCCCTGCCAGGCGGGCTGCCAGGGCATGATCCTGACGGCGGTTTGTTTACTCTCCGGCTGGCCCGAAACCGGATCGCAGCGCCCTTCCACCAGCGCATTCACCTTTCCCTGACGGGAAAACTGCGCGTTCCAGTGCATCGGGGCAAAAACCTCACCTTCCCGCTGACCGTCTCGGACGCACACTCGGGCCACCATCACGCCGCGCGGCGAGCTGATGCGCGCCAGCTGGCCGTCGCACAGGGAGAACCGAGCGGCGTCTGCAGGGCAAACCTCAACAAACGGTTCGGCGATATGCTGCATCAGTCTGGCCACATATCCCGTGCGGGTCATGGTGTGCCACTGGTCGCGAATGCGCCCGGTGTTAAGGATCAGCGGGTAGAATGCGCTGACCGTCGCACCGTGCGGCTGAGGGGTAACCGGAACGATGTTCCGGCGCGGAAAATCCCCCGTCGGCCACTGATAAGGCTCAAGCTGATCCCACGCATCACGGGTCAGCGTAGCCAGATCGTGAAGGTTTAACGCCCGCGCGCCGTCATTTTCAAAGGCCGTCAGCGCCGCATGCTCGCAAAAAATCTCGTGGGGATGCTGCCAGGCAAAGGCGTCACCGTGCCCCAGTTGTTTCGCCACCTGCGCGACAATCCACCAGTCCGGCTTCGCTTCGCCCGGCGCTGGCAGAAACGCGCGCTGGCGGGAAATACGCCGCTCCGAGTTCGTCACCGTTCCCTCTTTTTCTCCCCAGCCCAGCGCCGGAAAGCGAATATGGGCGAAGCGGCTGGTGTCGGTATCTCTCATCACCTCAGAGACAATCACCAGCGGACAGTTCGCCAGCGCCTGGCACACCACGTGGCTGTCCGGCAGCGAGACGGCAGGGTTGGTGCCCATGATCCACACCGCTTTCACCTCGCCGCGGGCGATGGCGTCAAACAGCTCTACCGCCATCAGACCCGGAGTTTGCGCCAGCCGCTCCGTTCCCCAGAAACGCGCCACCCGCGAAAGATCGTCCGGCTCGAAGTTCATGTGCGCCGCCAGTTGATTCGCCAGCCCGCCCACTTCCCTTCCGCCCATCGCGTTTGGCTGGCCGGTAAGCGAGAACGGGCCGCAGCCCGGACGGTTAAATTTCCCGCTGGCAAGATGAACGTTAATGATGGCGCTGCATTTGTCGCTGCCGCTGGAAGACTGGTTGATCCCCATGGTGTAGAGCGTGATGACCCGGGGCGCCGTCATAAACCAGTCGTAAAAGGTGGCAATCTCCTGCGGCGTGAGGCCGCAAAACGCCGCCACGCGGGATACCGGCCACGCGTCCGTACCCTGAATCACATCCAGCAGACCGACAAACAGCCCGGCGTCGCTCCCGGGGGCGAGCGCCAGATGCAGGTCGGCAATATCACAGGTGGCGGTTCTGCGCGGGTCAATGACCACCACTTTCATCTCGGGACTGGCGTGCCGCGCCTGCACCAGCCGCTGGTACAGCACCGGATGCGTCCAGGCCGCGTTTGAGCCAACCAGCACCACCAGGTCACTGTTTTCCACATCCTCGTAATTGCACGGCACGACGTCTTCACCGAAGGCGCGTTTATAGCCCACCACTGCCGACGACATACAGAGCCGGGAGTTGGTATCGATGTTCGCCGCGCCGATAAACCCCTTCATCAACTTATTGGCGGCGTAGTAATCCTCCGTGAGCAATTGCCCGGAGGCGTAAAAGGCCACCGCCTGCGGCCCCCAGGTGTCGATGATCGCCCGCAACCGCTCGCCAGCCGCGCCCAGCGCCTGCGTCCAGTCCCCTTCAACACCGTCAACCACGGGGTGCAGCAACCGCCCCTGCAGACCCGTCGTTTCTCCCAGGGCCGATCCCTTCACGCACAGGCGGCCAAAATTCGCAGGATGGCTTTCATCCCCCCGAACGCTTACCGTTTCACCTTCCACGCGGGCGACCACGCCGCAGCCGACCCCACAGTAGGGGCACGTTGTCCGGGTTTCCATCATGAGGCCTCCGCGCGCAACACCAGGGCATCGTTGCCAACCCACACTTTGCCGTCTTCAATTTTCACCGGCCAGGCACGAACCGCAGGTTCGCCGTTATCCACCTGACAGCCGTCGCGCAGGCGAATACGCTGTTTGTAGAGCGGCGAAATCACCACCGGCTCGCCCGCCGCATCGCCAAGAATGCCGCGGGAGAGCACGTTCGCACTGCTGCCCGGCTCCCGATCGTCGAGGGCATAGACGAACTCACCAAAGCGGAACAGCGCAATTGGCTTACGCCCAAGCCGCGCGCCAATGCCCGCCTGCTCCGGGATGTCGTCGATGCCGCAAATTTCCTGCCAGCGCTTGTTGTTCTCCGCGGCGGTGTCGTTCACGGCGCTGCGGAACAGCGCCAGGCGGTTGGGATCGTTAAGCGTGGTCTGCCATTCACACTGGTAGGTTTCCACCACCCGGGCCATCTCCTGCTCCAGCTCGTGAGCAATGCCCAGGCTGTCGTCGAGAATCACCTCCCGCAGGTAGTCGAGACCGCCTTCCAGGTTGTCCATCCAGGTGCTGGTGCGCTGCAGGCGATCCGCCGTGCGGATGTAAAACATCAGGAAGCGATCGACGGTGCGGATCAGCGTTTCATCATCAAGATCGCTGGCAAAGAGATCCGCGTGGCGCGGCTTCATACCGCCGTTGCCGCACAGATAGAGGTTCCAGCCTTTGTCCGTGGCGATGACCCCGACGTCTTTACTCTGCGCCTCTGCGCATTCGCGGGTACAGCCTGAGACGGCCATTTTGATTTTGTGCGGCGCGCGCAGGCCTTTGTAGCGGTGCTCCAGCCTGACCGCGAGGCTGGTGGAGTCCTGCACGCCGTAGCGACACCACGTCGACCCGACGCAGGATTTCACCGTGCGCAGGGATTTGCCGTAAGCGTGCCCGGTTTCAAACCCGGCCTCCACCAGCACCTGCCAGATCGCCGGCAGTTGATCAAGGGTGGCGCCGAAAAGGTCGATACGCTGGCCGCCGGTGATTTTGCTGTACAGGTTGTAGCGTTTGGCAATCTGACCGATAGCAATTAGCCCGTCTGCCGTCACTTCCCCTGCGGGCATCCGCGGCACGATGGAGTAAGTGCCGTCCTTCTGGATGTTGGCAAAGTAGCGGTCGTTGGTGTCCTGCAGCGGCAGGTGTGACGGTTTCAGCAGGTATTCATTCCAGCAGGAGGCCAGTACTGAGCCCACCAGCGGCTTGCAGATCTCACACCCGTGCCCCTGCCCGTAGCGGCTAATCAGCTGGTCGAAGGTGCGAATATGGTTGACGCGCACCAGGTGGTAAATCTCCTGGCGCGAGTACGGGAAGTGTTCGCAGATATCCTTTTTCACCTCCACGCCCTGCTCGGCCAGCTGGCACTCCATCACCTGCTTCACCAGCGCGCTGCACCCGCCGCAGCCGGTTGCCGCTTTGGTGCACTGCTTGACGGCGCCGATGTCCGTCGCACCGGCACTCACCGCCCGGCAGATATCGCCTTTGCTGACGTTATGGCAGGAGCAGATTTGCGCGCTTTCCGGCAGCGCCGCCACGCCGAGCGCTTTTGGCGCACTGCCTGACGATGCGGGTAAAATCAGCGTCTCCGGCTCTTTTGGCAGGGCGATGCCGTTGAGCATCATCTGCACCAGCGTGGCGTATTCGCTGGCATCGCCGACCAGCACGCCGCCGAGCAGCGTTTTTCCGTCGTGGCTCACCACCATTTTCTTGTAGATCTGCTGCGGGCCGTGCGTCCACTGGTAGCTCAGCGCACCCGGCGTGCGCCCGTGAGCGTCGCCGAACGAGGCGACGTCCACGCCCAGCAGCTTGAGTTTGGTGCTCATATCCGCGCCAGTGAATGTTTTATCCTCTCCCACCAGCGCAGCGGCGGCCACCCGCGCCATCTGGTAGCCGGGCGCGACCAGACCAAAGATTTTCCCCTCCCACAGAGCGCATTCGCCGATGGCAAATACGTTCGGGTCGGAGGTCTGACAGCGATCGTCAATGCTGATCCCGCCACGCTCGCCGATAGCCAGCCCGCTGCTGCGCGCCAGCGCGTCCTGCGGACGTATGCCCGCAGAGAAGACCACCATGTCCGTTTCCAGCTGTTCTCCATCCGCAAAGCGCAGCACCAGCCCGCCGTCCGAAGGGGCGATTTCCGTCGTCGCTTTGCTGGTGTGAACGCTGACGCACAGCGCCTCGATTTTCCTGCGCAGCATTGCCGCGCCGTCGTTGTCGAGCTGGACCGCCATCAGGTTGGGCGCAAACTCCACCACGTGGGTTTCAAGCCCGAGCTGCTTCAGCGCATTTGCCGCCTCCAGACCCAGCAGCCCGCCGCCAATCACCACCCCGCGGCGAGAGCCCGCCGCATGCGCCGCAATCGCGTCCAGATCGTCAAGGGTGCGGTAGACAAAACAGCCCGGTAAATCGTTACCCGGAACGGGCGGAACAAACGGGTATGAGCCAGTCGCCAGCACCAGTTTGTCCCAGTGGGTTTCATGCCCGCTGGCGGTGCGCACCACGTGTGCATCGCGATCGAGTGCAACGATCTGCTGCGACAGGCGCAGCTCAATGCCGTGGTCGGCAAAGAAATCCCCTTCCACCAGCGAGAGCGACGCCGCGCTGCGGCCGCCGAAATATTCCGACAGATGCACGCGGTCATAGGCGGCATAGCGCTCCTCGCCAAAGACAACAATCTGATACTGCTGATGCAGATTGCGGCTAACGCAATCTTCGAGGAAATGGTGGCCGACCATACCGTGCCCAACCACCACCAGTGTAGGTTTTGTCATAGCGTTCTGTCCTGCAACCTGCGGTTGCGTAGTGAAACGATCGAACAGCCAGTCCGCATGGGCGGGCGCAGCCGTTGCCAGTAAATCGGTAAAGGTTGCCGCGCTGCGGCAGTCCCCCATCAGCAGCACGCCAGCCAGCGCACCGCGGTGAATCAATAGGCGTCGGTAGTGGCGCGTGAGGGGATCCCATGCGCTCCAGACCACGTCCTCCGGCTGCACTGAGGCGCGACCGGCGGTAAACAGTTCGATGCCCGTCACCTTGAGCCGCATCCCGCTGTCCGTTGGGGCAAAAGAGGCTACGGCTTCCCCGGCCAGCCGGGCGGCGAGGATATCCGCCTGCGCCAGACAGGGCGCCACCAGGCCAAACGTCTGGCCGTCGATTTCACAGCATTCGCCAATGGCGCTGACGTTCGCCGCGGAGGTCTGCATCTGCGGATTCACCAAAATGCCGCGGGCGCAGCGAACGCCGCTGGCTTTGGCCAGCGAGATGTTGGGCTGAACGCCAGTGGCCAACACCACGCGGGTGGCGCGAATCCGCTTGCCGTCAGACAGCGTGACCGACTCCGCCGCAATGGATGCAATCCCGGACGAAAGTGCGCAGCGCACCCCGCGCGCTGCCAGCGCCTCTTCCAGCAGGACGCCAGCCTGCTGGTCCAGCTGCTGTTCCATTAACCACGCACCGCGATGTACCAGCGTGACGTTGTCACAGGTACTGGCAAGCGCGGCGGCAGCCTCAACGCCGAGCACCCCACCGCCCAGCACCACCACCGGGCCCGGGATAGCCTGAATCGCGCCGATGTCCGTCAGCCGACGGAAGGTAAAGACGTGAGAGGCATCCCCGCCAGGGATAGGCGGCACAACGGGCGTTGATCCGGTGGCAAACACCAGCTCCTCCCAGGCCAGCGTGGTTTGTGCCGTACGGATCAGCCGCTTCTCAACATCTACCGCGAGCACCTTTTCCCCCCTTATAACCGTCACACCGCGGGCCTCATACCAGGCGTCATCCTGCAGGCGGATCTGTTCCGCCTGTTTTTCCCCACCCAGCACCGGCGAGAGCTGGATGCGGTTGTAGGCGTGTACAGGCTCATCGCCCAGCACGGTAATCGCGAAGCGACCGGGAGCACGCGCGGTCAGCGAGGCGATCAGCCGCGTTGCTGCCATGCCATTGCCGATAACGATCAGTCGCGTCATGGCTGCCCCTTTACGCCGCTTTGGGCTGTTTTTCATAAAGGAAATGCAGGATCTGCTGACGCAGATGGTGATAGCGGCTGTCGTCCGCCAGCTGCACCCGATTACGCGGGCGCGGCAGGTCAACGTGCAGGATCTCCCCGACGGTCGCCGCCGGGCCGTTGGTCATCATCAGCACGCGATCGGAGAGCAGTACTGCTTCATCCACATCGTGGGTGATAAGCACAATGGTGGTGTTCAGCGCCTGCTGGATCTGCATCACCGAGTCCTGCAGATGTGCGCGGGTCAGCGCATCCAGCGCGCCAAACGGCTCATCCATCAGCAACACCTTCGGCTTCATCGCCAGTGCGCGGGCAATGCCGACGCGCTGCTTCATGCCGCCGGAGATCTCTCCCGGCCGCTTATGCAGGGCGTGCCCCATCTGCACGCGATCGAGGTTGTGTTCAATCCACTCCCGACGCTCCGCCTTGCTCATGGTGTGGCGGAACACGTGATCCACCGCCAGGGCCACGTTGTCGAAGCAGGTAAGCCACGGCAGCAGGGAATGGTTCTGGAACACGACCGCGCGCTCCGGACCCGGCCCGGCGATTTCACGGTTATCGCAAATCAGCCCGCCTTCCGTCGGCAGCGTTATTCCGGCGATAAGGTTCAGCAGCGTCGATTTACCGCAGCCGGAGTGGCCAATCAGGCTCACGGTTTCACCTTCGTGAATATCAAACGAGACGTTTTGCAGCGCCAGAAACTCACCGCTGGCGGTGGAAAAACGCTGGCTCACGGCCTGGACCTGAATTATCGGTTTCATCTTCGCTCCTTATTTTTCCTGCCAGCTAAAGCGGCGGGCGATCAGCATCAGCCCCTGCTCCAGCAGTAACCCAACCACGCCAATGATGACGATGGCGATGAGAATGTTTTCGACGTTGAGGTTGTTCCACTCATTCCAGATCCAGAAGCCGATCCCTAAACCGCCGGTCAGCATCTCGGCGGCGACAATGACCAGCCAGGCAATGCCGATGGACAGGCGCACCCCGGTCAACACCGCCGGCAGCACGGCCGGAAAGAGAATACGGCGCAGGATGGTCCACTCGGAGAGCTGCAGCACGCGGGCAACGTTGAGGTAGTCCTGTGGAATACTGCGCACCCCTTCAGCGGTGTTGATCACCATCGGCCAGATCGAGCAGATAAAAATGGTCCAGCTGGAAGCCGGCTCCGCTTTCTGGAACAACAGCAGGCCGATAGGCAGCCAGGCCAGCGGGCTAACCGGGCGCAACAGCGCGATGAGCGGGCTGAACATGCGCGAGAAAAAGGTGAAACGACCAATCAGAAAGCCGAGCGGGATCCCGGCGAGCGCGGCCAGGCCAAAGCCCACCGCCACGCGCTGCAGTGAGGCGAGCACGTTCCAGCCGATGCCCATGTCGTTGGGGCCGTCACGGTAAAAGGGATCGGCGAACAGCGTTAACGCAGAGTCGAGGGTGCTGAGCGGTGTCGGGAATCCTTTACTGTTGATTGCGGCCAGTTGCCAGAGCACGACCAGCAGCCCCAGCCCCAGAAACGCCGGAATGATGCGCTGAAAGATCGCGTTCATCCGGCGGGCAAACGTCGGGGTACGGCGGCGAACCTGCACCGGAGGCAGAATAATCACCTCCCCACTCTCCGGCGTCTCGTGTGATGTCGTCTTTTGCAGATGCTGCATAATCAGGCCCCTCTACGGTGAATAGCGAAACGGTTGGCGTATCCTTCCGGGTCGGTACCGTTCCAGACGGTGCCGTCCATCAATGTGCTGCTGCGCAGCGGTGACGCCGGGGCGGTAATGCCCCCCACCGCCGTGGCGGCATCCTGCCAGACTGCGGTCTGGTTAATGCGCTGCGCAATGCCCGCATAGTCCGGGGCGGATTTGAGCAACCCCCAGCGGCGGAACTGGGTTAAGAACCACATGCCGTCGGAAAGATACGGGTAGCTGACGGCACCGTCGTTGAAGAAGCGAATCGGATGGGCGTCCTGCCAGCGCGAACCCACGCCGTTGTCGTACTCGCCCAGCATCCGCCCGGTGAGGTACTGCTCTTTGGTGTTCAGCCACGCGCGGCGGGAGAGGATCTGCGCGGTCTCGCGTTTGTTTTCCGGGGACGCGTCAATCCAGCGCGCCGCCTCCAGTACCGCGCTGACCAGCGCCCGCGCGGTGTGCGGGTTTTTCTCCACCCACTCGCGACGCGTGCCGAGGATTTTTTCCGGATGATCGGCCCAGATGGACTGAGACGTCGCAGCGGTAAAACCGATACGATCGTTGATGGCCCGCGCGTTCCACGGCTCGCCGACGCAAAAGCCGACCATGTTGCCAATGCGCATGTTCATCACCATTTGCGGAGGCGGTACCACCACGGTGCGGACATCGTCAAACGGATGAATGCCCGCGCTGGCCAGCCAGTAGTAGAGCCACATGGCATGCGTGCCGGTCGGGAAGGTATGCGCAAAGGTGTATGTCCCCGGCGCCTGCTGCCCGGTCAGCTTTTTCAGCCCGTCGAGATCGCGTACCCCCTTTTCGGCCAGATCGGCGGAGAGCGTAATCGCCTGCCCGTTCTGGTTGAGGGTCATCAGGTTGGCCATCTGCTTCGGCTTTCCGGCGATCCCCAGCTCCAGCCCGTACAGCAGGCCGTAGAGAATGTGCGCGGCATCCAGTTCGCCCGCTACCAGCTTGTCGCGCACCGCCGCCCAGCTCGCCTCTTTAGTGGGCACGATGGTGATGCCGTACTTTCTATCAAACCCTTTCAGCGCTGCGATAATCACCGGCGCGCAGTCGGTCAGCGGGATAAACCCGATGCGCACTGTTTCCTGCTCCGGTTTATCCGAGCCTGCCGCCCATGCGGCCTGCATGACCCCCGGTAGCAGCATTGCCCCACTCGCCAGCATGCTGGCCTGCAAAAACCGCCGTCTCGACAAATCCGCCATGACCACTCCTGAAAAAAAAACCAAAAAAAAAGCGCCCGACAGTGCCGAAGCACCGCTGGACGCCTTTATCCCGAAGACAGGTGCACCGCCGTTGGCGCACCGTCAAAAATGGTTAATCTGATAATGCAAAGTGAATGCCAGGTTTTAACGCGCAGTTTTCGCGGTGCCAACCGCCTTACCCTCACGTTTACGCACCTCAATCAGGCACAAAATGCCCACGGATTGTGCAGCTACTCCTTTGGTGTTACTTCCCAGAGGTGCTTCACCATGAGCAGCGCGCGGGCGATATCCACCATTCTCTGGTTCTTGTCCATCGCCATTTTGCGCAGCGCCGTCCAGGCCTGTTCTTCACTCATATTCTGGTGGGTCATCAGCACGCTTTTCGCTTTATCAATGGTTTTACGCTCTTCAAGCGTATCGCGCAGCGACGCAAGCTGACGGGAGAGTTGCTCTATCTCGCGCGCCTGCTGGCGCACCAGGGTGAGCAACGGTTTTTCCGGATAGTGGATCAACGGATCGTCCTGCTCATCGGCGGGCGGTGCGTAGTCGTCGTCACGGTGAATACGCGCGTCCACGGCGAGCATCAGATCGGCAATCATGGTCTCTTCCAGCGCGCGCAGGTGTTCAAGGCGCGAGGTTTGCAGGGCGAACCAGGTCAATGCGGTAGTGCCATTATCGGCGGCAGGCTGGCGGGTACAGGCCACGCGCCGGAGTTGCTCCGTTTCACGATCGGGCTGGCAGTTCAGGGTAAAGGTGGTCTGCACCTCAGCGTGGCTGTGCGAGAGAAAGATCTCAAAACAGGCCTGCTGTCCGTCAATGCGGTCAACCAGCCTCTGGCGGGTGACATCATCGAAAAAGCCCTGCGTGAAGCCAATCGCCCCCAGGGCCCGCTCTTGTCCCGCCAGCTCTTTCCCCTGCATCAGGCTATACAGGGCGACAAAACGCCCGGCGATGTGCGGATCGTCGATGCTGTCATTAAGCTGCGGCACGATACTGAGCAGATGGCGAAGCATGCGCGAGTAGTGCTCCATCGCCTGCGGCGCCGTAAGGGTTTGCTGGCGCACGCCGTCACGCAGGGCGGGAAGCGTATCCAGGCTTTGCAGCGCGCCGCCGATGCGTTCACAAACGGCACTTCCCGGAACGGGGGACTGTTTGTCGAGAATGCCATACAGGGCAGCCAGGTTTTCATCCACCAGCGCCCGGCTGGCTTTGCATTCGGGGGCGTAAAGCTGACCCTGTGAGCAGAGCCAGACGTTGGAAGCCCCGCGCTCGCACTGTAACATGTGCACCAGCTGGCTGATGCCATGCACAAGCACGCCCAGCTGTGCCAGTTTGCTGAGCTGCTCCCGGCGCATCGTCCTTGCGCGCTGGAGCCATTCGTTAGCCCCTGGTGAAATGCCAGCCATTAATGTCATGCTTACTCTCCGGAACAGCGAAACCCGTGAAAGCTAAGCAATATTCGTGCCTTTATAAGAACAGGAGTCAACATGCAAAAGATTGTGATTGTCGCCAACGGTGCGGCCTACGGCAGCGAATCCCTTTTTAACAGCCTGCGTCTGGCCATTGCGCTGCGCGAAAAGGAGAGCGACCTGGCGTTGCGACTCTTTTTAATGTCGGACGCGGTCACTGCAGGTCTGAAGGGGCAGAGACCCGCAGAGGGCTATAACATTCAGCAGATGCTGGAGATCCTGACCGCGCAAAACGTGCCGGTGAAACTGTGTAAAACCTGCACCGACGGGCGGGGCGTCACCGGCCTGCCGCTGATTGACGGCGTGGAGATCGGTACCCTGGTTGAACTGGCCGAATGGACTCTGACCGCTGATAAAGTATTAACTTTTTAATAATAAACCCGTAAAAATATTTTTTTCTTATGGACGCGGTTTCAGCATCAAGTTTACCTGCTGGGTTGCCGATAGGCATGGAAACAACACAGCAGGTATTTCACTTATGTTCAGATCGATTCGTGCTCGCATTATTGCCGCGACGACAGGCTGCCTGGTCGTCGCCCTTCTCCTCAATACGGTTATCAACTTCCAGGTCACGCGCCAGGATAACCAGCAGTCCCAGCGCGATATCCTGACCAGCACCAGCGCCAGCCATAATATGGCGATTGCCGACTGGGTCAAAAGCAAGATGACCGTGATCGCCTCCGCCCGGAGCGTGGCGCTGAGTGACGATCCGGTTCCGGTGTTTAAACAGCTTGCCCAGGCGGGTGGGTTCACCAACGTCTATGTGGGCTACGCCAGCAAAACGGCAAAATTCTCCGAGCCTGCCGGTGTACCTGCGGATTATGATCCGACCATTCGTCCGTGGTATCAGCAGGTGGTCAGCACCGACGGTCCGGTTGTGACTGCGCCGTATGTCGACGCCGGAACCGGGAAACTGGTGGTGACCTTCGCCGTACCGGTGAAAGAAAATGGCACCCTGAAAGCGGTCGTGGCGGGTGATGTGGCCATGGACAGCGTGGTGGCGAACGTGCGTGGGATCCATCCTACCCCGGCCAGCAGCGGGTTACTTCTTAACAGCGATGGCAGCGTGATTGCGGCTAACGATCCGGCCCTGACGCTCAAACCGTTTGCTGAGACCATCAAAGGCATCGATTTTGCCGCACTGAAAAGCGGCAATCTGGTCGACGGAACCCTGAATGACGTCGAGAAAACCTTCGTGGCGACCGCCGTGCCGGGCACCAACTGGCTGTTAGTGGTCGCCCTCGACAACGGTGACGCCACCTCCGGCATGCGTTCCCTGCTTAAAGCATCGGCGATTTCGCTGGTGATCCTGGCGCTGCTGAGCGCGGCCATTGTCCATTTCCTGATTGCCCGTCTGCTGAAGCGTCTGTCTGACATTCGCGACGCGATGCACAACATTGCCAACGGCACCAACGATCTGTCGCAGCGCCTGCCGGACGCCGGCGAGGACGAAGTCGCGCAGATCGCCCAGGCCTTTAACGCCTTCAGCGATAAGCTCGCGGTGGTGATGGTGCAACTCCGTGATGCCAGCGAGTCGGTGAAAAATGCCGCGCAGGAGATTGCCGCCGGTAACCAGGATCTTTCCGGACGTACCGAGCAGGCAGCATCCAGTCTGCGCGAGACGGCCAGCGCCGTGGAGCAGATCACCGCCTCCGTGACCCAGTCAAATGAGTCGGCGGCGGAAGCGAACGACCAGGCGAGCAAGGCCTCAGCGGCCGCGGCCCGCGGCGGCGAGGTGGTATCACAGGCGATCAGCACTATGCAGTCCATCGAAGTGGCGTCGGCCAAAATTGGCGATATCACCAGCGTGATTGACGGTATTGCTTTCCAGACCAACATTCTGGCGCTGAACGCTTCCGTCGAAGCGGCCCGCGCCGGCGAGCAGGGTCGCGGGTTTGCCGTGGTGGCGGGCGAAGTGCGCAACCTGGCCAGCCGTAGCGCCCAGGCGGCGAAGGAGATTAAATCACTGATTGATTCCACCACCGACAGCGTGGCGACCGGCTCTCGCTACGTACATCTGGCCGGGGAAAGCATGGATGAGATCCGCTCCAGCATCGGCAGCGTCTCCGGCATCATGCGCGAAATCTCCATCGCCACCAGCGAGCAGATGAAAGGCATTCACGAGATTAACCACGCGGTAACCCATCTCGACCGCATGGTACAGCAGAACGCCGAACTGGTCGTGCAATCTGCCGCCGCGGCTGGTGCCCTGCAGAGCCAGGCGGGCGACCTTGCTGAAACCGCCGGCCATTTCCGCATTTAATGTTAATCCGGCGCGCGTTTAGCGGCTAAAACGCGCGCCAGCTGACATTTTGAGGAATATTGTCATTTTTGTTTAATCGTTATGCCATTTTTTGATCAAAATCAGCATCCCACCCCCTCCCCTTTGGTGTTATGCCATGAGTGAATTGTGAACAACATCACGCTCGGATATGGCTGCAGGGAGAGCGTTGTTTAAGACTACGGGGTAAAAAATGGCACTGGTAAAAACAAGTTTGAAGCTGTTTGGCGGGGATACGGTCGTGGTGCGCTGCTCAGAGCGCTGTCGTATTCATCTGATGAGTTCAAAGGCACAGAAACAGTCACAGGCGGATATTCTGACCGTGCAGGATGACAAAGCCTGGCTTACCGTGCCCTATACCGGCACATGGGATGTGCTGATCGACAGCCACAGTCAGTCACTGGAGCATTCCGTCAGTTACGTGGCAGCATAACGTCACACGCCCGGCAAGCCGGGCGTATTATCAGGCAAAGCCCGGTCGCAGCGTGCTGTTGACCGAGTTTCCTTCCAGCAGCGCCTTCACCTTTACCACCAGCTCATTCAGACAATCGTCCTTCATGCCGAGGCGGGTCAGTTCCTGATCGAGGGAGAAAAGATACTGCGCGTTGGTGCCCAGCGGCCCGCTGGCGGCGGCAATTAACGGCGCAATCACCTGCGTGCGGGTGTCCGCTTCGTACAGCGGATGACGCGGATCCATAATAAAGACCAGCGCATTGACGGTGCGTCCGTCGTCGAGGTCCAGCTTGCACCAGCTCGGCATATAACAGCCGGTGATCATCTCACGCTTCCAGAGCAGCGTCAGCTCCTCTTCCAGCGTGGCATCAGGAAGACGATAGGCCACTCCCGTGGTGCGACCGCCCTCTTTCAGTGCAAGCATGCGTCCCGGCTGACACGCGCTGCCGCGTCCGGCGGTTAATCGCAGGCAAAATGCGCGATGCCATCCGGGGAGCGTACCCGTCGCCGATTCGACAAATTCCAGAGCCGGGTTCCACATCAGTGAACCGTAGCCAAAAATCCATACCGGGCCATCATCCGGGCGGCAGGCAAGCGTGGCAGCGAGAGACGCCGCACGTTGTTCAGCTGACCAGAGAAGCGATTCCTCAATAGCACCAAATGCCGTCTTACAATCTGCCTTCATTAAGAAATCACGCGTTAACACTTTACACCTCCGCCACTGCATGCTTCCTTGCGACATCTGTAATTCGCCTTCCCGGCATTCTGTGCTGGTCATTTTGCCAGCAGTCAAATTACGATAAGCAATTAGCGGACCCGTTGCAATACAACAGCAGTTCAACCGCCTGAAAAGTCAAAATGAAGGCAGCGAATAATTTCACGGCTATTTCTTTTTATGCCATTTATCATCGTCTCCTTTCTCATAATCATGTTTGACTGCGGCCCAGGCGACCTTGTGCGCCGTCTCTTCCCGGCTGGCATCATCCCGGCGATCGTCCTTATCTTTGTATTGATCCCAGGCGCTGTTAAACGCCTCTTTGTAGATCTCCTGCGCGTGTTCAGGGAGTACGTTTTGTACGTTATCCGGTAATTCGCGTTTCGTTTTATAGGGCATCACTAACCTCTCTTTTGCTTAAAGAGATAAGTGTGGACGACGATACGCCATGGTGCCAGTCAGGAATAATTTATGCGTAAATTATAATGATAATCTACTGTTATTTAAGGAATATAAAATAAAGATAACGCATTATGCGCATCATGATGCAATATCATCACAAAGGGTAAATTTGAGTAAAAAATAAAGGGTATTTAACAGAGAGCTGTTAATGTAACGGCCTCAAAAATCTATCTATAATGACAAGCACCTGCATTGATGGAGAAGCACATGACAGCAGCACACGAGGCGGTGAAGACCCGCCACAAGGAGACGTCACTCATTTTCCCGGTTCTGGCACTGGCTGTGCTGCTCTTCTGGGGAAGCAGTCAGTCACTGCCAGTGGTGGTTGGTATCAATATTCTGGCCCTGGTCGGTATCTTAACCAGCGCATTTAGCGTGGTTCGCCATGCGGACGTATTAGCCCACCGCCTTGGTGAGCCTTACGGTTCGTTAATTCTCAGCCTTTCCGTTGTTATTCTTGAAGTCAGTCTTATTTCCGCACTCATGGCGACCGGTGACGCCGCGCCGACGCTGATGCGCGACACGCTCTATTCGATCATCATGATTGTCACGGGTGGTCTGGTGGGCTTTTCTCTGTTACTGGGCGGACGCAAATTCGCGACCCAGTATATGAACCTGTTCGGCATTAAACAGTATCTGATTGCGCTCTTCCCGCTGGCGATTATTGTGCTGGTCTTTCCGATGGCGCTGCCGGGCGCCAATTTTTCTACCGGTCAGGCGTTATTGGTCGCGCTCATTTCCGCAGCCATGTACGGCGTGTTTCTGCTGATTCAGACCAAAACGCACCAGAGCCTGTTTGTGTATGAGCATGAAGATGACAGCGACGACGATGACCCGCACCACGGTAAGCCGTCGGCCCACAGCAGCGCGTGGCATACGGTTTGGCTGATCGTACATCTGATTGCGGTGATTGCCGTCACCAAGATGAATGCCAACCCGCTGGAGACACTGCTGACCGAGCTGAACGCGCCAGTGGCGTTTACCGGTTTCCTGGTGGCGCTGTTGATTCTGTCCCCTGAAGGGCTGGGGGCGCTGAAAGCGGTGCTGAACAATCAGGTGCAGCGCGCGATGAACCTGTTCTTCGGCTCGGTACTGGCGACCATTTCACTCACCGTACCGGTAGTGACGCTGATTGCCTTTATGACCGGCAACGAACTGCAGTTTGCGCTGGGCGCGCCGGAGATGATTGTGATGGTGGCATCATTGCTGCTGTGCCAGATTTCGTTCTCCACCGGACGCACCAATGTGCTGAACGGGGCGGCGCATATGGCCTTGTTTGTTGCGTATCTGATGACGATTTTTGCGTAGCCTTTTTGCCCAGCGGCGCTTCGCTTGCAGGGCCTACGGGTTCTGTAGGCCGGGTAAGCGCAGCGCCACCCGGCAATATGCCCCATAAAAAAACCCGCCGAAGCGGGTTTTTTTATTATTTGCTGGTATCCAGCTCGTCGAAGCTTTTCACCAGATCGTCAATTGCTTTGATCTGCTTCAGGAACGGCTCCAGTTTATCCAGCGGCAGCGCGGAAGGACCGTCGCATTTCGCGTTATCCGGATCCGGGTGCGCTTCAATGAACAGACCCGCCAGGCCGGTCGCCATCCCGGCACGCGCCAGCTCGGTCACCTGCGCACGACGGCCACCCGACGCCGCGCCAAACGGGTCGCGGCACTGCAGCGCGTGGGTTACGTCGAAGATCACCGGCGACTGGTTAGAGACGTTCTTCATCACGCTGAAGCCCAGCATATCCACCACCAGGTTGTCGTAGCCGAAGTTAGCGCCACGGTCGCACAGGATAACTTTGTCGTTGCCACCTTCGATAAATTTATCGACGATGTTGCCCATCTGGCCCGGGCTCACGAACTGCGGTTTTTTCACGTTAATGACCGCACCGGTTTTCGCCATCGCTTCCACCAGGTCAGTCTGGCGAGCGAGAAACGCCGGAAGCTGGATCACGTCGACCACATCAGCCACTGGCTGCGCCTGAGAAGCTTCATGCACGTCGGTGATCACTTTCACGCCAAACGTCTGTTTCAGCTCCTGGAAAATTTTCATCCCCTCTTCCAGGCCCGGGCCACGGTAAGAGCGAATTGAGGAGCGGTTGGCTTTGTCAAAAGAGGCCTTAAACACGTACGGGATGCCCAGCTTCTGGGTCACGGTCACGTAGTGCTCGCAGATACGCATGGCGAGATCGCGGGATTCCAGCACGTTCATACCGCCAAACAGCACGAACGGCAGGTCGTTTGCCACGTTGATATCACCAATGCTAACCACTTTTTGTTTCATAGGATCGCCTTATTCAGGTGTGAATCGGAATTAAGATTAATGCAGTGTAATTTGTTTGTGCGAGATCGCGTTGATCTGCGCCCGAATCATTTCGCTGATCGGATCTTCCGGACATTGTTCGACGAAATAGCTTAAATCGTTCAGCGCCACGTGCTCACAGTCGAGCTGGGCATAAATAAGCCCGCGGTCGCGAATTTCGTACGGATCTTCCGGATTAAACTGCAGCAACACTTCGCTGGCACGCAGGGCCAGCTCCATCTGACGCTCTTCCATCAGCGCCGATTTCAGCGTATCCAGCAGCTTACGAATAACTTCGGCATTGTCGGCTTCGTCGAGATCTTCATTAAAGAGCTCGGCCACCGGGCTGATATTGCCTTTCAGCCAGACGTCCAGCGTATGCTCGTCCAGCGTGTCGCCGTTAAACGGATTAATCAGCCACATTTCACCGTCCAGCCACTCGGCACGCAGGATCATCTGCGTCGGGAAAATGACGGGCACCAGTGGAATATCCAGACGGTGCGCGATCCACAGCAAAATAGAGCCCAGCGCGACCGCGCTGCCCTGACGATTTTTTAAGACCTGGTCCAGCCATAATGCGTCAGACAGGCGATACACGCCCCGCGTGTCGCAGAAACCCCATTCGCCGTAGAAAAGCTCAAGCAGCTTCTCCAGCTGCCAGTCCTGCGGACGCGCCTGATTGATCTCTTCGCGCGCCAGGCTGACCAGATTCTCCAGTTCATCGTAGACATACTGCGACGTAAAATCGTCGCGAATCATCTCCGAAATCAGGATCATGCCATCGCAGAGCGGCACTTTATTAAATTCGAAATCGGCTAAGGACCTCATGACTTACCCCAGTAACGACTGCGCGTACAATGACGTCCAGACGCGATAAAACCCAAAACGATGTCAATGATAACGCCAAACGGCTTTTCAGTCAGCCCTGCGCCTTTATCAGTAAATGGCAGATAGCCAGGCGTCATGCCCATTGCCCCAGCGTCAGACGCTCGTTACCGCCGTAGTCGCGGCAGGTTTCAACCGCCGTGTAGCCTGCCTGTGTAAACAGCGCCCGTACGGCATCCCCCTGCGTCCAGCCATGCTCCACCAGCAGCCAGCCACCGGGAAGTAAATGCTGTCGTGACGTTGTCACAATGTGATCGAGATCGGCTAATCCCTCCCTGGCGGCAACCAGCGCAGACAGCGGTTCGAAGCGCACATCCCCCTGCGAGAGGTGTGGGTCATGCTCGTCAATATAGGGCGGGTTACTGACAATCATCCCGAACGTTTGCTTCTCCAGCGCGCTAAACCAGCTGCTTTGCAGCACGGTCACGTTAGCCAGACCAAGACGTTCCACGTTACGCTGCGCCAGCGCCACCGCGTCGGGCATCACATCCACCGCCGTGACCGCGCAATCGGGCCGTTCGCTGGCGAGCGCCAGGGCGATGGCCCCGGTCCCCGTACCGAGATCGAGAATGCGGCAGGCCTCTGCGGGTAAACGCGCCAGCGCCTGCTCCACCAGACACTCGGTGTCAGGACGCGGGATCAGCGTCGCCGCAGAGACGAACAAGGGTAACGACCAGAACTCACGCTCTCCGACGAGATGCGCCACCGGTTCTCCGGTTTTTCGGCGGGCAAGCAGCGCGGCGAGCTGCGCTTCCTGATCAGCGGTCAGTTCGGTTTCACCGAACGCCAGCAGATACGTGCGAGCTTTGCCCGTTACGTACTCAAGCAAAATTTCGGCATCACGCTTTGGGCTTTCACTCCCGGAAAGCTCACCGGAGGCATGGCGTAACCAGTGCTGAAAATCCATTATTCCTGCTCGGACAGTGCCGCCAGCTGGTCGGCCTGGTATTCCTGCACGATAGGCTCAATCAGCATGTCCAGTTTCCCTTCCATCACCTCGTCCAGACGGTAGAGCGTCAGGTTAATGCGGTGGTCCGTCACGCGACCCTGCGGAAAATTGTAGGTGCGGTTGCGGTCACTGCGATCGCCGCTGCCCAGCAGATTACGACGGGTTGACGCTTCCGCCTGCTGGCGTTTCGCCATTTCTGCCGCGTGAATACGCGCCCCCAGCACGGAAAGCGCTTTGGCTTTGTTTTTGTGCTGGGAACGTTCGTCCTGGCACTCCACCACAATGCCGGTTGGCAGGTGGGTAATACGGATGGCGGAGTCGGTGGTGTTAACGTGCTGACCGCCCGCCCCGGAGGAGCGGAAGGTGTCGATGCGCAGATCGGCCGGGTTGATGTCCGGCAGTTCCGCTTCCGGCAGCTCCGGCATTACCGCCACCGTACAGGCGGAGGTATGAATGCGACCCTGAGATTCGGTAGCCGGCACGCGCTGTACGCGGTGACCGCCAGATTCAAACTTGAGACGACCGTACACGCCGTCGCCGCTGATCTTGGCGATAACCTCTTTGTAGCCACCGTGTTCGCCTTCGTTGGCGCTCATGATCTCCACACGCCAGCGGCGTGACTCGGCGTAGCGGCTGTACATGCGGAACAGGTCCCCGGCAAACAGGGCCGCTTCGTCACCGCCGGTACCGGCGCGGACTTCCACAAAGGCGTTACGCTCATCGTCCGGATCTTTCGGCAGCAGAAGTACCTGAAGCTGCTGCTCCATCTCTTCTGAACGCGCTTTCGCATCCTGTAACTCTTCCTGCGCCATCTCGCGCATTTCAGGATCGTCGAGCATCATCTGCGCGGTTTCAATATCTTCCTGAACCTGTCGCCAGTCGGTATAGCATTTAGAAACATCACTTAACTGCGCGTATTCACGTGAGAGCGCGCGAAAACGTTCCTGGTCCGCAATGGTCCCGGCATCGCCGAGCAGCGCCTGGACTTCTTCATGGCGCTCGTGCAGAGCTTCCAGTTTAGCGACGATAGAAGGCTTCATAGGCGTAAGTGCACCTTGTCTTAGAAAATGGGTATAGGGCGCTATTCCAGCCCGAGGCTGTTGCGCAGAATAGTCAGGCGTTCATCATCCCCGTCACGGGCAGCCTGCTGAAGAGATTTGGTTGGTGCATGGATCAGGCGGTTGGTCAGTTTCCATGCCAGATCCTGCATAATCGCGTGTGCATCGCCGCCCTGGTCAAGGGCCGCTAACGCTTTGGCAGTCAGGTCATCACGCACCTGTTCCGCCTGTCCGCGGTACTCGCGGATGGTCTCGCTGACGCTTTGCGCGCGCAGCCAGGCCATAAACTCACTGGTTTCCTGCTCGACAATGGTTTCCGCCTGCACCGCCGCCGCTTTACGCTGAGCGAGGTTATGCGAAATGATGCTTTGCAGGTCATCCACGCTGTAAAGGTAGGCGTTAGCCAGCTTGCCAACTTCTGGCTCCACATCGCGCGGAACGGCGATGTCCACCAGCAGCATCGGCTGATTACGACGGGATTTGAGCGCGCGCTCCACCATCCCTTTACCGATGATCGGCAGCGGGCTGGCGGTCGAGCTGATAATAATATCCGCCTCTTTCAGGCGTTCATCGATGTCGCTCAGGGCAACCACCTCTGCCCCCACTTCATCCGCCAGCACCTGCGCACGTTCGCGGGTGCGGTTAGCGATAATCATCTTTTTCACTTTATGCTCGCGCAGATGGCGCGCCACAAGTTCGATGGTTTCGCCCGCGCCCACCAGCATCACGGTGACGGTTGACAGGGATTCAAAGATTTGGCGTGCAAGGGTGCAGGCCGCGAAAGCAACAGAAACCGCACTGGCACCAATGTCGGTTTCGGTTCGCACACGCTTTGCCACGGAGAATGACTTCTGGAACATACGCTCCAGTTCGCTGGCCTTCAGATGCCCTTTTTGCGAATCCGCAAAGGCTTTTTTCACCTGACCCAGAATTTGCGGCTCGCCCAGCACCAGCGAATCCAGCCCGCTGGCGACGCGCATCAGATGGCTGACGGCATCGTTATCCTGATGCCAGTACAGGCTGTTGCGCAGCTCGTCTTCATTGAGGTTGTGGTAGTCGCATAACCAGCGGATCAGCGCTTCGTGCAGGTTATCCTGCTCTTCCACGCTTAAATAGAGCTCGGTACGGTTGCACGTCGAGAGCACCACGCCACCCTGCACCATCGGCTGGGCAAGCAGGCTGTCCAGCGCCAGGTCAAGCGTATCCGGCGAAAACGTAACGCGTTCTCGCAGCGAAACCGGGGCTGTTTTGTGGTTAATACCGAGTGCTAATAGGGTCATGTTGAGCGGGAGTAGTACCAGCGTTAATAAGGTTAGCAGAACGCATCATACAGGATGCGCGAGATCAATAAAAGGGACTGCCCCCTTTCGGAGTAATAGGTTACACAACGCTTTGAGATAATTTGAACGTAGACGGTGGGGACCATCAACGCTAGCATTAACAGTTATAACTGCAACGTATCTCAAGGATTTGTCCTCATTATGACCCGACTGATTCGCCTGCTGCCGCTGGCGGCACTGGTTCTGACCGCATGTACCGTCACCCAACCAAAAGGCCCGGGCAAAAGCCCTGATTCACCGCAGTGGCGTCAGCACCAGCAGGATGTCCGTAATTTGAGCCAGTACCAGACCCGCGGCGCCTTCGCTTATCTCTCTGACGAACAAAAAGTTTATGCGCGCTTCTTCTGGCAGCAGACCGGCCAGGACAACTATCGCCTGCTGCTGCTGAACCCGCTGGGCAGTACCGAACTGGAGCTTATTGCCAAACCGGGCGAAGCGCAGATCACCGATAACAAAGGCCAGCACTACACCGCGACCGATGCCGAAGAGATGATTGGCAAACTGACGGGAATGCCTATTCCGCTCAACAGCCTGCGCCAGTGGATCCTTGGCCTGCCGGGTGAGGCGACCGACTACACGCTTGACGATCAATACCGTCTGAGCCAGGTCAATTACACCCAGAACGGCAAAACCTGGAAAGTGGTGTACAACGACTATGACAGTAAGAGTAAACCGGCGCTGCCATCCAACATGGAGCTGACTCAGGGCAGCCAGCGCATCAAGCTGAAGATGGATAACTGGATCGTTAAATGATGACCCACTGGCCCTCTCCGGCAAAACTGAACCTGTTTTTATACATTACCGGCCAGCGCGCTGACGGGTATCACACCCTGCAGACGCTGTTTCAGTTCATTGACTATGGCGACACGATCTCCATTGAACCGCGCCAGGACGGACAAATTTGCCTCCTGACGCCGGTCGACGGCGTGGCACATGAGGACAACCTGATTGTGCGCGCTGGACGTCTGTTGATGAACGCCGCGGCGCAATCCGGTCGCCTGCCGGCGGGTAGCGGTGCGGACATCCGTATCGAGAAGCGTCTGCCAATGGGCGGCGGGCTGGGCGGAGGCTCCTCTAACGCTGCCACCGTGCTGGTTGCGCTGAACCATCTCTGGGGTTGCGGGCTGTCGCAGGACGAACTGGCGGCCTTAGGTTTGACGCTGGGCGCAGATGTCCCGGTGTTTGTGCGCGGGCATGCGGCGTTTGCCGAGGGCGTGGGTGAGATCCTCTCTCCGGTTGAACCGCCGGAAAAATGGTACCTGGTTGCCCACCCTGGGGTGAGCATTCCGACCCCGGTCATCTTTAAAGATCCTGACCTGAAAAGAAATACCCCGGTGCGGTCAATAGAAACGTTATTAAATTGTGAATTCAGCAACGATTGCGAGGATATCGCAAGAAAACGTTTTCGCGAGGTTGATGCGGTGCTTTCCTGGCTGTTAGAATACGCGCCGTCGCGCCTGACTGGTACAGGGGCCTGTGTCTTTGCTGAATTTGACACCGAATCCGCCGCTCGTCAGGTGCTTGAGCAAGCGCCGGTTTGGCTGCATGGTTTTGTAGCGCGCGGGATGAACACCTCCCCCCTACAGCACGCCATTCTGGCGCAGACTGAGTTTCGGTGACAACGTCACCCTGTTCCAGACGTTGCATCGCGCTCTTTAATACACCGCCTGGATAGCCTTTGCCTGGCCCGCACAGTTTACGGCGAACGCTATCCACCACTGGACGCATGCCTGAGGTTCTTCTCGTGCCTGATATGAAGCTTTTTGCTGGTAACGCCACCCCGGAACTAGCACAACGTATTGCCAACCGCCTGTACACTTCCCTCGGCGACGCCGCCGTAGGTCGCTTTAGCGACGGCGAAGTCAGCGTACAAATCAACGAAAATGTACGCGGTGGTGATATTTTCATCATCCAGTCCACCTGTGCTCCAACAAACGACAACCTGATGGAACTGGTTGTTATGGTCGACGCCCTGCGTCGTGCTTCAGCAGGCCGTATCACTGCTGTAATCCCTTACTTCGGCTATGCCCGTCAGGACCGTCGCGTTCGTTCTGCGCGTGTGCCAATCACCGCTAAAGTTGTCGCTGACTTCCTGTCCAGCGTTGGCGTTGACCGCGTACTGACCGTTGACCTGCACGCAGAGCAGATCCAGGGCTTCTTCGACGTCCCGGTTGATAACGTATTCGGCAGCCCAATTCTGCTGGAAGACATGCTGCAGCTGAACCTGGACAACCCAATCGTGGTTTCTCCGGACATCGGCGGCGTGGTACGCGCTCGTGCTATCGCTAAGCTGCTGAACGATACCGACATGGCGATCATCGACAAACGCCGTCCGCGCGCTAACGTTTCTCAGGTGATGCACATCATCGGTGACGTGGCTGGCCGTGACTGCGTACTGGTTGACGACATGATCGATACCGGCGGTACGCTGTGTAAAGCTGCTGAAGCGCTGAAAGAGCGTGGTGCCAAGCGCGTGTTCGCTTACGCGACCCATCCGATCTTCTCCGGCAATGCGGTGAACAACCTGCGCAACTCCGTTATTGACGAAGTGGTGGTATGCGATACCATCCCACTGAGCGACGAGATCAAGGCACTGCCAAACGTGCGTACCCTGACCCTGTCCGGGATGCTGGCCGAAGCGATTCGTCGTATCAGCAACGAAGAATCCATCTCTGCAATGTTCGAACACTAATCGGACACGGCCAAAAAACCCGCTGCGGCGGGTTTTTTTGTCTCTGGGTTTTATTTGTATGATTAATGCCTCCTTCACCTGCCATTCACATGACAGATGATGCGCATACGGATGATAGATAATTGTGAAAAACGTAACTTCCTCACATGTTCTGCCCTTTCGCGCCCTCATCGACGCCTGCTGGAAAGAGAAGTACACCTCATCACGTTTTGTGCGTGACCTGATTGCCGGGATCACCGTCGGCATTATCGCCATCCCGCTGGCGATGGCGCTGGCGATTGGTAGCGGCGTTGCGCCGCAGTACGGTCTGTACACCTCAGCCGTTGCCGGGATCGTCATTGCTCTGACCGGCGGTTCACGTTTCAGCGTTTCCGGCCCGACTGCCGCTTTTGTGGTGATCCTCTACCCCGTTTCACAGCAGTTTGGTCTGGCAGGCCTGCTTGTCGCCACCCTGATGTCCGGGCTCTTTTTAATTCTGTTTGGCCTGGCCCGCTTTGGCCGCCTGATAGAGTACATTCCCCTTTCCGTTACGCTGGGGTTCACCTCCGGGATCGGTATCACCATCGGAACGATGCAAATCAAGGATTTCCTGGGCCTGCAGATGGCTCACGTTCCTGAACACTACCTGCAAAAAGTGGGGGCGCTGTTTATGGCGCTGCCAACTGCCAACCTGGGCGACGCCGCCATCGGGATTGTGACGCTGGGTACGCTGATCGTCTGGCCTCGTCTGGGCATTCGTCTGCCGGGCCATCTGCCCGCGCTGCTGCTGGGCTGCGCGGTGATGGCTGTCGTGAATATGTTCGGCGGCCATGTCGCCACCATTGGCTCGCAGTTCCACTATGTTCTGGCGGACGGTTCACAGGGTAGCGGCATACCGCAACTGTTACCGCAGCTGGTGCTGCCGTGGGACATGCCCGGCTCCAGCTTTACCTTAAGCTGGGATTCCCTGCGCGCGCTGCTTCCTGCGGCCTTCTCCATGGCAATGCTCGGGGCGATTGAATCTCTGCTCTGTGCCGTCGTGCTCGACGGCATGACTGGCACCAAGCACAAAGCCAACAGCGAGCTGGTCGGCCAGGGGTTAGGCAACCTCATCGCACCGTTCTTTGGCGGCATTACGGCCACCGCGGCCATCGCCCGTTCTGCGGCCAACGTGCGCGCCGGGGCCACCTCGCCGGTTTCAGCGGTAATCCACTCTGTGCTGGTGATCTTAGCCCTGCTGATCCTCGCTCCGCTGCTCTCCTGGCTGCCGCTTTCCGCCATGGCCGCCCTGCTGCTGATGGTGGCCTGGAACATGAGTGAGGCGCATAAGGTGGTAAACCTGCTGCGCCGCGCCCCGAAAGACGACATCATCGTCATGCTGATCTGCATGTCGCTGACCGTGCTGTTCGATATGGTCATTGCCATCAGCGTCGGGATCGTGCTCGCTTCCCTGCTGTTTATGCGCCGTATTGCGCAGATGACGCGCCTCTCCCCGGTTAACGTGGAGGTGCCAGATGATGTGCTGGTTCTGCGCGTGATTGGTCCGTTGTTCTTCGCCGCGGCGGAAGGTCTGTTCAGCGATCTGGAGTCCCGCATTGCGGGCAAGCGGATAGTGGTCCTGAAATGGGATGCCGTGCCGGTGCTGGATGCGGGCGGGCTGGACGCCTTCCAGCGTTTTGTGAAACGTCTGCCGGAAGGCTGTGAACTGCGGGTAAGTAATCTTGAGTTCCAGCCTCTGCGCACCATGGCGCGGGCGGGGGTGCAGCCGATCCCTGGCCGCCTTGCCTTCTACCCTAATCGTGATGCCGCGTTAGCGGATCTGTGAGCCCCCTGATGCAGAGAAGCGTCTCTGCATCATCACCCCAATCGCCTGCTGGAGCCATTCAAGCACGGCAGGCGTCATCCATGTTCCCTTCATCAGATGCGGCTCCTGCTGCATGGCCACGCGAAACTTTTGCTGCGTCTCCGGGTTCGCGCCCGCGTACGACTGGAACAGCGCCAGCCAGTTTTCGGCAAGCTTTTGCGCATCGTCAGAGGCGGGGTCGAGGTTTTCCTGCTGCGCCTGATGCAGTTTCGCCACCAGCGGCGGCCACTCCATCATGCGGTCAAAGTAATGTGCCCGGGTAAACGCCATCTCTTCGGCAGAGAGATAGTTCTCCCAGATAATGAGCTTCGACTCGGCAAACGCCCGCGTAATATAGTCGGTCATCTCCGGCGTGATGCCGGTTTGCGCCTGCATCTGCGGCTCTGCGCTGTGCATTTCGTTCAGCCGGGTCAGAAACTCCGGCTTGCCTGCCGTGTCCTGCTCCAGGCGTTCCATCCAGCGCGTGGCCAGGTCCATCGCCCGCGGGTCTGTAACGGGTATGTGCTGTTCCAGCAGGGTATTGACCTCTGCAACCAGCCCCGACCAGATAGCCGCCAGCGCATCCTTCTGCAGGGCAAACGGCAGCTGCTGTAACTCTTCTTTCGTAAACCAGCGATCGTACATATTCATTAACTCCAGAGTCTGTAGCCAGGATTCCAGATCGGGCGTCTCATCGGCGGTAAGCCCGGTACGCAAATCCACCAGCCGTTCACGCAGCGTGTGTATGCTGCGCAACTGCTTATCCAGCAGGCTGATTTGCGCATCGAGGAGTTCCGTTAACGACAGCGACTTTTGTTCCAGAAAATCCCTGATTTCAGCAAGTTCCAGCCCCGCTTTTGCCAGCGCCTGAATCATGTGCAGACGCTGGACATCCGCCAGGTTATAAAGCCGGTAACCTGCCGCGCTTCTGGCAGAAGGCAGCAACACCCCTGTTTGCTCATAGTGGTGCAATGTTCGCACGGTGATGCCGGCCCGCTTCGCCAGCTCACCCACCTGAATCAACATAACTGCTCCTTTTCTTTGCCAGTGCCGCCACTCTGGTGCCTTACGTTACGTGAGGGTCAACCCTTGATGCAAAAAAAAACGACTCCCTGGGGAGTCGTTTCGGTGTTCTTTCGTCCTGGCACTAGCTGTGCTTATGCTGGTCGCGACGGCAGCGTTTATCGTAATGGCGCACCCACCAGTATTTATCGCACACTTCCTCATGGCCGCTCACGCGTGCCCCGGCGAGCCACAATACCGCACCGAGGAAGATGCTCAGAACCGCGCCATGCGCGAAGTATTGCGGGAGATCAAGCTGCGGCAGCTGGTTTAATATTGAATAACCTACGCCGACAACCATCACAAACAGCCCCAAACCCATCAGCACGTTACCGAGTAGCGAAGCGTTTTTGCGTTTCATATGTCACCTCCGGAACTTTGGGTTGTCAGGGGAAAACCCCCTAATCCTTGTGTGTAAAGTATAGACAACGCCCCTTTTATGAGTTGCGTGAATGATCACAATTACAGATAACTCCCAAACAAAAGTTTACAAATAAGGCTTTGAACAGCTTGAAATTCTAATTGTTCAAATAAGAAATTATTCGTATTTCGCTGAGACGATCGCAGAATTTTGTCAAGCGGCGCGCCAGACAGTAAACTACGCGCCAGATCTGGAACCCATTAGGAATTGAATCGTGACGATTAAACTGATTGTCGGCCTCGCCAACCCCGGCGCAGAGTATGCGGCGACCCGCCACAATGCCGGAGCATGGTACGTCGATCTGCTGGCCGAGCGGTTACGTGCACCCCTGCGTGAAGAACCTAAATTCTTCGGGTATACCTCACGTATCAACCTCGCAGGCGCGGATGTTCGCTTACTGGTGCCCACCACCTTTATGAACCTGAGCGGTAAAGCGGTGGCAGCGATGGCAACGTTTTATCGTATTAATCCGGATGAGATTCTGGTGGCCCACGATGAGCTGGATCTTCCGCCAGGCGTAGCGAAATTCAAGCTGGGCGGCGGGCACGGCGGTCACAACGGTCTGAAAGACATCATCAGCAAGCTGGGCAATAACCCGAATTTCCACCGTTTACGCGTGGGAATCGGCCATCCGGGCGATAAAAACAAAGTTGTCGGTTTTGTGCTAGGTAAGCCCCCGGTTTCAGAGCAGAAACTGATAGACGAGGCGGTAGACGAAGCGGCGCGCTGCACCGAAATCTGGCTGAAAGATGGCTTAACCAAAGCGACAAACCGCTTGCACGCTTTTAAAGCGCAATAATCCATCCAGTACGGCTTTTTTACCGCGCGTGATGCGGGTTACGTGTATAATAGGCGTAGTTATTTACTTTTCATCAATCGGTTATCGTTAACGGATTGATTATCAAGATATTAAGGTGATTTAGAAATGGGATTCAAATGCGGTATCGTCGGTCTGCCAAACGTGGGCAAATCCACCCTGTTTAACGCGCTTACCAAAGCGGGTATCGAAGCGGCGAACTTCCCGTTCTGTACCATCGAACCTAACACTGGCGTTGTGCCAATGCCTGACCCGCGCCTGGATCAGCTCGCGGAAATCGTGAAGCCGCAGCGTATTCTGCCGACCACCATGGAGTTCGTGGACATCGCGGGCCTGGTAAAAGGCGCATCCAAAGGTGAAGGCCTGGGTAACCAGTTCCTGACCAACATCCGTGAGACCGAAGCGATCGGCCACGTTGTACGCTGCTTCGAGAACGACAACATCATTCACGTAGCGGGTAAAGTAAACCCGGCTGAAGATATTGATGTCATCAACACCGAGCTGGCGCTGTCGGATCTTGATACCTGCGAGCGTGCGATCCACCGTATCTCCAAGAAAGCCAAAGGTGGCGATAAAGATGCCAAAGCCGAGTTGGCGGTGCTGGAAAAATGTCTGCCACAGCTGGAAAACGCGGGCATGCTGCGTTCTCTGGATCTGAGCAAAGACGAGAAAGAGCTCATCCGCTACCTGAGCTTCCTGAC
The DNA here is from genome assembly GCF_026319105.1 of Enterobacter sp. HSTU-ASh6. Taxonomy (NCBI): domain Bacteria; kingdom Pseudomonadati; phylum Pseudomonadota; class Gammaproteobacteria; order Enterobacterales; family Enterobacteriaceae; genus Enterobacter; species Enterobacter sp. HSTU-ASh6. Next base: position 35,177 of record NZ_WSPD01000015.1, on the reverse strand, counting down.
GCTGAAGCCAACCATGTACATTGCCAACGTGAACGAAGACGGTTTTGAAAATAACCCGTACCTCGATCAGGTGCGTGCTATCGCCGAGAAAGAAGGTTCTGTCGTGGTTCCGGTTTGTGCCGCAGTAGAAGCCGATATCGCCGAACTGGATGACGAAGAGCGTGATGAGTTTATGGCAGAACTGGGCCTGGAAGAGCCCGGGCTGAATCGCGTTATCCGTGCTGGTTATGCCCTGCTCAACCTGCAGACCTACTTCACCGCTGGCGTGAAAGAAGTGCGTGCCTGGACCATTCCAGTGGGTGCAACTGCGCCTCAGGCTGCGGGTAAAATCCACACCGACTTCGAGAAAGGCTTTATTCGTGCGCAGACCATCGCGTTTGAAGATTTCATCACCTACAAGGGTGAGCAAGGCGCGAAGGAAGCCGGCAAGATGCGTGCGGAAGGGAAAGAATACATCGTTAAAGATGGCGATGTGATGAACTTCCTGTTCAACGTCTGAGTCGTCTTGAATGAAAAAAAACCACGCCCTGGCGTGGTTTTTTTATTGCGGGGTCAAAACACATTGTCTAAGAGTTCTGTTTTCATGCTGGGTTCAAAAGGAATGATTTCAGCCGTCGCAAGCTTTAACCTCTGAAAAGGATCCTCGCGTAATCGCTCTTCAAGAGAGGCAAGACTCTCACATTTCGCGAGAATGACCCCACCGTTTCTCGGCACCCGTCTTCCGGATGCGAGGAAAATTCCCTCTGCATACCCTTTTTTTAGCCACTCGACATGCGCAGATATTGCTGCGTCAATCTCTTCGAGTGGTTTGATATAGGTTAAAATGACAATATAAACCGTGCTCATCCTTTGCCTCTTAGCTCTGTTTTAAACTGCTTGTTGGAACTGCTTATGCAGCCCTCTTTTGCCACCGATTATTGTTATCGTTTTTTGGCGCTTTTGATGTTAATACGCAGGGCCCGATCGAGACAAAGCGTTACGCTTCATCTCCCAGGAATAAAACCAATCATGCCAGCCGTTTTGCTTTTCCGCATAGCTACAGACCACAACCACTTCCTTTGACAGGTTGAAAGTTAAGTAATAGAAAAATGCGCCTTCAGGAGGTGCAGACCAAAATAGTTTTTCACCCTGCGCATTGAAGATGGTCAAAACGGTTGGTAGTGGCTTTGGCTCGCTTAACGCAAAGACTAACTGGCGTGTTGAGTCGACCATTGCAGAGTCTAAAAATGGCATACTAACCAGTATGTTACTTTCACCACACGCCCACTGAAGCAGGTCATTTTCTTTAATACAAATGAGATTTTCAATCATCGGTAAACCTCAACGTTTAAAGTTCGATCTGTTTCAAATCACCTTCAAAAAGCCCCACAAGATATACCCGGTATCGGGCTGGCTGCACTTCTTTATACGTTAATATAGTAGAAAACTCCTTTACACACTTTGAACATGTGTTTTTCGAAACATATAATTGGCTTTCATCGTAGATATACTTCTTATGTTCACTAACAAACTTTACACCTCTCATTTTCTTAACCAAAAAGTTTTTTACCTCTTCAGAGAGCGAGTCAAATTCATATGAGTTTACGATAGAATAGATTATTACTCCCTCGCATTCAGGGCATGCTATTTCTGCGCCAGAATCTAAAAAGTCATTATCTATGCCATCCAGGACTAGTACCTTCTTTTTCAGTCGATTAGTTATTCTCATTTTTTATAACCTTTTAATTTTTATTAATCAATAATGTCATTCAGTCAAACATTCCATTCGATATAAATTCCACAGTCGAAGCTTTTCTCATTAGACTGTACAATAATGCTTCCCCACTCATGATGCCACTGAGTTCCATATGGAGGCGTACTAATTTTAAGTTTAGGGCGTGAGGTTATTTCACTATCAACCCATGCTGTCAAGCGCTGTTCTTCTTCAGATAAATTACGCAAATTGGCTCTTTTATCCCAATCCCATAAAGTTTTATAAAAATTCCCATTCTTACTGGTAAGGAATATGCAAGGAGAAAAAGAAAACACAGAAGGCCTCAGTTCTAATATGAAAGTTTGATCTTTCCAATCGATATTATCAATAGAGAAATAATAAGAGCCTATTGTATTCAACGGAGAGAATAACATGTAAAATTCGGAGTTTTTAAAAGTCTCAACATCCTTTAACTCGAGGGGGTAATTGTTAATAGCCACAAAGCCACTATTAACATCAAAATTCATTTCTAACATATCTAAACCACCTTGTCTGGAAGTGACTACATTATATTCCAGGTTAAATATATCCCGTGATTAAATGATTTTATCTCATATGAGACAGAAACCCGCCCCCATTCAAAGCGCCACCTAATCATGTCTGTTTCCATGGTATCAGGCGTGTCCAGATTGAGTGATTCTTTTAGCCAATCAGATAAGCTTTTCACTGATTCATTTAGCATGTGAATATTAGCTCGCGCATTCCAGTCATTTAATGCGTTATAATACTGACTGTTTTTATCAACAAGATGAAGCATAAAAGGAAAACCATAGCACAACGGGCGTATAGTAACTTGAAATTCTTTGTCGAAAAACGCTACTGAGTCAACAAGGTAGTGATTCGGCATGGTTTTATTTACAGCTTTTCGCTTGATTAATTCGTGGTATAATCCACTCTTACAAAATCCTTCTTCAGTATCAATTCCCAAAGGAAGATCATCAAATGTCAGATCACCGGCAATCGGATTTAAATTGAATTCAATCATGTTCCCCTGCTTTACTTTTGACTGTCTAACAAGATCTTAATGATATAGTCTACTTAACATGATAACAACCATATGACGATAATTTTCCGTGTAAAATCACATTTGTTATAACATTTACAATAATATCCACATAGCAATAAAGTCTTATTGCCAATGGTGCAATAAGTCAATCCACATTTCTTTTTCCCCAGCGATAACTTTTATGCCATCTTTATTTTGTTTTACATACTGCATGTATGTTTCATAAATAGCTCTTATCATCACCGTTTTTTCTGAGCGAGATCCTTCAATCAAAGTCATTATTTTTTCTAAATAAATTGAAGAATTCACTCTTTCGTTGAAAAAAACAATGAGGTAATCGAGTACTTCGTTATATGAATCGTAATTCATGACAGGCTTCTCTGAGCTCTTATTTCCATTTATTTTAGCACATCCAACTTTTGGTTGCGCCTAAAACTGTGTTTCCATTTAACAAAGGAGTCATGTATGCAAGCGCATGGAGATTCTGGTTGGTTTGTACACCAGTTTAAGCAATAAAAACTAATCATTTTCTATGTCAGGAGGAGGAGTCGTAATGCCAAGAACATCTCGCCCAAATCGAATTTCTTCGTTGGTTTTCTTTTTTAATTTAAGGATTATAACACCCAGTAGAGTATTGTTTTTATCTGAATAAATTTTAAAGGAAAAGGACTTAGTTCGGATATTAATTACTAAGACAGTTTCTTCATCATAGCTTTCAAGAGCAATAATTAATTCATCAAGACCTTCTACCTTCAATCCTGTAAGTTTTGTATTATTTTTATGCGCTTTCATTATTCGCAACTCATCTTGAGTATTGTTTATAAATGATGCACATTGAATATTATTCTTTTTATTTAGAGAAGAACTATTTTCATCCGGTATTTTTTCTCGCGCATACTCAATAAGGTCATCATTTATCATGGTAAAATCGCCTCAATGTAGCCTCTTAGAAGTCCTTTCAGAATGATTTCATGTTCCTTCATGCATCAAAAGAAGACTCCCACGACCACGAATCACCTTGTGAAGGAGTCTATTGAAAGTGCAGTGTCTATATCTGATCCACGCGACCGCGCTGTCATCTCTCTTCATTTCTGTACCTCAGTGTAATCGGCCAGTTCAAAAAATACCGAAACTGATTGTCGTGCAACCCTGCCGGTGCATCATCGCCGTCAATACGCGGCAATGAGCGATCGAGACGGTAGAATTCATCGCGTGCGCTCAACAGCCCTGCGTGCGGAAGGGAAAAATTGCATCGTTAAAGATGGCGACATAATGATCGCCTTCTTTACGTCTGATTCTTTATAAATTAATTTTCTTTGGTTAGTTTTAAATTTAAAAAATACCTTCTTTAAGAGGATGGTTTTTTATTCCACCCCAGGGATCGTCTAGCAAAAACTTAGCTGCAACAGTTTCTTTTGTCGGTACGAGCGTGAAATTATAATAAATTTCATCTCCTTCACAAACTTCATAAAACAGTGAATAAATTTTATCATTTAATCCTAAGCTTAAATCAAATTTTTCAGTTGCTGAAGCTATTTGTAATTTATGTTGTTCCGTAACAAAAAATGGCACAACGATGCAGCGCTGAGAATTATCATCTAAATTGAAAGATTGTTCTACTTTAATATTCACGTTTGCGCCAAATGCATCATCTGGCAATGGATCAAATATTACATAATCCTTATGAAGTACAGCACCTTGTGAAATATTTCCTTTCCCCCACTGACTCAGTTTCTCATCATAGTCTCGGGATCGTAACAATATTTGACTATGCGAAATCAGTAGATTAACTATTTGTATGTTTTTATTGTTCATTACCTTACCTCGATTTTTATTCTCGTTACACCTGACTGCTCTGATAAAAACGTTACCAATATTACACCCTGCACCACAGTTACTGCTCTTTGATATCCGTCATCTCTTGCCAGTTTTGCTTATAAAAATTTATTGCCATATATTGAACAACTGCCTCCATATCTCCTGTTCCTCATGAGCAAGGACTCTATAATCTTGAGTCTTTCGTCTATATACCATAAAGCATGAGTCTATAGATCGAATAGAAACTGTTTTTTCTTTTCGACAACCCTCTAAAATAGATTGCATATCCTGGAGGCAATTATAATCAAGAATATATTTTTGAAAAAATAATTCCAGAAAATCCAATGCTTCATTATAAGATTGCAAATTTATCATAGTTCCTCTGAGAAAATATCAATCTTGTCGTAATTAATAACTCTATTTTCAGCATGCAGCTGTTGAATACTACCCTGGTCGTATTCAGGGTATGAACTGTGAAGCTACAGACAACATTCACTTCCTTTGACTTTTTCAATTTTAAGTAAAAAAACGCCTTCAGCCAGTAAAACAAAAGTATTTTTTCTTCCTGTACTTTGAAGATTATCAAAATGGTTGATTAGTGCTCTCCAGGATTTATTTTATGAGGGATTATCTTTCCTCTATATGGTATGTATTTCTATTACTCCAGTAAATAATTTTATATTTACCAAATTTGATGTTTTGTTCTTTATAATACTCTATTACTTCAGATGGATACCAACCATGTCCAAATAAAAAAAGAGCACCTTCGTCAACTAACAGTCTTATTATTCTTTGTTTATTCTGTTCGTCAATTACAGGTATAACCATAAACTCATCTTTTAATGAAAAACCTATCGCCTGCATTTTTTTAATTAAACCACTTCCCAAAACACGTATTTTTATACTAGTCCCAGCCACATCAATAACAACAATTGAATTATCTGGCATCTTATTCAATTTACATTTACCCTTATTAATTGTAGTGAATATATTGCTAACATTCAATGGCTTCTTAGGAAAGATCTTCTTCTTTTACCAATCCATTAACAAAGATGGAAAATGAATTTGTCAGGTATCTTTGAAGTTTTATGTGATTCTCTTGCATAGTCAAATACTCATCAAAAGAATCTGTAGCAAAGTATACAATTGAGTAATTATCTAAATCCAGACAGAAGAAATTCCCTCCCCAATCATTTGCGAAGGGAAAAAGGTTTTTTGGGATCACTTGCCTATCCAACATGCTGACATAGCAACCATCAATTAAAGATCTAGGGTCATCATTTGTCTGACTATTATAAATAAACGGTTTAAACCCAGCCACCTCTACTGGTTCAAAATCTTCATCATCGGCCCACCAACTTTTCTCAGGAGTGCCACCATTAAATTGCAGATAATGTGAAATGAAATCATCAGGAAGAATAATAGATAATTCTTCTTCATTTTTAGCAATATCTGCACGTCCAATCTTTTTTTCACAGTTACTGAAATGATTCATATATTATTTGGCCAGATGATCAAAAAAATCGCGAATTTATTTAAGGTGTTTATGAGCTGTTGCTGTATGAAAATTAGCTTAGGAAGCCCGCCTCCCCTGATGATCAGTATTTATCAGAACATTGTCGACAAGCTCAAAGCCTGAAACCCCCATTGTTGTGTAATTTGGATATTCAGCAACAGATAAACGCCTGATTTCGTCCTCTCCATCATATAAGCCGCCAGCATAATTAAATATTTTTAATTCTTTTTTTTCTTCAGTAAGATTAGCGTGGCCAATAATTTTCCAAATGCCTTTGCTAATATTCTGATTGCCAGTGAAAACAACCTTCATCTCTTTGCCAAACTTTTCAAAAGATAAAGGTCTCAGTGAACTGTTATCTTCAAGCTCCTCCGTATTCTGTAATGATAAAATGCAGAAACCTATTGCTTGCTTAAACTTTTCTTTTGGAGCAAATACAATCTGGCAAATCGCAAATTTCCCATTACTCATCGGAATGACAAAGATGTCACCCTCTTTGTATTTTACTTTCATAAGCTATTACCTTTCAGAATTGATAACGCATCTTTCAATACTTTTCCACCCCAATCACTGTTATGACCCGCAATATCATATGTGCTAGCATTTAGGTTATAAGGACTAAATGATCTGATTTTATTTATGAGATTTTTTAAGGAGATCACTGACTTAGCTCCACCATTAAGAACCATAATCCTTTGTACCAGGAATTTAATTTCCGCTTTGGTCAAATTATTATCAAATATAATCAACTGTTGCAAATGTGATTTACCCGGTGTATTCGCATGGCTATCCAAACGAGCTGGAGCTTCCCCACGTCCTCCATAGATAATATTCTTTTCATCGTGAAGGGTTATCGTCCCGCTCTTCCCACACCAGGTTATTGCGGCAATCTTAATCCAGGCAGAGGGACCAGCGGCGCAGCGCTGGGTGTGCAAGGGGAAGATTATATCATTAAAAAATGCGATGTGATAAACTACTTTTCAATATTTGATTTGTTTTGAAAAAAATTCACGATTTGACGTGGATTTTTCAATGTTCTGAACTAGATGATTAATAAATCAAACATTATAGCCTAAATATGCTATTACTTTCTTTATCCATGTCCAGACTTCCTAACGCTCCAAGATCTAAAGAATAAATCTCATCAGTACCTTTACGCAAATTCAAAAAGTATCCCAAATCACCATCTTGACCAATCAATAAAACGTCAGGCTCCACCGATTGAATTGTGTATGTATTATTTCTTTCAAGCAAGTCAAAACAATTGAAAACATAAAGCTGGCCACCATTTGCTCGTTGAATTTCATAAGAGTAGCTATCTTTGACGTTCTCAATCATAAAGCGCTTATATTCAGAAGGTAAAGACGTGTGTATAATCTTTTCAACTTCATTTAACTGATCAATTAAATCTTGCTTTTCCATATCGGCTTACCTATAAATGAATAAATCCTATGTTAAGATAAATATTATCTCCATTAGGTTCGCATTTATTGATGAATTAGTTGTAATTATTAATAAGGGCAATTATTGTTTCTTTCCTGAAACTAACCAGCCATTAATTGCATAATAAAAAATGGAATAAAAACCCAATTTTTCTTATCAATGCTCTATATATTCAGCGCAATGGTTAAAGATTGATAGAATCTTTATTTATAAACACCAAGCTCTTCAGATCTTGAAATTAATTCATCTTGTAAGGAGCCTTGTATTTCATCGCCGTCATATTCAAGTTTAAAATCTCCATCAATATTTGGAGGGAAACGTGAACCATCGATTGTTCCGAGAACAGTAGAAGTTGTATCTACAATGACCAACCTAAGGAAATTGAAAATTTTCTCCTGTTCTTCTGGGGATAGTTTATGAATTACACTTCTTGCCCGCGAATAAGGATCTTCATCACCATTTGACTTGGATAAATCAGATAGATTATCAATATAATAATTTAGCGTATCACCTAAAAGCTCGGCAAGTAATGATCTCACAACTAACTCATCTTTATTCACATTATCTCCTACATTTTTGCCCCGCTTGATGAGCATCAAGTCCTGTGTTACCTCGCTAAACTATATCTCTCAAATCAGTGTAGACGTAGGTCAGCGGCACGTCTCCATGCAGTTCCTGCAGCAGGCTGAACCCTTCCCGGACAAACCAGGTGGTCACCGGCTTACAGGTGGGCTGTCCGCCCAGCACCTGGCGGCTCGTTGCCGGGTAAAACATCCCGACAATGCAAAAGCCCGAGGAGGTCGTACTCGCTGCGGGTGGTCAGCAACTACGGGGACTATCCTGAGGTTGGGGTTATTCGTCGCAATATAATAACCGATTATTGAGGTTAAGAGTAAGCAAAGTGCAAAAAAGCAAGCAAGGTGCGTGCAGAAGGAAAAAGAAAATTATTAAAATGACTATGTGATGAACTACTTGTATTATTCTATTTTTTCATTCAAAGATAAACTCCCTATTCTAATGAGTTTTCAGTAATCGTTGCTTTTGCAAAGGAAATTAGAATATTTGAATCTTGCTTTTTATATTTAACTTCGTAACTACCAGGTTCTAAAGTAATAAACTCACCTGAAATGGCATCTGAGTCGTCAGGCTCAAGATCTCCGCCAGTGACATCTTCTCCCGCCCCAATGAAAACCTTTCCAGAAGGTACGTTTAAAAATAGCGACCCGGTACATTCATCAACATCTCTTTTAATATGGACTTTATAGGTTCCATCATCTCCAAGATTGAGAAATAACACATTACCTTTATTTATTTCTTCAACTTCATCTTCTGGAAGGCTCCACCAATCTACATCATCGTTAAGTCTATGTTTTAGTGACATTAAATCATAAATCACAATTGTTGCTGTATTTGTTTGGAAATGTATTATTGCATGCATAATTTTCAATACTTAATCTTTTATGAAATAATTAAAAATACTATTATGTCAAGTTATAATCGGTAGTATCAATCCCAACTCACATTTCAGCGTTATATTTTTTGAGGATTCCAGTCAGAGTAATCAGCTACACGGATTTCATTAAGAACGAGATCCAGTGGAACATGTGCAATGCTATCTGCGATTTCATCATAAGGCGCTGGCAACTCAAATGAAAAACCAAAGTCGTCATTTATAATAATGAAACCATTAAAAATGCGTTGTTTATTAGTCAAGTCGATTATTTGCCTCATCGTTTGACCTGTTTGTAATATGTTATTATACCTCCCCTTATAGCTTACATTACAACCAATCGAAATGATCGTTCCATCTTCAAGGGTAGCGATTGTGATAGTGTCATCTACAATATATGCAAGCCTTTTCTCATCATCAGGCAAAAAATAATCAAAGTAATTTACCTTAAAATCGGTATATAACTCATTAATATATTTACTTATATTTTCACCCAAAAACACGTTACCTAGTGCTCTCCCTGATAAAATACCAGCATAAAAATCAATCATTTACACCCATCCATTCGGAAGAAGAATTAAATTATAGTAAATTCCATCTCATTCACAATTCAGCACAATGGTTAAAGATTAACATGATGCATCTACCATTGCACACTAAAAAAAAATGGTATGTTGGAAATATATTTTTACCCTTTAGAGATTACAATGCTCCTATGATCTGTCTCATTTTTTATCCAAAACATTTCATCTTGAGGTAACGATCCATCACTGCAGAAATCTACAAGTTCACCTTGCCAATCATCAGGAACATATTTGTGATAATGCATACTTTCGACATATTGGGAATATAGTCTTTTATTATCAAAGTCTATAAACAAATCTGGCATTAGATCATATATATCCCACCAGGTGGTTTTTTGCGTAAGCCTATTATAAAACTCCTCAGCTATATCATCCTTATTATATAAATAAGCATCTTTAATTAAACCATCAATGAATATCTTTGCGTTTTCTTCATTTACAACTGGTATGTTATATCTTTCCTTATGGATATCCTGTAGGTTTATTTCCATCCCACTTCTCACAAAATCTTCTACCCATTTTGCTCTGTCTAAAACCCACATTTCTTTAAAGGCCACGAACCAATAAAATCTTCCTTCGTTCTTTATTATCACAAGGAGTTCTTCATCTTTATTAATATTCATATAATAACCTATTTTACACTCCCCGAGACTGGAATCGCTACTTCTTCAAGCCATTCTGCCCATATTGATGGTAATTCATACGATCTACCTGGCGTTGTCGGATCCACACGCTTAGGAATTAATCCCTCTTGATGTAACGGATTAGTACGATGACCAACTTGAGGTATTGCACTTTCTTCTTTTAAATCCGCCATCCGCTTAGGGACTTTAAAGGAGAATACATTAGCCTCGCTCATGTAGATATTTTTAAAAGTTACAAACTGACCCTTTTCCCACATGAATTATCCGTAATACCTGGCGGAAATAACAAATTATTTTTTCCAATAAAGTATCCTCTGGTTGAGAAAATAATCCGCACGATTAATAGAGGCATCCGCCAAGGCACGGTATGAGAGATACCAAGTTTTCAACTTACAACGAGCAAACCGTAAATCTATTGTCCTGCCATAGTTTGGCCTTCAAGAATCGAGGGCTCTACAGCGGTTTGAAGATTCAAAACCTAATGCCCCCGACAGTGATCTAACATTAATGCCTTAAATCGAATATATTAAATTAAAAAGTACTCGACCTTCTTTTTTTTCAAGGCTGATGTCATATTGATTGCCAACCACCTTAAATATCTCGTCTTCATTCACAAAAAAACCTCTGTACACTATTGAGGAAATTATTTGTCTAAACATATCTGAAGAAACATGTCTTCTTAAAGTTTTGAGATCAGCCAAATTATTTCTAACAATATAATACGAATAATTCATTAGAATGAAATTTGATATTAGTAAATTCTTCGTGGATTGATACTTGTCAAAACACTGTTCCAAGGCTCTATAAATTGTTTCTTTAGATTTCTCATAAGTATTAATAAAACTATCAGGATGGCAAAGGTAGCAGTTTTTATCATTAAAAGACAGGTGATTTATATCATTGTTCGCAACAAACAAAAAATTCAGCACTGATGATTGATAATGTTTTATAGACTTAATATCTTCAAAGTTTTTCCTTTTTTCAAATTGCACATAAAATTGCTCAAGCAAAGACAATATTGAGACATTACCATGCTGAGAAGTATTTATACAAATCCCATCTTTAGTAATGCATAGCAAATTATAAGAGTCATCATCCATGCCCATTTCAAAACACAAAAATCTTAAAAAAAAGATTTTTGCTTTTATAGCGTAATCTTCTTCGTTATCTTTTAAAGAAAACAGTTGATAGATATAAAACAAGATAAAGATATCTTTATCTATACGCTGTCGGTTATCTATTTGAAATAGATAACCTAATCGAGAAAGGAAAACTTCAAATGCATACTTACCATCTTCACTTAGGCCTAACTTGTTTAACGCACGCTGAAACATAACTTTAGGAAAGCAAGTTTGCCAACGACTCAACTCTACATGCTTCCCATTTTCTTTTTTAAAACAAACGGGGAAAAGGTCCGGTTCATCCTGAACATAGATATATTTTCCAAAACTTTCAATCTCTGCTCTCGCATTAGTGAAGTGTTCAATTTTATGTATAAACATTTCAAAAATCATTACGTAATCCTCTTACCACATTTCTTCCAATTACCTTTAGCATCTTTCTTTTCAATCTGGAATGAAGTGATTTTATCATTAAAACGAGAAAGGATATTTTTATCCAGGGTTAAATCCTGGTCGGCTATCATGATTAACCCATATGGCTTTATCACCACGATTATTTGGGACCAATCCGCCTTTACCACCGTGCTCAGAAGCTGATGCAATCGCTTCATCTTTACTCGTATAGCGTATAACTTCCTCTTGTTTTAATCCTAAAAGGTCTATTCGCGTAAGACTATTTGCACCATACAGGTAAAGATTTATCCCCCCGCCAGCCCTATCGGGTCCTGCTGCGTAAACCGTCCGCAGTCCGGGTGGTAATACCGGAACAGATTGTCGCGCAGCCCTGTCTCGAGATGCAGGTATTGCCCCTGCATCCGCAGGTCTGGGAATATCCTAATCCCTGCGTCTCGCTCTCCCGCAGCAGCTTGCCCCAGGCGCTGTTCACGCCTTCCCAGCACACATGCCCTTCGCTATCCGTCATCCACTCCGGCGTGCCGTTAGGCTGGGAGTGGAACCAGAAGATCTCCGGCGCTTCCACGCCGTCAATTCGCGCCAGCGGGTCGTAGCGGAAGCTGACCTGCGTCTGCGGCCTGTTGCGATCCCGCGGCTGGCTGATAACCTCCGTCAGGCGGTGTTCGCCGTCGTACCGATAGTGCCAGCGGATCTGGCCGTTATCCTTCCCTACGGTACGGCCGTGGATGTCATAACGCCACTGAATACCGTTCAGTTGCGTGACCCGGTTATGGGCAATCTTCTCTCCAGCGACCTCTAACGGGGTACCAGCCGCATCCCAGCGCCACTGCTCCTGACCGGGCAGCGTGCCGTCCTGAACCAGCAGGCGCCCGGCGCTGTCGTACTGCCAGCGATACCAGCTGAACGGATTATCGTCCCGCGCTTCCCGCACCAGGTTATTACGGTAGTCATAATCCCAGCGGCGGGACCAGCGGCGCGGCGACGGGCGCTGGGCATTGACGGTAAAGTTGTCCCATCGATAAAGATAACATCGTTAAAGATGGCGACGTAATGAACTTATTGTTTAACGTTTGATTTGTTTTGAATAAAAAAAACCAAGCTTTGGGATGGTTTTTTTCAATATGGGGGACTCATTACGCCCCCCGAATACTACTTATAATTGAAGTGGTTTATAACTTAAAATTTTATCCGCAATTTCTTCTGCGCTAAGTTCCTCATAATAAATATAATTAGCTGCCTGAGGATCTGCGACACTTCTACAAAGGAGGTCGATGTCATTATCAGCTTCTTCTTCTGTCCCTTCGCTGTGTTGGATTTTCCTTATTAGCTCGATAAGCACTTGTCTTTGCATATTATACCTCAAAAATGATAAGCACGATCTTGAATGTCAAGGTGATATCTTGTTGTAACGATTACTTGATTATCAATCCCGCCTCCATGTTGGATAGGGGTTCTCTGGTGTATGACATAAGATCTATTTTTCCCGCTCCACTGTGTATCATGCGCTACTGGAGCTTTTCCGCCCCGCATTCCAGAAACGACAGAGCGTGGGCTTTTGTCAAGGCATTTCGAATTGGTTGCTTAATTAAGCGAACTGCTCATCATTATTAAAATCATGTTCTATATATGTCATTTTCCCTATAATAATTTACTTCATCGATAAACCATTTATTCCCATGACCTCCACTATTTTTATTCTTCACAATATAGTTCAAAGAACTGACTAACATCCATCCTTTCAAAGAAAAAGTTTCTACTGCTAAGGGCATTTCCAGATCCTCTTCATCAAGGTATATTTCGTCATTCTCCAAACTTTGGATATAATCCCAAGGAATATAAAAGAAGTGAGTACCTTCAGGCCGTGCTTCCCATGTATTTATATTAGTATAAATCCATTCACCAGGCTCTAACTGAGAAAGACTTGCTATTAATTCATCTATAGATGTATATGTATTCATTATACCCTCACAATTGTCTGCATCGAGACCCCCCCAAGTTTTTCTTCCACCATATCCTTTCGGGTCATAATCCAGATGCCTTGAGTTATGATCTGGCCAATCAACCAATTGTAACAACCCACCAATTCGCTCATGATGATGCCAAGTTGTTTCCCAACCAGAACCTGTTGGAGCTGTTCTTAGGAGCGCGCCACGCTTACCTGGTGAAACCTTTTCAAATATTCCCGGGAATTTTTCCTCAAGGGAAGCTCTATATGATGGGTCATTATTCATTTTATAATATAATTGTCTGTTCGCTTTCTGGAAGTGTTTTCCGTCACTCATTCCAAACATGTTTTTAGGGAAGTTTTTTTAATATTGACTTTACAGGCGCCATCATCCCCAAGATTGAGAAATAATACATTCCCTTTATTTACCTCTTCTACTTCATCTTCTGGAAGACTCCACCAATCTACGTCTTCATTTATTCTATGCTTTAATAACATCAAATCATAAATAACTTAAGTGGTAGTATCTGTTTGTATGCTTATGATTTTTCTCATTGCGTAAGCAAAGGCCGGAAATATCTCCCCGGACTAGCCTATTAGTTAACAAAGCTTTCTATAGATTTTATAGTGCTTTTACAGAATTGAATCGACTCTTCACCGACTGGTATATTCTCAGTCGGCGATTCAATTGGCACTCCATGCTGATCATATATTTTATTTCTGACAGGATTTTTAAAATAATGCTGTGGTAAAATATCCACCTCGCTCGTTTCGATAGTTTTAAACGTTACGAAATAACCGTTTTTCCAACATGAATTATCAGTAATAATTGGTGGCAATAGCAAATTATCTTTTGCCAATACAGCATCTTCTTGAAGCGAAGATGTAAAATAGTCATATATATATATAACTATAGCATTTTTGAATGGGCCGACATCTATTTTACCCAGGGCGACCATACCATAGCCTAATCGATCATCATTTAACTGGAAGTAAAAAACATCGCCTTCTTTTGGCCAATTTTTTTGCTTTTCATTTCCTGACACTACTGTAAGTCTGTCGGCCATTTTACATTAATCCCATTGTTTTTAAGCCAGTTTCCACCCCACAAAACAGCATCCGAGTATAACTTTCTTGTAGGACTTATGCTATTGATAGAATTTTCAAAATGGGAATTATTGTGAATAACTGCTTATTCTATGCTCCGTGCATGACCGCGATTTAGCCTTCTTCAGTGATTCTAAATCCTAAATACACATGGGTATTATTCCCACCTTTTGCCTTTCTTTTAATCCAGTCAGCAAATGACATGTTTCTCACTGACCGTTTAGGGCTTCCATTTTTGCAAGCGGTTAAACCTATAGGCTCCCCCCCAGCGCATTCGGCGCATACTGGTAAAGATTTATCCCCCCGCCAGCCGGTCGTAATACATGAACAGATTGTCGTGCAACTCTCTCACAATGCAGGTGTTGCCCCTGCATCCGCTCGTTCTGGGAATATCCTGATCCCTGCGTCTCGCTCTACCGGAGCTGCTTGCCCCAGGCGGTGTTCGCCGTCGTACCGGTAGTGCCGGATCTGGCCGTTATCCTTCTCTACGGTACGGCCGTGGATGTCATAACGCTACTGAATACCGTTCAGTTGCGTGACCCAGTTATGGGCAGTCTTCTTTCCAGCGCCCTCTAACGGATTACCAGCCGCATCCCAGCGCCAATGCTCCTGACCGGGCAGCATGCCGTCCTTAACGAGCAGGCGCCCGGCGCTGTCGTACTGCCAGCGGTACCAGTTAAACGGGTTATCGTCCCGTACTTCCCGCACCAGGTTATTACGGTAGTCGTAATCCCAGCGGCGGGACCAGCGGCGCGGCGACGGGCGTTGGGCATTGCCGGTAAAGATGTCCCGTCGATAAAGATTACATCGTTAAAGATGGCGACGTGATGAACTTCTTGTTTAACGTTTGATATGTTTTGAATGAAATAATCCAAGCTTAGCGTGGATTTTTTATTGCGGGCAATGTATCAATAAATAACCAGTTTTCCCGCTGGCCAAGTACCTGACCATCCACAGGGCATATGCCCAGCTTCATAAACACTAATTAATCCGTCAAAAAAGAATGGCTCTTGTAGTAGAGAACTATACGCATCTTCAAGCAAGAAATTCATAAGGTCCCATTTTAAGCTCTCAGTCATTGTAACTATCTCAGACTGTGGGAAAGTGATTTTTGGGATAATATCATTCTCCACAACTTTCTTAGCGTCTTTGACCAAAGAGTTCCAGTATTGATATTTGCTAGTATGTTTTTTTGCGAGAAAACCCGTTATTTCATTACCAGCCTCCAAAGTGGCACTTTCCCATTCATCACTTTTCAAGCCTTTTATAAATAAGCTAAGGGACTTAGTTTGGATAACCCCGAGGAGTGTCGTCGCCATACCAAGATTAACAAACCAATTAATTTTATTTAACCTGTCTATTGCTAACTGGGATATTTTCATGTTTTAACCTGATTTATTCTTCCGGAGATCCTAGGTACGTTCATGCCACCAAGCGCACCATGTTCTATTCGATTTTGAATACTATACCTTACAGCTTCTTTAACCTGATTTGCTGGTAATCCTGCCGCCTCCAGTGAATGCTTCAATGCCTGAGTATATTGGAGGTTGGAAGGCATTTCTCGGTATGAAGCGCCGCCTTTCCTAAATTGATTCCAAAACTGTTCTAAAGATTTATGAGCTTCATAGTGCGGAGTACCTGGTGGAGTAAACGCATTACCTTCTAATTTGATCGCCGCTCCACTATTAGTAGGTATAATGCCACGGAATGTAGCATCCTGATATAAGTGATGTGATTGTCCAGGCAGTAAGTCATTTTTTTAACTTGCATTTCAACCCCCACGGATCAACCCACCCCAGCGCATTCAGCGCATACAGGTAAAGATTTATCCCCCCCCGCCAGCCCTATCGGGTCCTGCTGCGTAAACCGTTCGCAGTCCGGGTCGTTATACCGGAACAGATTGTCGTGCAGCCCTGTCTCACGGTCCAGGCATTGCCCCTGCATCCGCAGGTTCTGGGAATATCCTGATCCCTGCGTCTCGCTTTCCCGCAGCAGCTTGCTCCAGGCGCTGTTCACCCCTTCCCAGCGCACCTGCCCTTCGATATCCGTCATCCGCTCTGGCGTGCCGTTGGACTGGCAGTGGAACCAGAAGATCTCCGGGGCATCAACGCCATCAATACGCGCCAGCGGGTCGTAGCTGTCATGGTCGCTTTAGACGTAAATCACCGGCACGTCTCCATGCAGCTCATGCAGCAGGCGGAACCCTTCCCAGAAAAACCGGGTGGTGAGGGGCTTGCCGATTTGCTGTCCGCCCAGCCTCTGCTGGCGCGTTTTGCTAATGCAGCGTCCGAGCGGGTCGTAGCGGATGCTGACCTGCGTCTGCGGCCTGTTGCGATTCCGCGGCTGGCTGATCACTTCCGTCAGGCGGTTGTACGTGACCTTCTCTGCAGATCCTTCAAGCAGGCAACCGTCCCGCTCTTACCGTGCCAGGTTATTGCGGTAGTCGTATTACAGGTAACTTTAATACCCACGGGAGGGTTAACTTCGCTGATCATAAACATGTACATTGTAGAGAGGGATGCCTCGACGATACGGTAAATCAGGAAAGCCGTAATCGCTGTGACCATACTGAATATCCCCCCTCTGTCGTAGTTGGATTGCTTCAACTCGCGGTCATCTCGCAGCGTAAATGACTAACGATTGCAGTGGGGATAATACTTTACTAAACGTTGATAACACACACGCAAAAAAACAATATTAAATTTCAAATGGCGTGCATAAAACATATATGCATTTATTAGCTCTACATCTTTATTCTCGTCAATCCCAACGCTCGTCCAGATAAGGTGTGATACCTTCAATTGTAAGAAATTTTGATTGACAATGGAAATTTAATTTTTCATCTGTTATAGATATTTTACTATGATTTTCTGTTGAAATAATTACAGGAGAGCAAACAAAACCCACCTTCATTCCTTTAACATCAAGTTCAACTACATCCCCAAATGTCAACACAATACAAAGGGCATTAAATTCACTCTCTTTCCATTTTTTTGGGTAGCAAGATGGGATTTTTCTTGTAAAAAATCGACATGAAATATCAGAAAACCTTTCGAAGGTAAAACCATCGAACTCGACTAATTCCATGCTTAACTCCCCATCAAACATGAAATTAATTTTTTCTTTCCCTATTGCGTTGTCAAACCACATTTATTAACTCTCGAAATTATAATGACCATGACTACCCGGAACGCTACCTGTATTCAAATTTTGAGGCGGCCTAACATTGAAATGAGGTTCAGCACCATGACCTGAGGTTGCTTTATCATGCCCTAAACTATGTTCCTGGATAAAAACAGGCATGTTATTTGAGTCCCTAAATTCATATTGTCGAGTTTTTATCGGTAAACCTTTTGTATTTAGTATTTTGTTGCCTTCCCCATCTAACAGATCTGGTCTGGAATGGGCATTCTTCTCTCCAACGCCCTCTAACGGGTTACCGGCCGTATCCCAGCGCCATTGCTCCTGGCCCGGCAGCGTGACGTCCTGAACCAGAAGGTGCCGGGCGCTGTCGTAATGCAAGCGCAAGACCAGCGGCGCGGCGACGGGCGCTGGGCGTTGACGATGAAGACATCCAGGCGATGCAGGCGGCCGAGACGGTCGTACTCGCTGCGGGTGGTCAGCAGTCATAGGGGCGACAGTTCTCACGGGGGAGTTCGTCGCTGTTATACTGACAGTCTGTCGAGAACATGGTGAACAAGGAACGAAGGAAGCAGGAAAATGCGTGCCAGAGAAGAATATTACATAGTGAATGGGACGTAATGCTTCACTTCTTATTTAACGTTTGGTTTGTTTTGAATGGTAAAAATTACTGTTCTTACGCCTTCTTACGCAGATAGAACTCAAGATATTTTTTAGGTCTATCCTGAAAAGCACGCTCTCTGCCGTAGTTATAAGCATCGTTAAAATATTTATACGCTTCATCGAATTGATTCAACTCGTAACAGACCATACCCAAGTCGATTAACGGTGCAGTGTCTATATCCGATCCACGTGTCCGTAAAGCCGTCTCTCCCCATTTCTTTGCCTCAACGTAGTCCGCAAGATCAAAATATGCGCTGTACATGCATGCAGAGATCCAGTTGGCAAATTCTGATTCGGACTTTGGTTCAGGAAGGGCTTGCCAGGCCTTTTGGTATTGTTCTAAAGCCTCGGCGTATTTTTGGCTGTCGTGTAACTCGTTTCCTTTTTCAATAGTATTTGTTATAGATATTTTCATACTCAAGCGCCTGTCCTTTTAATTAAAAATCCTTTTCTAAGTAACAATCGAATTCAATAAAATGCATTACTAAATAATCATTTTATATTATAAAATTATTACATTGCAATCGATCATCTTATAGCAAATCTTTTTAAGTATCAATGACTCTATAACATCCCAATCACCTCCACCGAGGCCAGCGCCTATTCTTGGCATTTGTACTGAAAGGCGATTTACTAAAGCAAAGTCAGATAACTTTTCAAGACAAACTTCCAGGGATGCATAACATACGTATTGGTTTTTGTCATTGACATTTTTCTTAATACCATCTTGTGCATACATATTAGCAATAAATATCTGTTCTTTAGCATCAACCAAGACAAAATCAACCGTACCTAATTCTGGGATGTTATTTCCATTGAAGCTATTGAGATAGTATTCCTTTGCAGAAGGATATTTATTTGAAAGAGACAGAACAAAGCCTTTACCCCATTTCCCTTTATTATTCACAATGTGAGCAATAACTATGGATTTTTTCAAAGGTTCCACAGCATTTCCAGACAAGAGCTTTATTTGTTTTTTTTCTTGCAATGAACTCGTTGATGTTTTCCAGAAAGTTTCAAATTCCTCATTCGAAATTTCTTCAGTATCACTTAAGTCCAGATCGCTTTTTTTACCATCATACAGCAGAAAACCAACTTTCTCGTTTTTATCAAGCAAAGAGGAAGATGCATAACAATCGCCATCTATAATATTTATTTGTCGTGTGGCCACCTCCCCTATGAATTCATTGAGAATAATTCCTTCACCTGCAATAAAATCAACGTTACCTTTATAGTATTTTTTCACATCAACCACAACTCCTCGCACTTTTAACAATTCTTTCGGAGACATCAAGATCTTTTGTGTTTAAGATAAAGAATGTATTTTTCCGGGGTTCAATTACATCCAGGCCAGTAACATCTATGTCAACAAAATGGCTTATACCTTTTTATTTTCTCGCTTAGGATGGCAACTGTCCAATTTATATTGGAAACACTATGATATAGTCATATAAGTAACTTCAATTGAATCATATATTTTACCAGTTCTCCACTTACAATTCATGAGGGTCTAAGCAATAGTGGCAGAGAATTGTTCCTGTTAGGTTATGAGGGTCATAAGCAGCATCAACATGTCCCCACTCCCTTGATACAGGAAGAACAATAGTAGATTTAGTTTTGAACCATTCCCTTAAACATCGGGTGACTTTCCCTTCGGGTCTATTCTGTTTTCCCATCAATAATTTTTCTGGGGCGAAGCGCCAACTGCGAATTATTGAGTTAGGATCATTGGGAACCAAGAAGTCAATTATTAGATATATATCTCCGAACTCATGGTCACCTTTAATGATAGTTCTGTATGAGACTGTTTTATTGTCTTTTTTTTCAGGCCACCCCTCCCACCTTACATTTGTATTATTAAACAACTCTGTCTTAGTAACTCTTGGTCCTAATAGAACCCTTTTATTAAATTTAAGAACACCAGTTTCTGCGTCAAAATTCATTTTTACATCCCAATATCAAATGGAAGACCAATAGGTTCCAGAACTTTTTTATAATTCGAAAGGAAGAATTGGGTACCGCCACCGCTTCCTAACATTTCAGTATCTGGTGACAAAGCTTGTCCCGTACCAGCAATAGCATCTCGTTTGACTCTATACATCTGAATCTTACTTCTAAACCCATATTTTTCATGAGGTAGAACTTGTAAACTTTCCCATAATTTTTGTCGACTACCATTAGCAGCTTCTAAAGTGGCTTTGTCGAAATAAAATCCTGACTGACCAGGTGCTCCACTATAAACAATATCGCCTTCTTTAAGCATTGTGTTTGACCAAGAATAACGGCCTTGATAAATCCCTCTTCCTTGCCACTGCTTACCAAATGCCGCATGGTTATGGTCATTTTATCGAGTCGGTGCACACTTCGCTTTCAATCCTAATGGATCAACCCAATTAAACGGATTAGTGGCGTAAACGTAAGTATTTATACCGCCATTAAAACCTATCGGGTCATCGGAACGATTCGGACGCCATCATACTTTTTAACACGTTAAATAATAAAAAGCCGGGAAGATTTGATGCTCTTCCCGGCCAGTTATTATTGAATATTATTCATAAACTCTTGCAGCCATTAAAATATCTGCAATAAATGTCCAGTTAACATTTTCTGGAACAGGTAATTTTTGATTTAAATAATATCCATCCATATCTTCAACCCAAGATGCCATCGATTCAAAATATGAGGGTAAGTCTTTGCTCTCCCACTCACTTAGGTTATTTCTGGCATTTGAAGATAAATTCTCAAGAAATTTAATAAAATCGTCTCTAGTATTTATTCCTTTAGTATTCATAACAATATTACTCCAGTACTTTTTTATTCCATCACCCAATTTGAAAATAATCGATTTACCATCTGTTTTTGTTGTCATTTTCCACATCTGATCAGCAACTTCACTAGGTGAGGCCCATTTAAATGGAACTCGTTTCCTTTTTCTACAAGAGATGTAACTTTTTCATCAAATTTATCGAAACCGTTTTTCATATGCTTATTCATTATCAATCGAAAAGAGACCTCCTTGCCTATATAAAAGTGGTTTTAAGCGAAAAATGTTGTCAGAAGTAAGGAGGGTTCTAAAAGTGTTAGTTTTTATTATTAACCTAGCCAAAAAAGAATTGCTTAAAACCTTCCGCCTCAACATCCTTAAGCTTGCTTTTTAGCATTAAATCGATATCTTCCAGAAAGTCCTCTCTGAAATTAAAATCATCATCTGTAGCATCACCATCATATTTACTTTGTTCGATCTCAATGGCAGAACAAAAAGCATCCAAAAAGTCGGCTAACGAATTGGAAATAATGAAATTTCTTTTTTGAATACTACCATAAACAGGAGATGTGATATTTTGGGTATCACAAAAAAGAACATCTCCATTTCGTTCAGCAAAGATTATATATTCATCGCGCCAGGTCGTGTCATTTTGAACTCGCCAGCCTGATAACATTTTATTAAGCTCTTGGGGCTCAACAATCTGTATAATGAATGCGCCATCAAATGTTGGGTGGTCATTTAAAATCAAATGGCTATAAAAAAATCGAATTTCACCATTTAAATTTACAGGAAAAGAAGTTTCATTTTCATCGTCTGCATAGTCTATCTCTCCCATATTTAAATCATTCATTTTGAATTTCTTGACAAAGTCTTGGATAGTATTTTTTATATGCATTATTCCTCTTTAAGAGTTATCATTATTGGCTACGCTTAAAATTACCATATCCATAGTTGAAAAATGTACTCATAATCCAAAGAACTTCTTCGCGCCATTAAAAAAAAACAAAGAATCAATAATGGCACGACACCCTTCAATATTAAGGTAGTTTATTGCCCTTTCTTTTACGATTTGAGTGTATTTCGTAGAAATAATCTTCACAAAAAACGTCTAAAGCATTTTCCAGTGGAACAAGTTTCAGCCCCCGGAATCCTTTACTGTCTATAACTTCCTTGACCTCTTGTTTAACAATGATAAAACCACCTAACAATGTGTCGTTCAACGAAAGTATATCATTTTCTAGTGCATCATCCTTGAATTCAATTTTAAAAGGTATGGTATCTCCGAACTTATCCTCTTCGAGAATAGATTTATCCTTATCTATAACATCGCCGCCTGGAAAATATGCATATTTAAAATCATCCCGAAGAACTTGACCATTCCCAATCGAAACTGGTGTAATATCTCGGCCAAAAAAAACATTGTGCTTATAATTTTCAAAAATCGAAAATAAAGACTTATCCATCAAGTGTCCAAAGTCTTTTTTATAATAGTCAAATTTCAAAGCCCCAACATTTTTATTGCACAACAAATAAATATGGTCTGGGCATGCATCGTCTGTTATTCGATAAGGGAAGGGAAAGGCAGAGCCTTCTATTTCCCAGTTTTCATTAACCTGTAATCTTTCATCAACCATGCCCTGTAAATTTCTTGGCATGAGTGATGATTCAAAGTCATTCATGATCACATAATAGGACATTAATTCATTCCCCTGATTTTTTTGTGGGAACATGACCCATCCAAATTTTATTCTTCATATCAATCTGGATCCGCCTCCTCGCCCCTTTAGCATCTAATCTTCCAGAAATATATCGTTACTCAACACGAGCAATGCGCCGACGGAGAATGTCACTATAGTTATGATAATTACTGCTATGGAAGATATCCATACATTTCCCTGCATCTTGTTTCATCGCTGATGCGCTACCTGGAAAATTAATACCATTAAACGCAGAGTTCATGTCTTTTCCGATGCCAATATTATTGAAGAATGATTGCTCCTCTTTCCACACCTCAACGGGTATAACATGGTGAGCAGAATTCGCTCCGGCGTGCCGTTCGGCTGGAAGTGGAACCAGAAAATCTCCGGGGCATCAACGCCGTCAATACGCGTATGCAGCAATAGCTCTTATCAGACAGTTTTAGAGCCTAATCGCACTCAAAAATAATAAGGCCAACAAATCCTCAAAAGAACAGTGTCTATCATCATGATTTAGTGTGCGAAATTGTAAAGGAATGGTGCAAGACTGCTTCGATGGTTAATTTCGCCAGCACGCAGATGAATTGATTGATGCTGGCTTTGATTTTAATATATTAAGCCAGCCAATAGTGTTCTTTTATTAAAAATTATCTGTTTTTTTGTTGTTTGAGTGAGCACTTCAAAAACAGACGCTGCTTAATTATAACCTCGCAAAAATCAATCCTTCTCTTTGCTTAATATCAGGGCGTCATTTTTTTAATATCAAGTGCGTAATTAACAACATCATCTAAAAGCTTTTCTTCCCTGAGGGAAAAGTTTGCGTATTGAGCCATAGCTCTGCATGTTGACAGACTTTCAATTATTTCAAATGGAATTTTGTCTCCAAAAATTATTATCTGTTCATAACGAGTTTGAAAAAAATTTGCCGATTCATGTTTACCATTGGCATTAAGTTCAAAAATTATTTTTTCAAGTGCATTTTTTAAGTTATTCAATTTCATTACCAGGGAACCCTTAAAGTTTTAACCACCCATGCTCTTGGAAGATTTGATACCACAGCCTGGTATCCCATCCCAGGATATCCTGCCCCTTGAGCTGCAGCAGGACCTTCACTCACCCACGTTCCTTTAGGAACTCTAAACTCTGATACATTAGTAATATTAACACCCCAATCATGGCGAATAGCTAGCTTTTCTCGCAAAACCTCCTCGGAATTGTATTTTTCATTTGTCAGCCAAGAAATTTTTCTTCCTGTTCTATTATTTACACCATGATATTTATAAAAAGTCTCGTTTCTTTTCAGCTGCCTGTTTTTATAAACGCTTTTATCAAATGTTTCTGCAATTCCTCCAGGAAGTTGCGGCCCTGGTTTTTTCCCTGTATTGCTTCGGCTTAACCCCCACGGATCCACCCACCCCAGCGCATTCGGCGCATACTGGTATAGGTTTATCCCCCCCGCCAGCCCTATCGGGTCCTGCTGCGTAAACCGTCCGCAGTCCGGGTCGTAATACCGGAACAGATTGTCGTGCAGTCCTGTCTCACGGTCCAGGTATTGCCCCTGCATCCGCAGGTTCTGAGAATATCCTGATCCCTGCGTCTCGCTCTCCCGCAACAGCTTGCCCCAGGCGGTGTTCGCCATCGTACCGGTAGTGCCGGATCTGGCCGTTATCCTTCTCTACGGTACGGCCGTGGATGTCATAGCGCCAGCGAATACCGTTCAGTTGCGTGACCCGGTTATGGGCAATCTTCTCTCCAGCGCCCTCTAACGGGTTACCAGCGGCGGGACCAGAGGCGCGGCGACGGGCGTTGGGCATTGCCGGTAAAGATGTCCCGTCGATAAAGATTACATCGTTAAAGATGGCGACGTGATGAACTTCCTGTTCAACGTCTGAGTCGTCTTGAATGAAAAAAACCACGCCCTGGCGTGTTTTTTTATTGCGGGGTCAAAACACATTGTCTAAGAGTTCTGTCTTCATACTGGGTTCAAAGGGAATGATCTCAACAGTCGCAAGCTTTAACCTCTGAAAAGGATCCTCGCGTAAGAGCTCTTCAAGAGAAGCAAGACTCTCGCATTTAGCGAGAATGACACTACCGTTTCTTGGGATCCCTCTACCGGATGTCAGGAAAATCCCCTCTGCGTACCCCTTTTTAAGCCACTCCACATGAGCAGGTATCGCTTCGTCGATTTCTTCGAGTGGTTTTATATAGGGCTAAAATAACTTCGTAAACTGTGCTCATCCTTTGCCTCTCAGTTTGTCTTATCGCAAGTAATAATTAAATCTTCCGTTGGTTTTACAGAGACGAATCCACTTATAGCATATGATTACATTATAATTCTTAGCGGAGCTTTAAGTCTTAAAAAGGGATCACTACGAGATATTACTATATGCCTCAACATAATAATGCCATAATATACAATAAAACTGACAAGATATTACTTCTTAAATTTTTTATTTAACCTAATCACTAAAAATAAAGTTATCTTCTGCCAGATTATTTTTTTCTCTGTATTCTTTTTCCCACTCAAAGTATCCGTCAGGTTCATCTGGAGAAACTCCCTTTGTCCAATATTGATCACCATAAGCAATTAACATTGCCCAATGATACTCACTTTCATGACTGCGCAAAGCGACAGACATGTAATCATTTTCCTTAATACGAACAAGTGGAGAGGCTAATACTATACGTTCAGCCTCACTCTCTGTTTTATTCGCATATTTAACAATAATCGCTTTAATCAACTCAACCCAACTATAGTAATTAAAAATAACACTTTCATTAGAATTACTGAATTGGATACCATCGATAATATTCATTGACCTTTACACCTTTTTTTTTACTTTATAACGATCAAACACGGCTGCTGCTTTATTTGAGAAAATAGCAAGCTGTGAACCTATGGGCTTAGCCTTTCCTCCTTTTTTTACAGCACCTGGGTTTGCTAACATTGGTCCACTTACAGCATCATAACTATGTGCAAGTGTGTTGGCTCTACCCTGAGTTACAAATTTAGCCCATTCATTATCAGCAGACTCAAATACTTTTATATTTAGTTTATCGAGTTCTGAATTCGGTATATCAAATTGCGTTATAGTTGGATGTCCTCTCAGCTCTGCCCATTCAATAGCCTGTGATTTATCAGTAGTTACGTAAAAACCACCTTGATTAGAAGGATTAAAATCTAATCCATGCCTCCCCATAGAAGGATTAATCTCGCCCCGAATATCACCAGCATGATAGAAAGTCGTTGATGATAAGCCAAGAGGATCAATATATTTCAGCGCATTCGGCGCATACTGGTAAAGATTAATCCCCCCCGCCAGCCCTATCGGGTCCTGCTGCGTAAACCGTCCGCAGTCCGGGTCGTAATACCGGAACAGATTGTAGTGCAGCCCTGTCTCACGGTCCAGGTATTGCCCCTGCATACGCAGGTTCTGAGAATATCCTGATACCTGCGCCTCGCTTTCCCGTAGCAGCTTGCCCCAGGCGCTGTTGACCCCTTCCCAGCACACCTGCCCTTCGCTATCCGTCATCCGCTCCGGCGTGCCGTTCGGCTGGCAGTGGAACCAGAAGATCTCCGGGTCATCAACGCCGTCAATACGCGCCTGCGGGTCGTAGCTGTCCTGATCGCTGTAAACGTAGGTCAGCGGCACATCCCCGTGCACTTCCTGCAGCAGCCGGAACCCTTCCCAGACAAACCGGGTGGTCACCGGCTTGCCGGTTGGCTGACCGCCCAGCATCTGCTGGCGCGTTTTTCTGATGCGGCGACCGAGCGGATCGTAGCGGAAGCTGGCCTGCGTCTGCGGTTTGTTGCGATCCCGCGGCTGGCTGATGACTTCCGTCAGGCGGTGTTCGCCGTCGTAGCGGTAGTGCCAGCGGGTCTGGCCGTTATCCTTCTCCACGGTGCGGTCGTGGATGTCATAACGCCAGCGAATGCCGTTCAGCTGCGTCAGGCAGTTGTGCGTGACCTTCTCAGCGGAACCTTCAAGCGGGTTATCAGCACAATATGACAACCTTATTTAATAGTTAATTCCACGTTAAATAAATGCCGCAATTAAATGATTTAATATCATAGCAAATAGTTATATCACCCCATTCCAAGTGCCACATTATACTATGTTTTTCTTTTTCATCTGGTTTGCCAAGATCATATTCACCCGACACCCATTGATATAAAAATTCGACTTCTTTATTTAGCATATCAATGTTAGAAACCTTATTCCAATCATTTATTGCTTTATAATACACTCCCTCTTTATAAATTAATTGCACCGTAAATGGCAAATTACTGAAGCATAATGGTTGTATTATAATCTCGAATTCCTTTCCCGACCAAAGAACGGTATTAACTGTATAATGATGGGGAATTAATTTCTGCATTTTATTTTCTGATTCAAGATATTTGTAAAGATCAGAAGTTATAAATTCATCCTCCCTTTGTATTAAAAGACATTTATTGTCTAACTCAACCTTACCATTTACCACGTTAATTTTAAAATTAATCATATGCTAATGACCTTCCCCGGTATCAATAGATTTCTAAATTCCTCAGGGATAAAGAATTGCATCCCACCCCCTCGACCATATATCTCATTAGCCAATGCTCTTCCATATGCTACATCAATATCCTCACTTACATAATAAGCTCTAACTTGCGTTCTTAATGTACGATGAGGATCTATTTTAACCTGAAGTGCTTCATGGTAGCCTATAGCATTTCCTTTATTTTGCCTAACGGTTGGATAAGTCACTGCATATGATGGAGGAGTATCACCGTTTGGATATAATGCATACAGAATCGTGCCTTTTTTCAGTTTCCTGTTTTTGTAGACATCTATACCTTTGTAATCACCTTGACCTTGCCATCTCGTAGCTTCTTTAGATGGGTCCTTACATTTACGGCTCAACCCCCACGGATCCACCCACCCCAGCGCATTCGGCGCATACTGGTAAAGGTTTATCCCCCCCGCCAGCCCTATCGGGTCCTGCTGCGTAAACCGTCCGCAGTCCGGGTCATAATACCGGAACAGATTGTAGTGCAGCCCTGTCTCTCGGTCCAGGTATTGCCCCTGCATCCGCAGGTTCTGGGAATATCCTGATAACTGCGTTTCGCTTTCCCGCAGCAGCTTGCCCCAGGCGCTGTTCACGCCTTCCCAGCACACATGCCCTTCGCTATCCGTCATCCGCTCCGGCGTGCCGTTGGGCTGGCAGTGGAACCAGAAGATCTCCGGGGCATCAACGCCGTCAATACGCGCCAGCGGGTCGTAGCTGTCCTGGTCGCTGTAGACGTAGGTCAGCGGCACGTCTCCACGCAGCTCCTGCAGCAGGCGGAACCCTTCCCAGACAAACCGGGTGGTCACCGGCTTGCCGGTTGGCTGACCGCCCAGCATCTGCTGGCGCGTTTTGCTGATGCGGCGTCCGAGCGGGTCGTAGCGGAAGCTGACCTGCGTCTGCGGCCTGTTGCGATCCCGCGGCTGGCTGATAACCTCCGTCAGGCGGTGTTCGCCGTCGTACCGGTAGTGCCAGCGCGTCTGGCCGTTATCCTTCTCCACGGTGCGGCCGTGGATGTCATAACGCCAGCGAATGCCGTTCAGCTGCGTCAGGCGGTTGTGCGTGACCTTCTCAGCAGAACCTTCCAGCGGGTTACCGGCTGCATCCCAGCGCCACTGCTCCTGGCCAGGCAGCGTGCCGTCCTGAACGAGCAGGCGCCCGGCGCTGTCGTACTGCCAGCGGTACCAGCTGAACGGGTTATCGTCCCGCTCTTCTCGCACCAGGTTATTGCGGTAGTCGTAATCCCAGCGGCGGGACCAGCGGCGCGGCGACGGGCGCTGGGCATTGCCGGTAAAGACGTCCCGGCGGTGCAGTCGGCCGAGGCGGTCGTACTCGCTGCGGGTGGTCAACAGCCCCTGGGTGCGGCTGGTCTCACGGTGGAGTTCGTCGCGAGTAAAATCGGAGACCGACAGCTTGTCGAGAGCAATGCTGAGCAGATGCCCGCTACCGTAGTAGAACTGCTTCAGCTCGCGGCCATCGGGCAGCGTGACGGAGGTGCGGTTGCCCAGCGCGTCATACTCCCACGCCAGCTCACCGTGCTCGCCCGCTTCGCGCGTCACGCGACCGAGTGCGTCATATTCGAAGGCAAGCTCCTGCTCTGCCTCGGTGCTCCACGCGTCGGCTGCAAGCGCAGGATGCAGCCCAATCCGGCTTAACAGCCCGGACGGAGTGTAGTGGTAGCGGGTCTGTCCTTCCGGCGTGGTGCGGGCGACCAGCTGGCCACTCGCGCTCCAGGCGAAGGCGTGGGTGATGGCCTCCGGATGCCCGGCGGCAAAGGTGCGCGAAATCGTGCGTCCGCAGGCGTCATAGCGATATTGCGAGGCCACGCCATCCAGCCCCACCTCTTCCAGCAGCAGCGAGTCTGGCCCCCAGCGGAACTGATACGCTTCGCCGTTCTCGTTTTCAAGGGCAATCAGACGCCCGCGACTGTCCCAGCGGCGGCGAACTTCCTCACCCTGCGTATTACGCGTGGTGGTTAAGCGTCCTGCCTCATCGTATCTGAACTCGCTTTCTTTACCATCAGCGCCGGCATGCTTCACCGGCAGGCCGCGTGCGTTCCATTTGAGCGATTCCGTCCAGCCTTCGGGACGATCGAGCTGCACCGGGCGCCCTGCGGCGTCGTAGCGATAGCGCGTCTCTTCGCCGTCAGCGCCCGTCTCGCTCTCCAGCCAGCCCAGCGGATAATAGCGATAGCGGGTTGTGCGGCCAGAGCAGTCCGTCGCGCGCACCACCTGTCCCGCCTCGTTGTACTCCTGGTGGCGGCTGTTGCCGGCGGCATCGACCTCCTCAACGACCTGACCAAACGCGTCCCGGTGCAGCAGCGTCGTCTGCCCCATCGGGTCCACCACGCGCTGCAGGCCGTGATGTTCGTCGTACCAGAACCGGGTAGCGCTGCCGTCGGCTTCAATGATGGCTGACGGCAACGCGCGATGTTCCAGCCAGGTGGTGGTGCGGGCATTACCGTCGGCGTCGATTTCCTGCACCCGGTTGCCCATCTCGTCATAAATAAAGGTGACGGCGTTACCCAGCGGATCGATGCGACGCGTCAGAAGTTCGTTGTCATCCCACTCGTAGCGCCAGTTTTCACCGCGCTCGTCTACGTAGCGGACAATCAGGCTCTGCGCATTCCAGTAGTGCTGACGCTTCTGACCATCATAGTGCTCGACGGTCGTCAGCCCGGCGGCCAAATCGTAGCTAAAGCGGCAGCCGTCGCCGGTGCTGGTGCGGTTTTCCACCACGCGCCAGTGGTCAAATTTTTGCCAGCGGTACTCGCTCTCCAGCCCACCCGGCAGGCGGTGCCAGACCATCAGGCAGTGGTCGTTATAGCGGTATTCGCGGGTGACGACGCCGGAGGCATCCGTCGCGCTCGACAGCTGACCGCGTGCGTCGTAACCCCACTGCATCAGCGGCCAGGTACGGTCGCCGTCGAAATGGCTGGCTGCGGTCACGCGCTGCGGGAACCGTTCGTCCTCATAGCGCAGGGTGACATCTATCGCCCGTGGCTCATCGTGAAGACCAACCAGACGTCCGTGCTCATCCCACTCGGTCAGCAGGGCGTTGCCGTATTCATCGCTCAGCGAGGCCAGACGCAGGATGGAGGGGTTGGCGCGGGTCGGTTTGTACAGACGCCACACCGCGCCGTCATCGTCGGCAATTGCCACGTCGCCGCTCTCATTGCGGCGGATGATAATGCCTTCGCTGATGCTGTAAAACGCCCGGTCGACAGGAGGCAGTTCAAAGCTCAGCTCGCGTCCGGTTTCGTCGAACCAGGTCGCGCTGTTCTCTTCCAGCGTCAGATAGCTGTCAAAAGAGGTAGCCCAGCCCAGGCCAAACAGCCCTTCGCGGGTGGTCAGGCTGTTGTAGCTGCGCTGCCAGCGAAGCGGGAAGCGCCCCGGCAGCGAGAAATCGAGTTCATCATCGTCGTTCAGCACCTTCACGCCGGTGGCGGCGTGAACCGGGTGCGAAGAGCCAAACACGGCATTGACGGCCATATCGGCCAGCATCCCGCCGCCGGCTGCCGCCAGCGCGCAGGGCATGTTTTTCAAAATCTTGCCCGGACGACCGCGCAGCAACGAGAGCGCAATCATCCCCAGCGCCAGGCCTGGGGTTTTGCCGCTTTTAATATCGCGAACCGTGAGCGTGTCGCCGCCAATAATCACGTTCGGGGAGACGTCATCGGAAACGGTCCCTTCACAGGTGGTGCGATCTTTCGCACGCACCGCAGGCTGGCCGTTGATGAAAACGCTTTTTGAACCTTCCGCCAGGTACTGCGGTCCGGAGTGCTTTTCGCACGCCACCTTGTCTTCTTCCAGCGGCGAGGTCCCCGCGGCGGCTGACGCCACGCTCGGCTGCCACATTTCGCTGCCAAACTGTCCGGCAGCGGAAAGCAGCATGCCTGCGTAATCGGCAAAGCTGCCCGGTGACTGCGGCTCAGGTGACGGGGTATCTGCTGGCGTCAGCGTGCCTGCCGCGCGCGCGGCAGGGAGCGCATTGGTCAGAACGTTGCTGGAGCCGGTGGTGATTTTACCCGCAGGCGACGGCGGGAAAAGCGCGTTGCCTAACCCCTCTGCGGCGTTGCTGATATCGTCTGTGATCCCCGCCACGTTTGCCAGAACGCCGCCAATGATGCCGCTGAGCAAACAGCTGGAGCCAATCGCCGCCACGCCTGCGGCTGCCGCACCGGCTCCCAGCAATGGCGCCGCCACGGTAGCTGCTGCCCCCACCGCCGCGCCGATCACCGCATAAGCGGCACCTTCCGCCACAATGCTGGTGATATCCGCAAAAATGCTGGAGTGAATAATCTCGTCGCCCTTACGGGCCGCGTTGTTATCGCTCATGCCTTACACATTCCGGTTGTCGTTTAGCGTCAGACTCTGCTTAAGCGCGCTCCAGCGCTCCTCGTCCTCTTCGGTAAATGCTCTGAGTGCTGAGAGAGTGAAAATCATCAATACCGGTTTGCCCGGCGTCTGCACGGCCAGCTGTTTTTGCCACAGGCGCTGCCCGTTATGGTCAAAGTGGGTTTCAACTTCCAGACCGGTGATTTTGCCGTCAGGCCCGGCTTTCACGTGCCGGAATTCGCTCTGGGCGACCTCGCCCATTTGAGGTCGCAGGACATCCCACTGGCGGTGAAACTCTTTCTCATAATCGCTGCCATCCGGGATAGCGCCGCGGCTGACCACCACGGACAGCCCGCTTTCGTCATCGCGAATAATGTTCATGCTGTTATCCTGCCAGGCCGCAGGAAAAAGGGAAAATGAACCTTCCTGGAGGGTGTATTTCATAGGGGATCCGGGATAATTGATATTGAGAGAGATACGTTGAACTTTTGACTGGCTATTTTATTATTTAAGCCAGTGACCTTGCTGCTCAACTAAAATATGGCTGCCTTTGCTGACAACCAGTTTCAGTGGTGCATAGGTCACGGTATAGGTAACTTCACTATTCTTATAGCTTGAGCCGATTACTTTACCTGTGGGATCCTGCAGTGTTTTTCCTTTTAAGGCGATCGTACTGTTATCACTTTTACGTACACCGAGATAATACATCTGGCTACATTCACTCTCGAAACGCTCACATTTATTTACCAGAGAAATAGTGAACTTATCGGTATCGAGCTTTCTGGTTTCAGCGTTACGAACGGGATCAGCTTTATTTAACGTATAACGCAGTGGCGCATAATAATTCCCTTTCTGAGGAGGCGTCACTAAACGCCATTCCATTTTGCTTGCGTTAATTTCCAGAACTGCTTGTCCATCTACGCCGCCAAACGTGGAGTCGAACTTAACGTTCGCCCGATTGCCTGCAATCGTACCGCTTAGGTTGCGTTCATCCTCTGCAGGACAATCGATGCGGTTTCCTCTCTGAGAGATATAGCAATAAGACCCGGAAATACGGTCGCCTGATTCCACTAACCGCAGGGTTAACGTCGAGTCGGTTCCCGATTCGCCTGTCCATACCCCGTCAAATGCGCGTCTTGCCGGGCTGTTCGTTGCAAAATGCATCGCTTTGAATCTGGTCGCCCACTGCTGAATATCGGGATTCACCACCTGACTACGATCGGATGACTGATAATGAACAATGTCTGACTCAGGAACGACCCAGGCCGTATAGAGTTTGCCGTCAGGTTCAACGACCAAAGCGGACGCATTTTCCAGATAAAGATCTTTTAGCCAGCCTTCAACAAACAGCCCTCCGTCTGAGGTGGCATGGGGTTCGCCAAAGACATCGAAGTTGCTAATAAACGTCTCGTAATCACTACCCAGCGTCTTCCTGAGCGTCTCTTTCACTTCGCTGTCGTTCACGATACGGCTTACGGTATCGAGCGCATTATATTGCGATAGCTCAGGCGCGGCTGATGTTGCAACTGAGCCCAGTAATAGCGCTGTGAACAATGCGCATGCCAAATATCTCCTGGTCACAAATTACTCCCGGGCGCCATTGTCGTAATTCATTGTTATTGTCACAACCTTGTCGTCTTTAATCTCGAAAGAGAGCAGCCTGTTACCCAATTGATAAAAACACCATTGTTCCCCGGCATCATTTTCAATCTGACCATTGCCATATGCCCTGCTGAGTTCCCCGGCAGATGAACCCACATGAATACCGCGCGGCGTTTTACCCTCCCCTGCGGTCAGCGTAATCTGCGACACGATATAGTCATCAATACTGCGTTCGGCTTTATCCCACCAGAGATTGGAAACATAAATGCCGAACCCCGTCTTTTGATGCTGGTAGAATTTATAGTGGGTTTCGTCAAAAGGAACCTCACCGACAAAATGGCCCTCTACCGGCAGCTCAAATTTACGCGCAACGTCATCTGTCCATCTTTCGCCCAATGAGACCGTCTGGTCTTTCAGCTGCACAGTAAAATCCTGTTTAACTAAAACCGGTGGTATATCGTGTGCAAGCACCTCATAGTAGTTCAGAGAGAGAAATATCACGGTAAAAGCGAGAAATGTTGGGATGTGAATTTTCACGTTAATCATTTTTCATCGAATTTTTATTACCCGGTTCTCCGAAGGAGAAAAAGGCCTTTTATGACAATGAGATGTCTTAGTCGGCGCTAATGACAACCGAGTCCAGACAATCAGGTTTATTTACAGTGAAACTAAAGCTTATTTTCTCTCCATTTTTGTCTTTTGACGCGGTGTAGCTGGTCACTTCATTCCCGGAGCGGCCTCGGGGATAGTCAGTTAACTCCAGATGCTGGTAGTGCTGTTTAACGGCATCAAGCGTTATGCACCGGCCGGAGGGCGAAAAACTGAGAAATGGTGCCGCGCCGTCGCGTTCTTTACTTAAACGTAAGTCAATCGCGGTTATGTGCGTTCCGTCAGTGAGAGTGATATCTTCAGTATTGTAAAAGTTAATATATTCATTATTTTTGATCATTTTAAACGGCAGAGGCGCGTCGCTCAGATTCTTAACGGATAACGTTTTGAGTGAAGCACTCATCCTGGAAACGAAGATCCAAAGATCGTTTATTTTTACGTCTCCGCCACCCATCCCCGTCGTTAATAACGCGACAAGCACCGCTCCCGCTTTACTCACCTTTGGTCGTGAATTTCGCCTGAACGGCCGCATCAATGTCTCCTTTGTGTCCCGCGCCCGGTGCCGTGGTACCCGGTTTTGTGCCAGAGGTATTCAGGTGTAGCTTACCGCCCGTCGTAATATGGCCATCCCCTTCCACAAAGAAGTTAAACTCTTTGCCGATCAGGCTAATTTTGCCGTTCGCGTTAAGCTCAATGGCGCTTTCACCGGAGACCAGCCTCAGTTTTGTTCCGGAAGCGATAACGTACTGCTCCACCGCCGCGTCCAGCTTGCCTTTCCCCGTCAGGATCTCAGTCCCGCCTTTCACCGCCTGGATCTGATTCGCCTCCACGCGATGCAGCTCATTTTTCTTCACGTAATGGCTACGCTCGCCGCCGACGCTGTGCGTTTCATCATTCTTGATGCTGGTATCCATATTACGCTCGGCCTGGATCCACACCTGCTCCGCGCCCGCCTTGTCCTCAAACCGCAGGGCGTTGGCGTTGTCGACCGAGCCGTCTTTTGTCCGGC
>NZ_WSPD01000014.1:0-109613 GCF_026319105.1 Enterobacter sp. HSTU-ASh6 | reverse complement strand
GCAGCAGTGCCGGAACCCCCAGCCCCACGCCGGTCTGGATGGCGCCGCCGATGTCGAGAATACCGACCAGCGAGCCTTCGATAATGCGGGCGAACAGGAAACTCGCGCCAAACGCCGCCACCGCGCCGTAGACGCCGGTATCAATCCCGGCTTTCAGCATCGCCACGAAAGCCACTTCGTTAAACGCGCCGATGCCATAGAGGTAGTACATGTGCGTCCCGGCGAACACGCCGGAGGAGAGCAGGCCAACGAAGAGCGGGAACGACCAGTCGGCATACCAAAAACCTTTATTCTGTTCCATTGCAGGCTCCTGTTATTTACCGCTGAGCGAGTTGTGGATCATGTCGAGCCAGTTCGGCACGGTCAGATGGAAGGATTCGATCATCTTCATGTCGAAGCCGCGGAAGAAGCCGCTCAGCACGAAGAGCAGGACGATAGCCGCCATCATCACTTTGGTGACGTGGTTCCAGCCGCTCTCTTCCACGCCTTTACCGATCAGGATCCCCAGTACCAGGCCCGGTACGGCGTTGCCCATAATCAGCTGCGCCGCGCCGCCGAAGATGGTGGCCCAGAAGCCCGATTTTTTACCTGCGTCGATGGCCGCCAGCCAGAAAATCACCGGCATCACGGTGTTGACCAGCAGGTTCGCCGCCGGCACCAGCACCTTCACGGCGGTGACCTGCAGTGCGGCAGGGACCGAGGAGGCGGTCAGGTTCAGGAAAGTCACGACGACCATGCCGATCACGCCGCAGGCAATCGCCATTTTGCGCGGGTCGTGCAGCGTTTCGCCGACGTTACGGTTTTTGATCATCAGTGCAGCCGCACCCCAGTTCGGGATGATGCGGTGGTCAACGTCCTGTGTGAAAGCCCCTGCGGCCACGGAAGAGGCCCAGGCGTTAAAGAAGAAACCTAACCCAAATGAGAAGTGAGACGCCGGATCCCCTTCGCAGGAGTTCAGCTCCCCCAACGTACGAAACGCGCCCATCCCCTGTGTGGTAGGCGCATGAAACATGCGTGCAGCACCGGCCCCGACACCGACGCCTACCAGGCCGCCGATGATGAGCGATTTTATTAATATAATTAAGAACATCAGTCTGCCCTTTTATGAATAATCAGCGTTGCGTGACGAAATCCACCTGGTCAAGATTGATGGCGGTCACGTTGACGGTCACATCCAGCTCCACGCTGTAGGTGCGTCTTTCCCGGCGCAGAAAGAAGAACAGAAAGGCTTCTTTTCGCACCGCTTCTTGCGCCTGAACGACCTGCACATCCTGTGGCTCAATACGCAGTAAGATATGCGGTGAGGCTTTCATCACCGCGGCCTGAACGTGGTTGAGCGCGTCGGCAAAGGCGCGCGCTTTGGCGTCGCCTTTCCCCTTCACTCTCACCGTGGTTGTGAACTGTTCTTTCATGCTTATGCGCCGTATTTTTTCTGCCACGCCTGCACCAGACGCTCGCCCAGCTCTTCTTTATCCATAAAGCCAAAGCCCAGCACGTTGCAGCCTTCGTTGATGGCAGTCACGCCTTCATCCACGGAACGCATACCGTATTTGGCTTTGTAGCCATATTTGGTCTGGGCGGTGATGGCGCCCGCGCCGCCGCTGCCGCAGAAGGAGATACCGAAGGTGGCGTTTTCCGCTTTCATCACGTCGCCCAGCT
Source organism: Enterobacter sp. HSTU-ASh6 (assembly GCF_026319105.1). NCBI lineage: Bacteria > Pseudomonadati > Pseudomonadota > Gammaproteobacteria > Enterobacterales > Enterobacteriaceae > Enterobacter > Enterobacter sp. HSTU-ASh6. The sequence goes on along the minus strand of NZ_WSPD01000014.1, from coordinate 107,954 downwards.
TCATATCCGCGGCCATGCCCGGCACAACCACCGCGCGTCCACCCGCTTTTTCCACACCAGCGGCCACTTTCTGACCTTTACCCAGGCGATCGCCAATCACGACTGTAATCTGTTCCATGTGTTGCTCCTTAAAGGTTGTCTTTCGCGACTTCAAAGTGAACGGAGAGCAGCCAGGCCTCTTCATCAGGAAGGTTGCCAAACTGCGCCACCACTTCACGTGCCAGCCGCATTGAATCCGGTGAAATTTCGTCGAACAGCTCTGCTTCAACCTCCGGCAGCGGCTCGCCGGTCACGGACCGGTGCGCCATCGCACGAACGTGGGAGGTGAGCATCTGCTCCTGTACCGCATTGGGGATGATGTTGTGCCGGGCCAGCAGGGCATAAACCTGCTGCAGCATCGTGTTCGCAAGCTGCTCTGTTTGCACTGCCTGTTCCCCAACGTCGTTCATTACCGCTCCGTTACTCACTGGTCTTACCCCGTTAATGGCTCTGTAAGTAAACTAACGGCGGGGGGAAAGGGTTTGTAGCGAGTTGTTTTCCACTTCGAAGTGGAAAGGCGGGCCGCAGCAGTGATCTGTGCCACATAAATGAGCTGAATCTGGATAAACCACTGTATTTACGTGATGAATGTCACGCTATTACGCGGCAAGAAACAGGTCAGCAAAGTGGAAAAGATTACGAGTCGGCTCGTAGAAATGTGACGTGGATAAGGTTTTCTTATGGGGATTCGCTAGAGTGGCGACGGGTGCTTGAGACTGACCGTCTCAGGCAAGGGACGGAAAGTGGAAAGCCCCGCCTGATAAAAAATCAGGGCGGGGGCTCGAAACAACACGTCACGACCGTGGAGTTCGCTACCTCGCCCGCTTTACAGCAAGGAGGCATCCATGAAACGCAGAAACCCAAGTATCGGGGTTTTGATGATTATTTCTTTGACGATAATCATCTTAACGCTGGTGACGAGGAAAACACTGTGCGAGATCCGTTTTCGAAACGGCTCGCTTGAAGTGACCGCGCGGATGGAGTGTCGCTCCGGCAAGTAGGGAGCAAAGATGCGGGGGCGCGCAGTGCGCCTCCGCATACGGAGGAAGGACGTACAGCTCAGGCACCCAATTAACGGTACTTTTTATGATACGTGTTGCGCGTCGTCACAAACTGCTCGGCCGCGGCCTGGGCTTCTTTCACTTTGCCTTCGTTGACGAGCTTCAGCGCACCGTCGATTTGCCCTACCAGCACGTCAAAGCCGTGACGGTAGTCTTTCATCTCGGCACTGTCTGCCGCTTTGTTTTCAAGCTTAGGTGGTGTTGCTTTCTGGGCATCCAGCGCCGCTTCACGCATTTTGGTCAGCGCGTCTTTCATTTCCGCCGCATTGTCCGTTTTCTGCACCACCTTCAGGTTTTGCCCGAGGATACCCATGTCGTCTTCAAGATCGGCAGCAAACGCAGAAGAGCCAAGAACCAGCGTTGAAGCCGCGACGATCGCTAACAGATGTTTACGCATTGCTCACTTCCTTTTTTATTATTAACAAAACGCTATCTCTATTGTCCGGCGATTTTCATTTCCGGAAGTAATACAGAACCACACTGTATATTGCTGCGTGTTTCAATATCGTTACCGACCGTAACGATATTGCGCCACATGTCCTTCAGGTTGCCGGCAATGGTAATTTCGCTCACCGGATACTGGATTTCGCCATTTTCAACCCAGAAGCCCGCCGCACCGCGAGAGTAATCCCCGGTGATGCCGCTCACGCCCTGGCCCATCAGCTCTGTGACGACCAGCCCGGTGCCCATCTCTTTCAGCATCTGCTCAAAGTTCAGGCCCTGTCCGGCGATGCGCCAGTTATGGATACCGCCTGCATGCCCGGTGCTTTTCAGCCCCAGCTTGCGCGCGGAGTAGTTGGTCAGCAACCACTGGGTCAGCACGCCGTCTTTGACGATATCACGACGTTCGGTACGCACGCCTTCGCTGTCGAACGGTGTGGAGGCGAGGCCTTTCAGCAGGTGCGGATGCTCTTCGATGGTCAGCCAGTCCGGCAGGATCTGCTTGCCCAGCGAGTCGAGCAGGAAGGTCGATTTACGGTATACCGAGCCCCCGGCGATAGCGCCCACCAGATGGCCAAACAGTCCGGTCGCCACTTCATTGGCAAAAATGACCGGGGCCTTCATGGTGGAGAGTTTACGCGGTGACAGACGTGACAGCGTGCGTTCGGCACACTCTTTACCGACCCACTCCGGAGACTGTAAATCCCCCAGCGCACGGCCGATGGTGTAGGCGTAGTCGCGCTCCATGTCGCCGTTCTCTTCGGCGATCACGCAGCTGGAGAGCGAATGACGGGTGGAGCAGTAGCCCTGCAGCATGCCGTGGCTGTTGCCGAACACTTTGATGCCGTAATGGCTGTTGAAGCTGCCGCCTTCGGTATTGGTAATACGTTTATCGGCCTGCAGGGAAGCCTGCTCAGCGCGGGCTGCCAGTTCAATGGCTTCGTCCGGCGTGACGTCCGCCGGGTGGAAAAGGTCGAGATCCGGGGCGTCAAAGGCCAGCAGCTCTTTATCCGCCACGCCAGCGTAAGGGTCTGGCGAGGTATAACGGGCGATATCCAGCGCCGCCTGCACCGTACGGGCAATGGCATCCGGGCTGAGGTCGGTCGAGGAGGCACTGCCTTTGCGATTCTGGTGATACACCGTGATCCCCAGCGCGCCATCGCTGTTGAATTCTACATTTTCCACTTCGCCATAGCGGGTACTCACGCTAATACCGGTGGTTTTGCTGACCGCCACTTCGGCGCCATCTGATTTACCTGAAGCGAGCGTCAGCGCGGTGGAGACGGCTTCTTCCAGAATCTTACGCTGCGCTTCAACTTGTGAGGTTACTTTCATCGCAAATGCCATACTGTAAGAGAGAGTTAACTGAAGTCTAACAGAGAACCGTTTTTCAGTGCGCGTCTTAACTGGTAACATTAGCCTCTTTTTTTAAGGAGCCTGACATGACTAAGCAGCCCGAAGACTGGCTCGACGACGTTCCCGGTGATGACATCGAAGACGAAGATGATGAGATCATCTGGGTCAGTAAAAGTGAAATTAAACGCGACGCCGAAGAGTTAAAACAGCTTGGCGCAGAAATGGTGGAACTGGGTAAAAACGCGCTGGACAAGATCCCGCTCGACCAGGATCTGCGTGATGCCATTGAACTGGCACAGAAAATCAAAAAAGAAGGCCGTCGTCGCCAGCTTCAGCTTATCGGTAAAATGTTGCGCCAGCGCGACGTCGATCCGATCCGCCAGGCGCTGGACAAGCTGAAAAACCGCCATAACCAGCAGGTTGCGCTGTTCCACAAGCTGGAGCAGATCCGCGATCGTCTGATTGAACAGGGTGATGACGCCGTACCGGAAGTCCTGAACCTGTGGCCGGATGCCGACCGCCAGCAGCTGCGCTCCCTGATCCGTAACGCGAAGAAAGAGAAAGAAGGGAATAAGCCGCCGAAGTCTGCGCGCCTGATTTTCCAGTATCTGCGCGAGCTGTCTGAGAACGAAGAGTAATCCGTGCGTTTTGCGCCGGATGGCGGCGTAAACGCCGTATCCGGCCTACAAGGACGTGCAAAAGACAGGCCCGGTAAGCGCAAGCGCCACCGGGCTTTTTTTTACACGTCGGCGGCCACTTCCGCTTTTTTCGCCAGACCGTCCAGCAGCTTCTGATGGATCCCACCAAAACCGCCGTTACTCATCACCAGAATATGGTCGCCCGGCTGGGCCGCTTTCACCACCATCTCCGCCAGCGTATCCACATCCGCGCTCCAGTGCGCCGGCTGGATGCAGGCATCGGCCACTTCCGCCACCTGCCACGGAATATGCTGCGGCTGCAGCAGGAAGACCTCATCGGCACGCCCTAAAGAGGGCGCGAGATCGTCTTTGCAGATCCCCATCTTCATGGTGTTCGAACGCGGTTCCAGCACCGCCAGAATGCGCGCGGTACCGCCGACTTTGCCGCGCAGGGCCGCAAGCGTCGCCAGAATCGCCGTTGGATGGTGTGCGAAATCGTCATACACCGTGACGCCGTGGGCTTCACCGCGCAGCTCCAGACGGCGACGGGCATTGATAAACGAGCCCAGTGCGTTCGCCGCATCCGCAGGCTGAACACCCACATGGCGTGCGGCCGCGATCGCCATCAGGCCGTTGTGCATGTTGTGTTCACCCACCAGGCCCCACTTCACCTCACCCACTTTTTCACCGTCGAGCAGCACTTCCCACTCCGAGGCATCCGCGTTGAGTTTCTTCGCCTGCCAGTGGCCCTGCTCGCCCACCAGCTCCTGCTCGCTCCAGCAGCCCATTGCCAGGGTCTGTTTCAGGTTGATGTCGTTTTCCGGCAGGATGATACGGCCCTGGCCCGGCACGATGCGCACCAGATGGTGGAACTGCTTCTGAATGGCTTTCAGATCGTCAAAGATATCCGCATGGTCGAACTCAAGATTATTGAGGATCAGCGTCCGCGGGCAGTAATGGACGAATTTGGAACGTTTGTCGAAGAAGGCGCAGTCATACTCGTCGGCTTCGATAACAAAGAACGGGCTGTCACCCAGGCGCGCAGAGACGTCGAAATTACCCGGTACGCCGCCAATCACGAAGCCCGGTTTATAGCCACAGGCTTCAAGGATCCACGTCGCCATCCCGGCGGTAGTCGTTTTACCGTGGGTCCCGGCAACGGCAACCACCCAGCGGTCACGCAGCACGAAATCATGCAGCCACTGCGGGCCAGACATGAACGGAATATTGCGTTCCAGTACCGCCTCAACGCACGGATTGCCGCGGGTCATGGCGTTGCCAATGATGACCAGGTCCGGCTCGGGATCCAGCTGGCTGGCATCGTAGCCCTGAATCAACGCGATGCCCTGTTTCTCCAGCAGCGTGCTCATTGGCGGATACACATTGGCGTCCGAACCTGTCACTTCATGGCCCAGCGAGCGCGCCAGCATTGCCAGTCCGCCCATGAAAGTGCCACAAATCCCCAATATATGAATGCGCATACGTCACTATCCTTCTTCAATGTGGCGCACATTTTACTCACATGTTAGCGGCTGTGAAACGCATTTCAGGAAAATCCGTATCCTGCTGGCGCGATTCACCTCTGCGCTACTATTTGAATCTTTGTTAAGATTGTTGGGCTTTAGTCGTTTTAGTGAACATACAATCGCTTTACTCACAAAGATGCAGGGAAAGTGTTATGAAAACGTTAGGTGAATTTATTGTCGAAAAGCAGCACGAGTTCTCTCATGCTACCGGTGAACTCACTGCTTTGCTGTCGGCAATAAAGCTGGGCGCTAAGATCATCCACCGTGATATCAACAAGGCCGGTCTGGTCGATATCCTGGGTGCCAGCGGTGCCGAGAACGTTCAGGGCGAGGTTCAGCAGAAACTCGATCTGTTCGCAAATGAAAAACTGAAAGCTGCACTGCGCGCGCGCGACATCGTTGCGGGTATCGCCTCCGAAGAAGAAGATGAAATTGTTGTTTTCGAAGGGTGTGAACACGCGAAATACGTTGTTCTGATGGATCCGCTCGACGGCTCCTCCAACATCGACGTTAACGTTTCTGTCGGTACCATTTTCTCCATCTACCGCCGCGTCACGCCTGTTGGCACGCCGGTGACCGAAGAAGATTTCCTGCAGCCGGGCAATAAGCAGGTTGCTGCCGGTTACGTCGTGTATGGCTCCTCCACCATGCTGGTGTATACCACCGGGTGCGGGGTTCACGCCTTTACGTACGATCCTTCCCTGGGCGTCTTCTGCCTGTGTCAGGAACGTATGCGCTTCCCGGAAAAGGGCAGTACCTACTCCATCAACGAAGGAAACTACATCAAGTTCCCGAACGGTGTGAAGAAGTACATCAAATTCTGCCAGGAAGAAGATAAAGCGACGCAGCGCCCTTACACGTCCCGCTATATTGGCTCTCTGGTTGCGGACTTCCACCGTAACCTGCTGAAAGGCGGTATCTACCTCTATCCAAGCACCGCAAGCCACCCTGACGGGAAACTGCGTCTGCTGTATGAATGCAACCCGATGGCGTTCCTGGCCGAACAGGCGGGCGGCAAGGCGAGCGACGGTAAAGAGCGTATTCTGGATATCGTGCCGGAAAGCCTGCACCAGCGTCGTTCATTCTTCGTCGGCAACAACCACATGGTTGAAGACGTTGAACGTTTTATCCGTGAGTATCCGGACGCGTAATACCTTTCTTCAGGGGAGCCCGTCTGGCTCCCCTGTTCATTTATATATTTTACCGTATAAGTGTTTATAAAAAACACGCTTTAATCCTGAGCACTGCTCCTGCATTATTTCCATAACAGTTTGACAGATATTTCGTGGAGCAGAATCGCAATGAAAAATTATTCTCGTGCTAATACCGGTATTGATTTAAATCTTATCCCTGTTTTTATTGAGATCGTCCGCTGCGGCAGCATGGCAAAGGCGGCGGTGCGTCTCGACATGTCCCGCCCCGCGGTGAGTCTGGCCCTGAAACGTTTTAATCAACTGTTTGATGAGCCGCTGTTTTTCCGCAAAGGTTTATATCTCGAGCCGACGGAAAAAGCATTAGCTCTAACCAGTTCGCTGGAAATATTAATGGGCGATATTCACGATAATATCGCAGCAGTCAATTCTGCAAAAAATAAAACCCCGACACAAAACGTACCGGGGCTGGGCAATATTATGCCGCGTTCTGAGTCGTCACTTTGAATGAGGACATGGCGTCCATCAGCTGACGCGACTGCTCCTCAAGGGAGCGGGTCGCGGCGGAGGATTGCTGCACCAGCGCCGCATTCTGCTGCGCGGTTTCGTCCATCTGATTCACCGCAATATTCACCTGCTCAATGCCGCGGCTCTGCTCCTGGGACGCGGTGGCAATTTCGCGCATCAGTTTCGTCATGCGCAGCACTTCAGTTGCGATCTCATCCATTGTCTCGCCTGCCTGCTGAGCCAGCTCGCTGCCCTCGTTAACATGGGTCTGCGAATCACTGATAAGTGAGCGGATCTCTTTCGCCGCGTCGGCGCTACGGCTGGCAAGGTTTCGCACTTCGCCCGCGACGACGGCAAACCCGCGCCCCTGCTCGCCCGCGCGCGCCGCTTCCACGGAGGCGTTAAGCGCCAGAATATTGGTCTGGAAGGCAATGCCGTCAATCACGCTCAGAATGTCGGCGATACGCGCCGAGCTGCCGGAGATATCCCGCATTTTCTCAATCACATAGCAGACCATTTCGCTGCCATGATCCGCGGTATCAGACACCGATTTCGCCAGCTGGTGCGCCTGCTCGGCGTTATCGGCGTTGAGTTTCACCGTGGCGGTGATCTCTTCCATGCTGGCGGCCGTCTGTTCCAGCGACGTGGCGGTGGATTCAGTGCGCTCGGCAAGATCCCGGTTCCCCGCCGTCAGTTCGCGGCTGCCGGTGTCAATTTGCGCGCTGGCATCACGTACCCGCAGCACCGAGTTCATCAGCGACTGACGCATCTCCTCTATGGCGGCATTGAGACGGTTAAATTCCTGGCTCGCGGGCGCATTTAGCGTATGGGTTAAATCACCCGCCGCCACGTTCTCCAGCTGAGCGATTGACGCCGAGAGCGGCTTGAGCAGCATATGGCGCAACACCAGCCAGGCCAGCACGATAATGCCTGCCGTCATCAGCGCTGCGACGATAATCAGGATCAGTACGCGGGTTTTACTCGCCTGCACGGCACTGACTTCTGCCTGGCCTCGCGCTTCACTCCATTTCTGAAACGCCTGCATAGCGTTATCAAATTGCTTCGCCACCGGGATCAGGGCGTTTTCCAGCAGATCGTAGTAATTGTCAGCGCTCTGGTCATTCAGGGCTTTCAGCATCGGGTTGATCCCCTGCTGGTTATACGCCGCCAGCGTGGTCGCCACGTTATTGAGAAGCTGTTGCCCCTGCTCGTCAGCCACGCCGCCGTCGATCACGCCTTTCAGCGTTTTCTGGGCCAGGGCGACTTCCTGATTGATATTTTTTACCGCTCTGGAGGCATCGTCCAGCATACCGATTTCCATCATCCGGACGGCCTGGCCCGCTTCATTGCGCGCACGCAGAATCAGCGTATAGCCAGAATTAAGCTGCACCATCTGCTCACCCTGAAGGTGGTTGATACGCTGCAGAGAAGAAGAACTCTGTGTGAGGGCATAAATGCCAATGCCGCTGACAATCAGCAGCAGAAGGGTCATAACGGCCAGTAAAGAGAGCAAGCCGGTACGAATCGATAGCGTTTTAAGCATGATATTATTTCCGGTAGCGAGATATTTCTGGGCATAAAAAAAGAGTATCGGCCGCTACCGGAAAATGTTTAGACTTTAAGCAAATTCAGCATGTTATCGCTCTGTTGCCGACGTGTTTACGCGGGTAACAGGTGAGCTTTGGCGGTTCTCCCAGAGCACCGTCAGACCGCGCTGCAGGGCAATAAAGATAAACAGCAATATGCCGATGGCGATCTTCGTCCACCAGGAGCTGAGCGTACCGTCAAAGTTGATATAGGTCTGGATCAGCCCCTGGATGGCCACGCCGAACAACGTTCCCAGCACCGTTCCCACTCCACCGCTGAGCAGCGTGCCGCCGATGACCACCGAGGCAATGGCATCCAGCTCGACGCCCACCCCTGCCAGCGCGTAGCCCGCCTGGGTATAAACCGAGAAGACTATACCCGCCAGCGTCGCCAGCCCGGTCGAGAGCATATAGATGCGAATGGTGGTGCTGCGGGTGGAGATCCCCATCAGGTTTGCCGAGGTGGCGTTGCCGCCAATGGCGTAAACCTGGTTGCCAAACCGGGTACGGTGGGCAAGGAAGATGCCAATGACCACCACGCCCAGCATCAGAAGCCCCATCGCGCTCAGACGACCGCCGCCGGGGATTTTCCACGCCAGGCTGGAGAGCGTGTCGTACACCGGATGGTTAATCGGAATTGACTCTTCCGACACCAGATAGCTCACCCCGCGCAGGAAGAACATGCCCGCGAGGGTAATGATAAAGGCCGGGATCTTTAACGCGTCGATCAACAGCCCCATAAAGGCACCAAACGCGCAGCCCATCACCAGCACCAGTGGGAAGGCCACCAGAGGAGAGATCCCCCAGAAACCGATCGCCTTCGCGAGGAACACGCCGGTGAAGGCGATCACCGAGCCGACGGAGAGATCGATCCCACCGGAGAGGATCACAAACGTCATGCCGACGGCGATAATCCCTAAAAAGGCGTTATCGGTCAGGATGTTGCAAATCACACGCGTCGAGGCAAACCCCGGGAACTGGGTCAGGCAGTAGAGATACCCCAGTACAAACACGCCCAGGGTGATCATTAACGGTAAATTACGTTTTATCATGGCCACGGATCCCCTTAATGATGCTGACAAAGCGCGGTGACTGGACGATCAGCACGCAGAGCACGACCACCGCTTTTACCACCTGGTTGAGTTCCGGCTGGAAACCGGAGAGCAGGATCCCGGTGTTCATCCCCTGAATGATCAGTGCGCCAATCACCGAGAGCAGCAGGTTAAAGCGCCCGCCCATCAGCGATCCGCCGCCGATCACCACTGCCAGGATCGCATCCAGCTCCAGCCAGAGTCCGGCGTTGTTGGCATCGGCCCCGCGAATATCTGCCGCGACGATAACCCCGGCGATGGCGGCGCACACACCGCTCAGGACGTAGGTCAGCATCACCATTAGCCGCGTATTGACCCCGGCGTTGCGTGCCGCGCGAATATTGATCCCGACGGCTTCAATGAACATCCCCAGCGCCGTTTTGCGGGTGAAGAGCCAGAACACCACCAGCGTGACCAGAGCAATGATCACTGGCGTGGGGAAGAACAGCAGCTTGCCGCTGCCGAGCCACGCCAGGTTCGGCGAGTTGAAGGTGACAATCTGTCCGGAAGTAATGAGCTGTGCCACACCGCGCCCGGCGACCATCAAAATGAGCGTGGCGACAAAGGGCTGAATCTTCAGCACCGCCACCAGAATGCCGTTCCATAATCCTGCCAGCACGCCGGTGCCTAATGCCGCCAACAGGACGACCGGCAGGCTGTGCCCGGCCACGGTCATCGAGGCTGCCGTGGCCCCGGCGATGGCCATCACCGCGCCGACGGAGAGATCGATCCCGCCGGTGGCAATGACCAGCGTCATCCCGATGGCCAGCAGCGCCACGGGCGCAGCCCGGTTCAGGATGTCTATCGGGCTGCCAAACAGGCGACCATCCTGAACAATAATCTGGAAGAAATGCGGTGCGACAAGGCTATCAACCAGCAGTACCACCAGCAGCGCCGCGATTTGTGGCGTGCCGGTTGGCCAGTTGAAGCGGCGCTTTGTTTCGCCAGTTTGCGAAAGCGAACGGGACATCACGATTCACTCCTTATGCCGCAATGGCATTCATGATCGCCGGAACGGACAGCTTATCCAGCGGGATCTCTGCCACCTGTTTGCGATCGCGCATGATAATGACGCGATCGGCATAGCCCACCAGCTCTTCCAGTTCAGACGAAATGACCAGCAGCGCCAGGCCGTCCGCACACAGCGTTTCGATAAGGCGGATAATTTCGGCGTGCGCCCCCACGTCAATGCCGCGGGTCGGTTCATCGAGGATCAGGAACTGCGGTTTGGTCAGCAGCCAGCGTGACAGCAGTACTTTTTGCTGGTTGCCGCCAGAGAGAAACTCAATGGGCTGTTCCGCGCTCGGGGTGCGGATGCCAAGCTGGCGGATAAAGCGCTCCGCAATCGCGTTCTGCTCTTTGCGGGGGATTGGCCGCAGCCAGCCGCGCTGCGCCTGCAGGGCCAGAATGATATTTTCACGCACCGAGGCCGCGGCAATGATGCCATCCGTTTTCCGGTCTTCCGGGCAGAAACCAACGCCAAGACAGGAGGCCTGATGCGGCGATCGCAGGGTTTGCGGTTTACCCTTGATCAGCGCGGTGCCGCTGTCCGCAGGTTTGATCCCGAAGATCACTTCGGCGGTTTCGGTGCGTCCGGAGCCCAGCAGGCCCGCCAGGCCGACAATTTCGCCCGGGCGGACTTCCAGGTTAAACGGCGAGATCACCCCTTTTTTGCCATAATCGCTGAACGCGGCGACCGGTTTTTCGCTCAGCAGCGTGCGGCCTGCACGCTGAAGGGCGTTGGTTTCAAGTTCACGCCCCAGCATCATTTTGACCAGTTCGATCTGCGGCAGCTCGTGGGTTTCACGGCAGCCGACAAAGCTGCCGTTACGCAGCACCGTAATGCGATCGCTCACCTCGTACACCTGATCGAGGAAGTGGGTGACGAAGATCAGGCTGACCCCCTGATCGCGCAGCTGGCGCATCAGGGTAAAGAGCATTTCCACTTCCTGGGTGTCAAGGCTGGCGGTGGGTTCATCAAGGATCAGCACTTTTGCGGAGAGATCGATGGCGCGACAGATGGCGACAATCTGCTGCATCGCCACGGAAAAGCGGTTCAGCGGCTCGCGAACGTCGAGGGAGAAGCCGTATGATTCCATCAGCTTCGTGGCACGCGCCTCCATCTCTTTGCGGCGCAGCAGGCCAAAGCGTCGTGGCTCCCGGCCAATAAACAGGTTATCCGCCACCGACATATTCGGTAGCAGGTTCACCTCCTGGTACACCGTCCCGATCCCCAGCTGTTGGGCATGAGCGGTGTTTTTCGGTGAAATGGCGTGACCTTCCAGCCAGATGGTGCCGCGATCGGCGTGGTAAACGCCGGTCAGGGCTTTAATCAGCGTTGATTTTCCCGCCCCGTTCTCCCCCAGCAGCGCCATGATTTCACCGCGCCGCAGGCTGAAATCAACGTTATCCAGCGCTTTTACGCCGGGAAAAAATTTACTCAAGCCCTCTGTGCGGAGGATTGCCTGGTGTTGTTCAGTGGTCATGGTTTTCCCCCCCTCACCCTAGCCCTCTCCCCGGAGGGGAGAGGGGATCGATCGTGCAAATTGTTTATTTCCAGCTCCGCCCTGCCTTTTTCCCTCTCCCCTATGGGGAGAGGGTCAGGGTGAGGGGCGAAGGTCTTAGTAGCCCATATTTTTCTTCTTCTCTAACTCTTCTTTCGCCGTGTCCGGCAGGTAGAGCGTGGATTTGGTGACCGTCACCTTCTCAGGCATCGTGCCGTCCTTCTTGAATTTCTCCAGCGCATCGAATGCCGGGCCGGCCATGTTTGGCGTGAGTTCCACACTGGCGTTGGCTTCACCGTCGATCATCGCTTTATAGATGTCCGGCACGCCGTCGATCGAACCGGTGAGGATATCTTTGCCCGGCTTCAGGCCCGCTTCTTTAATGGCCTGAATCGCCCCGATCACCATGTCATCGTTATGGGCATAAACCATGCAGATGTTCTTGCCGTTGTTTTCGGCCTTAATGAAGCTCTCCATGACCTCTTTCCCTTTACTGCGGGTAAAGTCGCCGGACTGGGAGCGGATAATCTTGATGTTTGGCGCTTTGGCAATCGCCTCAGCAAAGCCTTTCTTACGGTCAATAGCCACGCTCGCGCCGACCGTGCCCTGCAGCTCCACGACGTTACACGGCTTGCCATCCACCTGCTTCACCAGCCAGTCGCCAATTAATTGCCCTTCAAGCACGTTGTTGGCGGTCACGGTGGTCATATAGAGAGATTTGTCTTTTACATCGATGGAACGATCGAGCAGGAAGACCGGAATTTCAGCGTCTTTCGCTTCTTTCAGGACAGGTTCCCAGCCGGTTGCCACCACAGGCGCAATGAAGATGGCATCCACGCCCTGAGCGATGAATGAACGCACGGCTTTAATCTGGTTCTCCTGCTTTTGCTGACCATCGGCGATTTTCAGCGTAATGCCGCGTTTCTGGGCCTCGCTTTTCGCCACGTTGGTTTCTGCTGCACGCCAGCCCGATTCAGAGCCGACCTGCGAAAATCCTACGGTTAAGGGTGCGGCCATCGCCATAGACGACATGGCTGCCGAAACTGCTGTGACAAGAAGTAAGCGCTTCCACATATGAGCGTCCTCGTAGGGTGAGTTATTGTTGGTTAAAAGATGTTCTGCGAAATGACTATAGCCAATGAAATATGTAACGAATTGCGTTACATCACACTTCAGAAAAGTGAATAAAACGTTAATCACAAGTTTGTAATCGCTTTCATTTCTCCATGAAAAATGCGGCTGAGTTTATGGATTTTTCTGTCATGGAATCGGTCTGAAAAGTGGGAAGGAGAGGGAGAGAAGGCGAAAACAGGCAGAGACATTCAGTGCGAGTTGGCTATAATACCTGCCACTTGTTTACCATCCATTTTAAAGGACACCGACATGAGCTTACTCAACGTCCCTGCGGGTAAAGAACTGCCAGAAGACATCTACGTAGTTATCGAAATCCCGGCTAACGCAGATCCTATCAAATACGAAGTGGACAAAGAGAGCGGCGCCCTGTTCGTAGACCGTTTCATGTCTACCGCGATGTTCTATCCGTGCAACTACGGTTACATCAACCACACCCTGTCTCTGGACGGTGACCCGGTTGACGTGCTGGTCCCAACGCCATATCCGCTGCAGCCAGGCGCCGTCATTCGCTGCCGTCCAGTGGGCGTGCTGAAAATGACCGACGAATCCGGTGAAGATGCGAAGCTGGTTGCGGTACCACACACCAAACTGAGCAAAGAGTACGATCACATCAAAGATGTGAACGACCTGCCAGAGCTGCTGAAAGCGCAGATCACTCACTTCTTCGAGCACTACAAAGACCTCGAAAAAGGCAAGTGGGTTAAAGTTGACGGCTGGGACAACGCAGAAGCGGCGAAAGCAGAAATCATCGCCTCTTTCGAACGCGCGGCTAAGAAGTAATTCTTACGGCCTGCCGATAAAGCCCCGCTGGTCGGGGCTTTTTTTTGCCATTGAATAACAAGAACACTCCTGACCGTCGCGATCGTGAGCGTTATACATGCTAAGTTTCTTTCTTCAAAGCATAAAAATGGGCTACATAAAGGCGTTTGACTGTTACGGCAAAGACAGCAAATGGCAGTATCTCTGCATCATGGCATTCCAGCTTGCCTGGTTTTTGTTTTACTTATGGATCCCTTATCGAAGCGATTATGCGATTCTGCTGTTTTTACTGTTTTTCCTGCCCGTCATTTCAAGTAATACACGGTGCATAAACTACTATGGCCGTTCACGCGCTTTGTGTTTGTTATGGCTCATTGCCCCCTACATCATGCTGTTCGTTCCTCTGTTTTTAACCCGGCGCCGGGATCCAGAAGAGAAATGAAAGAGTAAAAAAAAACAACGCCACCTCACGGTGGCGTTGTCGTTTTTCAGTACTGGTCTCTGTCTAACCAGTTACCGCTTACAATCCGCGTTAACCCTTCGACCGGACGCTGGTAGACGTACATCCACGCGCTTCCGTACGGCGTCTGGATCAACTGGCGCGCGTATTCACCGCCCCTGGTGCGCAAGGCATCAAGTTCGGCAAGTGTCGCGTTATCAATACGATAAACCTCACCCTGTACCGTTCCCTCCCCGGGAACCGCGCCTGGATAGTGGCCCAGGCTGTACAACTGGTAGTTCTCGATATTGTAATTCCCCAGTAGCTGGGCATTGGTCATCCAGTGACTGTTGCCTTGCCTGGTTCTTAAACTGCCGTAGACAAATATTCGCATTGCTAAAACTCAAACTGATAGAGCAGATCAAGTGCCTGGTCTACGCCGGACACTGCTTCCAGATATAGCTTAGGCATCAGGCGATAGCGTAGCGTGAGTGTTGCCAGTGAGTCAAAGATCCCCACACCATATTTTACCTGCAGACCCGGCAGTACATAGCCGCTGACCACCACCTGCGAGGAGTCACCCACGCCCTGGGTGTCCAGCGCCAGATTGCTTACGCCGAACGTCTCACCGATTTTACCCACAACCTGCCCACTTTGTGCAACCCCCAGGCCCACTAACATCGAGGTCATCGCCGCACTGTCGCTCTGACCGCTGTCCAGACCTTGTCCACGCAGCAGGTATGAGAGAGCTTCCTGCTGCGACATCGCCGGGTCAGAGAAGATCTCCGCCTTCGGTTCGTCAGCGGAACCCGTAACGCGCACGCCTGCAATAACGTCGTTTTCCGTCGCTTCCGGGTTACGAATCGCTTCGATGTTAAGCAGAGGCTGATCCGGTGGACCGGAGAACAGCAGCTCACCTTTGCGGACAATCAGATCCTGGCCATAGGCATGGAAACGCCCTTCAGGAATATTGATTTGCCCGTTCAGGCCAAGCCCTTGTTTATCCTGCGCCACTTTCAGGTCGCCCGTCAGTCGCGCCTTCAGCCCAAACGCATCCAGCCGCACGTTATTCCCCACGTGCACGATAAGGTTACTGTTGATGGGTATGCCCGCGCTCTTCTGTTCGACAGGTTTCAGATTGTCATCGAGCATCACTTCATCATTTGAGACGCCGACTGCGCTTTCCGGCACGTCGTGGACCACGATGCGTGCCCACGGCACGTCGACGCGTCCGTCAAGCGTGAAGAGGCTTGGCGTGGCTTCAAAGACCACATCAGGCGAGACGTCCAGTCGCACCATAGGCGGTACGGTGATGCGCACCTTACTGCCTTTCGCCGCAATACGGGCCCGCCAGTTATCGAGCTGGCTCCAGTCCGCGTCGCCGCTGAGGTTGATTTGCCCCTGCTGGGTTAACACCGAGCCGCTCAGCGTCGAGCTCATGCCGTTGAAGTTCATCGCGAGCTGGCTGGGCTGCATGTCAAACGGCATAAAGTTACCGTCGATATCCACCCCGCTGAGCCGCATCTGACCGAACAGCTGCGGGCTTTGCGCGTTGCCGGCCAGACGCAGGTTGGCATTGAGCATCCCTTCTGCTTTTTCCCCGCGGGCGAAAATCGGGTTCACCATCGCCAGGTTGAAGTTGCGAATAGTGACGTTGCCGCCCAGATTGCGCCGTCCCTGTGGGTCGGTGATTTCAACTTTCCCGTCAAACTGACCGTTGTTGGTAAGACGAATCAGCCACCCCAGCTCCGCACGGTTGTTATGCAGGTCCGCGCTCAGGTTCAGGGTGTCGAAAGCCACCGGCAGCGGCGCATCGTTGACCTCCTGCGTCACCTTCACGTTACGTCCGGAAAGCGTGACGCTGCCCTGTGGCAGCCCCTCTTTGGTGGTGTCCCAGGCGACATCGGCTTTCCCGCTGAAGACGCCGCTCGCCTGGGTGGTATCCGGCATAAACGGTTTCAGCATCGCCAGATCGAAGCGATTGAGGTTGATCTGTGCGCGACCTTCCGCCCCCGCATCGATGGTCTGCGGTACGCACAGTTCCGCATTCGGGTTGGTCCAGCAGTGTGGCCCAATGCTGATCTTCTGCTCGGCGTTGCGGTAGTCCAGCGCGATGGCGCGCGACAGTGCCAGCGGCCCTACCGGGGTGTTGAAGCGGGTATTGTCCAGCGTCCCTTTCCAGCGCTCTTCCTTGCGGTCGAAGCTGCCGGTCAGGTGAAGCTGACCGGAGACCGGCTCGCCCTGCACCCGCAGCTGGAGGTCGTGCTGCTTCTCGTTCCCTTTGGCGTCCAGGGTGACAAGGTTAATGTTGACGTCCGGCTGAGAAATGCGCTCCACGCGCAGGTTCAGGTTACCGCCGATCTGATCGGTGGATTTCACATCCCCTTCCACGCGGACGCGGGCGACGCTCAGTTCCTGCCAGCGCAGGTTACTGGCGGTGATATCCGCCAGCAGCTGCGGCGCGTCGACCGTGCCGCGCACTTTCACTAGCCCTTTCGCCGTACCGCCAAGGCCCGGTAGCGCGTTATCCAGATTCGGCGCGTCGATGGTGGCATCCAGATTGAGATCTTTCACCCCCAGCTCGCCTTTGATATCCGCCGTGTTGCGACCCAGCGCCACGTGCAGACCCGGGATAATCCACTGCAGATAGCTGTTGCCTTTGACCGAGCCCTCAACGTTAACCTTGTTCTGCTTCACGTTACCGGTGAGCTTAATCTCCGGCACGTCCATCTGCCACGTTCCACCGTACAGGCTGCCGCGGGTTTTAATCAGACCATCCAGTTTCGACGGCCAGTCCGGCACCTCTTTGGCGGTGTTAATGCCCGTCAGCTTCAGCTCGCCGCGCCAGCTGATCGCCTGCTGCCAGTCGAGCAGCGCGGTCAGCTCAGTTTTGCCTTCCAGCGCCGCGACGGTCAGCTTATCGAGATTGACCTGCTGTTCGTTGCCCTTCGCATCCAGCGTGATGTTTGCAGGCGGTACACCCTGCCCCTTCACCGCGGTACGGAACGACAACGTATAATCGGTCATCTTGCCGCTCAGCTTCAGCTTCAGGTCATCGGCCTGGAACTGCTTTTCGCCGGTGAACGGCCAGGAAAGCTGCTTGCTGACGACCTCAAGATTCAGCGGCAGCCCGGCTTCCGCCAGCTGGGTTTGCGCACGCAGAACCATGTCCACCGGGCCGGAGAGATTCACGCCGACGTCCAGCTTGTCGCGCAGCGCCCCGCCCACTTTGACCTTCACCTTTTCGCCTTTCAGAGGATCGATATTGAGCGCGCTGTTCAGCGTGATATCCACCGGCCAGTTGTCGCGCAGCAGGGCATTCCCTGACGCGTTCACCGAGCCCTGGTTGGTGTCGATATCCAGCGCGTCGAGTTTCATGTTGCCGTCAATGCTGCTGACCTTCAGCAGCATGTTAAAGACCGTCAGGTCGGTATCGCCGGTCAGACGCAGCTGCTCGCCTTTGAACTCTTCAATGTTGAGGTTCAGCGGCAGGTGAACGTCGGTCATCTCCGGCAGGACTGGCTTAGAGAACAGATCTTTCAGCGTTTCGCCCAGCGGCTTCTCTTCCGGCTGCGGGTTCTGGATCTTCGGCTCGACGATCTCTTCCTGCGCCACGTCTGCCACTTTCGGCAGCGCGATCAGTAAACCCTGCAGGGAGGTGGGCGTCAGGGTCAGGTTTTTCTCCTGCCAGCGCAGGCCGGAGGTGAAATCCATCACCGACACGGTGGTGTCGTCGATTTTGATATTGACGTTATCCAGCGCCACCCGATAGAGCGCAATCGGGTACGGCGTGGAGAGATTCAGCGGACCGCTCTCCTCTTCTTCCACCGGCGCAGACTTCGGCATTTTTTTCGTATCTATCGCCACGTTGACATCTTTTAGCGACAGATCGTTGACGCAGAGCTTGCTGTCGCGCAGACAGCCCAGCTTCACTGCGAGGTGGAATTCACCGGCGTTCACCGCCACGCCCGGCTGTTCATAGCGGATGTTTTTCAGACGCAGGTCGCGCCAGCCGCCCGTCACCTGGCCGATTTCCAGCCCGGGCACCCAGCGGTTCGCGGCGTTAAACAGCAGATGCAGCCCGCTCGTCGTGCCCACCAGAAATGCCACCGTACCGAGCAGCAGCACGATAAAAATCAGTACCCCGAGGCTTATCTTCTTCCATAAACTCATAATTCAGGCCCCAGACCGATGTAAAACTGTAATCCGTGTTCTTCTTTGTCGCCCACCGGAACGGCGAAATCGAGCTTGATGGGCCCGACGGGTGACTGCCAGCGCACGCCTACGCCCGCGCCGGTTTTAAAATCGCTGCGGCGGATATCGCTCACCGCTTCGCCGCCATCGACGAACATCGCCCCCCACCATTTTCCGCTGACGTTGTATTGATACTCCAGCGAGCCGGTGGCCAGCTTGGAAGCACCGATCAGCTTGCCGTCATCATCTTTTGGCGCGATAGACTTGTATTTGTAGCCGCGGATACTGCGGTCCCCCCCGGCGAAGAAGCGCAGGTCCGGCGGGACTTTCTCGAAGTCGCCGGTTTCGATCCAGCCGAGGTTGCCGCGCATCACAAAGCGGTGTTTATCATACAGCGTGCGGATCCAGACGTTTTGCGCCTGAATTACCGAGAAATCCACATCGGAACCCCACATGGTGTTGGAGTAATCGATAGAGTAGCGCTGGGAATCGCCCCAGGTGGGCATCAGGCCGCCGCGCGAGCGGGTGCGACTGATCATCACCCCAGGATAAAGCAGCATGGTGGTGTTGGTGACGTTGGCCTGAGTAAAGTGGTCCAGACTCCAGCGCAGGTTAATGGCGCGCTGCCAGCCGCTGGAGAGATCCCAGTAACGTGACACGGCAAGCGTGGTGGAATCTGACTCGGTATCGTTCAGGTCAGTTCGCTTAAAGCCCCCCTGAACCAGGTAGTACTGCTCGAGCGGGTTTTTCAGCAACGGCATTTTGTAGCTGAAATCGAGCTGCTGTTCCGGGGCAGAGATACTGGCGCTGGTGGTCAGGCTGTGGCCCCAGGAGTTCATCCACGGCTTTTTCCAGGTGGCCTTCACGCGCGGGCCGACGTCCGTCGAATAGCCCACACCGGTTTCAATGGTGTTCTCGGTGCGCGGCGAGACAACGCCATGCAGCGGCAACACCTTGGTTTTGCGAGACTTATCAAATTCCGGCGCGACAATCACGGAGTTAAACCAGCCAGTGGCAGAGAGGCGTCGGTTCAGCTCTCCCAGATCGCTCGACTGGTAGTAATCCCCTTTTTTGAAAGGCACGAGGTTTTGCAGGTACTCTTCACGAATTTGCGAACCTTCGAACGTCACATCGCCAAAGCGATAACGTTCCCCGCTGTCGTAGTCGATATCCCAGAAGGCCTGACGTCGCGCCAGTGCAATACCGAGCTGGCTTTTGTTGAACTGGCTGTCAAAGTAGCCCTTACGCAGGGACACGCTCGTCAGCTCTTTTTTGAAATGGTCGTAGTCACCGTGGTTGAGCACGGTGCCGATTTTCGGCCGCGTGCTGAGCAGATCCAGATAGTCCCGGTCAGTACGCGCCCCGCCGCGCAGGATAACGTTGGTGCCGCCAATCAATACGGGCTCACCCGGCGAAACGCGGGCAATAAGCACCTGCCGCCCCTTCTTTGGCGGTGGACGGAGGTCAAAATCAATGGTGGGCTCGTAATACCCCAGCGCTTTCAGCCCTTCACGGATGGCATCATCCACGCGCGCGCGAAAACGCCGGTCCGGCGTCACCTCATCACTCTGGATGGTCGATAACTGCGCACGCACGTTTTTTTGTAGCGCCCCGGATAACCCCTCAACCTGCAAACGGACATTCGCCGCGCTGGCAATCCCGCTTGTCAGCAACATACTGACCAAACATAACTGGCGGATTTTTGTCACGTTCTCTCCTGAATATCCCTGTTTCCACCCTGGAAGCAAATGAAATGCCGCTCCGCGGCAAAATACGGCCTGTTGGCCAAAAACCCACATCGCGGGTTGAAAATGGGTATAACACCCAAATATTTCTTATGATTAAATCTAGACTCATTCAGCGCATTTATTGTGTTCAATTAAACGCTTCGTGACAACCTTAACCGAAACATCGCACCCCGGGAGGCCCCATCGTGAGTTTATTCGACAAAAAGCATCTGGTTTCACAAGCTGATGCATTACCGGGACGCAACACCCCTATGCCTGTGGCGACCTTACACGCCGTCAATGGCCATTCCATGACCAATGTTCCTGAAGGTATGGAAATCGCCCTGTTTGCCATGGGCTGCTTCTGGGGCGTTGAACGCCTCTTCTGGCAACTGCCTGGCGTTTACAGTACGGCAGCCGGCTATACGGGCGGTTACACGCCAAACCCAACCTACCGCGAAGTCTGCTCCGGCGAAACCGGCCATGCGGAAGCGGTGCGCGTGGTGTATGACCCCGCGGTGATTAGCTACGAGCAGCTCCTGCAGGTCTTCTGGGAAAACCACGACCCGGCGCAGGGCATGCGTCAGGGCAATGACCACGGCACCCAGTACCGCTCGGCCATTTATCCGCTCACCCCGGAGCAGGACGCCGCGGCGCGCGCCAGCCTTGAACGCTTCCAGCAGGCCATGCGTGAAGCGGGCGATACGCGCGAGGTGACCACGGAAATCGCGACGGCAAAACCGTTCTACTATGCCGAGGACGATCACCAGCAGTATCTGCATAAAAACCCCTATGGCTACTGCGGTATCGGGGGCATCGGCGTCTGCCTGCCGCCACAGCTGGCCTGATTACTGATCCAGCGCCACGCGAGCCGCGTGGCGCGTAGCATTGCTGACCGAACCGTAATCCATCACTTTGCCCTGCAGCAGCAGGTTAAAGACCGGCGCCTGCGGTCGGTTCAGCCGCGTCTGCAGCAGGTGCACAGCCTCAATCCCCAATTCCCGGCAGGGTACCGTGACGCCCGTGACCGGCCTTTCCAGACGGTGCGCCAGATTCCAGGCAAAATCGGTGGTAATGAGCGAAATATCTTCCGGGATACGCAGCCCGTGGCGCGTTAATGCCCTGACCACCCCTTCGGTCATGCTGGTACTGTTGGGGAAAATGACCTCCGGCCACTGGGATCGGTCATGGCTTAACAGCCACGCATCGAGCGCCTGCTCGGCCTCGTCTGCCGTAAACCACTCCGTGACTAACAAATCGCGCTGGGGATCAAAGGCAACGTGAAAATGGCGGTATGCCTCTTTAATGCCGTCCAGACGCGCATACAGCGTATCCCGTCGCAGGCAGGTGAGCGTAAGCACGCGGCGGTGCCCCTGCTCAAAGAGGTATTGCATGGCGGTAAAGCCGATCGCCCGATGGTCGGGTGACACGGAATCCAGGACCCGATCCCGGTCAACAGAGTTGATTAAAACGCAGGGTTTATTAAGCGTGCTGGCCAGTTTAAATATGGTGGCATCATCCGTGCCGATGATAATTATCGCATTGATATTTTTATGGCTGGCCTTTTCCATAAATAACTTCACATCCGCGTGTTGCTCTTCTAATGCACAACAGCTGACCCACACATTGTGTCGCGAGCAGGCTTCGGCAATGCCTTTGGTCACTTCCAGATAAAAAATATCACCGCGTCCCTGAAAGGTTCTTTCCGGTGCAAAAACCGCGATGCCGTTAATTAACAGCCGTCCGCTCGCCATTGACTCCAGAACACCTAATTCTCGCGCGGTGCGAACGATCGCGTCCCTGGCTTTATCGCTGGTATAAGACTTGCCGCTTAATACCCGCGAAACCGTGCTAACGGAATAGCCCGTCAGGGACGCGATCTCCTCAATTTTTAACCTGCCCGGCATAGTGTGACCTCGCTCTCAATCAGTTTTTGCAAATATTTGCAGAAACAGCACGTTGATTTTAAAACCAAATTTCAGAAAGCCTGGAGATTACTTAATCACCTTGCGAGTATTCTCACAAAAACACATTGTCGCTGTGGCTCCCCTTTCCTATTTTCCGGTCATCACTCATTTCAACTGAAATTAAGGTGTGACATGGAGAAGGTACGTTTTGGCATTATTGGAATAGGTAATATCGGTACGGTCCACGCGCGTTATTTACTGGCGGGTACGGTCAGTGACGCCTGCCTGACGGCGGTTTGCGATAATGCGCCGGAAAAGCACCCGGCTATTCGTCAGCTGGTCGGCTCCATCCCTCTCTTCAGCGACGCGCAGGAGATGCTCCAGAGCGGGCTTATCGACGCGGTGATTGTCGCGACGCCCCATTATGACCATCCACGCCTGTCGATGCTGGCGATGCGCCACGGCATCCATACCTTGTGTGAAAAACCGGCGGGCGTGTATACCGCCCAGGTTCAGGAGATGAACGCCTGCGCTCGGGAGTGCGATGTGGTGTTTGGCATCATGTACAACCAGCGCCCGAACCCGCTCTACCAGAAGGTGAAGGATCTGATCGACAGCGGCGAGCTGGGTGAGATCCGCCGGTCGAACTGGATCATCACCAACTGGTATCGCTCGCAGAGCTACTACAACTCCGGCGGCTGGCGCGCCACCTGGAAAGGCGAAGGCGGCGGCGTACTGCTCAATCAGGACCCGCATCAGCTCGATCTCTGGCAGTGGCTGGTCGGCATGCCTGTTCGTCTGCGCGCGTTTTGCCAGTTCGGTAAACATCGCGATATTGAAGTGGAAGATGAGGTCACCGCTTATGCCGAGTACGCCAGCGGCGCGACCGGCGTGTTTATTACCACCGTCGCGGAAACGCCGGGGACCAACCGGCTGGAAATCACAGGCGATCGCGGCAAGGTAGTCGTCGAAGAAGGCAAGCTGCGCTACTGGCGACTGCGAGAATCCGAAACCGCCTTCAACGCCCGCTGGCAAAACGGCTTTGGCGAACCCGAATGCTGGGAGGTCACTCTTCCCGTCGCCCCGGAGTGCAGCGAACACCATGTCATTACCGCCAATTTCTGTGCCGCCATCCTGCGCGGCGAGCCGCTTATTGCACCGGGCCTGGAAGGCATTCGCGGGCTGACGCTCTCCAACGCCATGCACCTTTCCACCTGGACCGACGACTGGGTCGACCTGCCGCTCAACGAGAAACAGTATCTGCGCCTGCTGCAGCAGCGTATCAGCACCTCAGTGGCTAAAGAGACAGCCAGCGTCACGCTGGATGCTTCCGGCACCTGGTAACTCCGGAGAAGAAACGATGTTAAATGTCGCTATCGTGGGAACAGGGAATATCTCGCATAACCATATTCAGGGCTATTTGCAGTTTGGCCAGCGCTGTCGGATCGTCGCGCTGGTGGATATCTACCCGGAAAAAGCCCACGAGAAAAAAACGCGCTACGGCCTGACGGACGCCCGCGTGTATGAAAGCCACCAGCAGATGCTGGCGTCAGAGCCGGAGATTGACATCGTGGATGTCTGCACCCCGCCCTACGTCCATGCAGAGATCAGCATTGATGCCCTCAATGCCGGTTGCCATGTGCTGTGCGAAAAACCGATGGCCGCCTCGCTGGAGGAGTGCGACGCGATGATCGCCGCACAAAAGGCCAGTGGCAAAATCCTCTCCATCATTGCCCAGAATCGCTTTACCGACGCCTTCTGGCGTCTGAAAGCGGCGCTGGATTCCGGTCTTGCCGGCAAGATCTGTCATGCCCAGGTGGATTCGTTCTGGTGGCGCGGACACTGCTACTACGACCTGTGGTGGCGCGGCACCTGGGAAAAAGAGGGGGGCGGCTGCACCCTTAACCACGCGGTTCACCACATCGACGCCATTCAGTGGATGCTGGGCTTCCCGTCCGAGGTGGTGGCGATGATGACCAACGTGGCGCACGACAATGCCGAAGTGGAGGACCTCAGCGCCGCGATATTTAAATACCCCAGCGGCGCGCTCACCCAGCTGACCGCCTCCGTTGTGCACCACGGGGAAGATCAGAAAATCATTATCCAGGGTGAAAAGGCGCGCATCTCCGCGCCATGGCAGGCCTTTGCCAGCGTCAGTGCGGACAACGGTTTCCCGCAGGAAACCCACGACCAGCAGCGAGAAGCGCAGCTCGACGCCGTGTTTCAGGAGACGCCGAAGCTCGACTGGACGCTGCACACCGGGCAGATTAACGATCTGCTTGACGCCATCGGGCACGGCACGGCGCCGTTAGTCGATGGTCTGCAGGGCAAACGCTCCCTGGAGCTGATTACCGCGATTTATAAATCCGCCATTACCCGCACGGTGGTCACGCTGCCGATTCAGCGCGACGACCCGTTTTACCGCACAGGTGGGACGAACAGCCTCGCCCCCCGTTTTTATGAAAAATCCGCAAGCGTCGCCAACTTCAGTGAAGTCGGCGCCATCCCTCTGGGCAAAGATCTGGATCGAGGACTCTAACCATGAACAAAAATGACGGAATGAACTACGCGCCGGTCGGTAAACCACAGCCGGTGGTGAAGGAAGGCGAATTTGTCTTTGCCGCCGCCGCGCTCGACCACGGCCATATCTACGGCATGAGTAACGGGCTGATTGAAGCCGGGGCCACGCTGAAGTGGGTGTACGATCCTGACCCGGCAAAAGTGGATAAATTCATCCAGCAGTATCCGCAGGCACGCGTTGCCGCGTCGCTGGAGCAGATCCTCGCCGACGATGAGGTGCGCCTGGTGGCCGGCGCCGCCATTCCCTCCGAGCGCTGCGCGCTGGGGCTGAAAACGATGGCCGCCGGCAAGGACTACTTCACGGATAAAGCGCCACTCACCACCCTTGAGCAACTGGAAGACGCCAAAGCCATGGTGGAAAAAACGGGCCGCAAATACGCGGTGTATTACAGCGAACGCCTGCATGTGGAGAGCGCGGTCTTTGCCGGACAGCTGGTGCAGCAAGGGGCCATTGGCCGTGTCGTACAAACGCTGGGGACAGGCCCGCACCGGGAAGGCACCGGGCGCCCGGACTGGTTCTACGATCGTCGTTATTTCGGCGGGATTCTGTGCGATATCGGCAGCCATCAGATTGAACAGTTCCTTTTTTACACCGGCAACCACGACGCCTCCGTGGTGGCAAGCCAGGTCCGCAACGTCAAACACCCACAGTATCCCGCCTTCGAAGATTTTGGTGATGCCATGTTGAAAGGGGAAAACGGCGCCAGCGGCTATTTTCGCTGCGACTGGTTTACCCCTGACGGGCTTTCTACGTGGGGCGATGGCCGCCTGACGCTGCTCGGCACCGACGGGTATATCGAGATCCGCAAATATGTCGATCTCACCCGCGGCGAGCAGGACGTGGTGTACCTCGTCAATAAAGAGGGAGAGTTCCGCTATCCGGTCGCCGGCCAGGTCGGCTTCCCGTTCTTTGGCGAACTGATCCTCGACTGTTTGCATCGTACTGAAAACGCCATGACCCAGGCACACGCCTTCAAGGCGGCGGAGCTTTGCGTGAAGGCACAGATGCTGGCCAACGCGACAAAATAACGGGAGGCGACAATGACGATCCTGAACACGGCGGTGATCGGTGCCGGGGCGATCCACATTTGCCATATCAATGCATTGCGCCAGATCCCCGGGGTCGCGCTGCGCGCGCTGGTCGATACCGAAAGCGTGAAAGGGCTGAAGCTGGCAATGGGCTATCAGTGCCGCTTTTATCAGGATTACCGGGAAATGCTGCTGGATGACGCCATCGACGTGGTGCATATCTGCACGCCGCATGTCGAGCATAAGCCCATGATCCTGGCGGCGCTCGCCGCCGGGAAGCATGTGTTCTGCGAAAAACCGGTGGGCATGAACCGCAGTGAACTGGTGGATATCACCCGCGCCGCGGAACAGGCATCGGGCCTGCTCGGCGTGTGTTATCAGAACCGCTATAACCCCACCAGCCTGCGCATTCGCCAGGCGCTGGACGATAGCGAACTGGGGAAAATGCTCAGCATCAAAGCGGTGCTGACATGGTCACGCTCGGGGACGTATTACACCGAAAGTCCCTGGCGCGGGCGGCTGGCAACGGAAGGTGGCAGCCTGCTGATCAACCAGGCCATTCATACCCTCGACCTGATGCAGTGGTTCGCCGGCGGGGTGACGCGTGTGAAAGGCGTGGTGGATAGCGGTGAGCTGGCGGCGGTAACCGAAGGCGAAGACAGCGCGATGGCCACCCTGCACTTTGCCAACGGCGCGCGTGGCCTGTTTTACGCCAGCAACTGCAATACCACCGATTCCCCGCTCCTGATGGAGATCCACTGTGAGCGGGGCTCGCTGCTGCTGAACGACAACGCGCTCTGGCGTGTGACGTCGGGGGAGCGCGTTACCCTCGCGAGCGACGGCTCCCCGGATGGCTCGGTCAAAAGTTACTGGGGGCTCGGGCATCAGCAGGCGATCCGCCGTTTCTATCACGCGATTACCCACCCGGGCTACGCGGACTACACCGACATCCGTGAAGCCGGAAAATCACTCACTCTTGTGGAGGCTATTTACCGCTCATCTCAATTAAGGCAATGGATAGAGATCAACAACTAGAACGTAATTTGTATTCCAGCAGTAAATAAAAAAACGACCCAAATATGGGTTTATAGCTACCCTACACTGGATATTATTATGGTCAAACCAACTGAACGTAGAGTGGGTTATGGCGTGGCGCTCGGCTACGGCATAACCGATCTTTTTGGCGGCGGCGCTTTCGCCATTATCGGCACCTGGCTGTTATTTTTTTACACCACCTATTGCGGCCTCTCGGTGATTGAAGCGGGGTCTATATTCGCGATTGCCCGCGTTATCGATGCGTTATTAAGTCCGATTATGGGGTATATCACCGATAATTTCGGCGACACCTGGCTCGGGCGTAAATTTGGTCGTCGCCGCTTCTTTTTATTACTCAGTTCACCGTTAATGTTTTTATATGCTCTGCTGTGGTTAACGGATATGGGTTACTGGTATTACCTGGGCACATATCTTTCGATTGAGCTGCTGTCGGCGATGGTGCTGGTGCCCTGGGAAACCCTGGCGGCAGAGATGACAAATCGGTATGAGGAGCGTAGCCGCCTCTCCGGCGTGCGGATGATCTGTTCCCAGTTGGGTGGTTTTCTTGCGGTTTCCGTTCCCGGCGTGATTATGCAGTTCACAGGGAAAGATAATCCGTTTACCTATACCCTCACCGGGCTGATCTTCTCCTGTGTATTCTGCATCGCAGTATTTATTACCTGGTACATCACCTGGGAAGCGAAGGATGTGCAACAGGAATCCACGTTTAAAGTGGAGAAGCATCGCAGCAGCGGGATACTCAATCACCTGAAATATCTGGTGCTGGATCTCTTTTCCTCTTTCCGGATCCGCGCGTTTCGCCTGCATATTATTATTTATATCTTTTCCTTTACGGCGATGGACGTATTCGGGTCGGTCTTTACCTATTATGTCGTTTATTGTCTGAGCCAGGATGCGGCGGCGGTGTCGGGCTGGCTGAGCATTGCGGCATTCGCCTCGGTACCCGGCACGTATGGATTTATGTTGTTGCTGAACAGGTTGAATATTACCCCTTCCGCCGCGTTACGCCTCTCCTACAGCTGCATTTTCCTGGTGCTGGCTTTCCTGTTTGCGATCTACCTGACCAAAACCCAGGTGCCGACGCTGCTGTTCTCGGCGGTCTTTATCCTGCTCGGTGCCGCCCGCTCAGGCCTCTATTACATTCCGTGGAACATCTACAGCTTCATTCCGGATATCGACGAGATAGTGACGCAGCAGCGCCGCGAAGGCATTTTTGCCGGCGTCATGGTCCTGACCCGCAAAAGCACCGTGGCGATGGCCATCATGATTATTGGCCTGGTGCTGCAGGAGGCCGGTTTTGTGAAAGGCAGCGGCGCGCAGCCTGAAAGCGCGCTGGGGGCGATAATGGGTCTGATGATTTTCGCGACGTCAGCCCTGCTGGCGGTCAGCTTCTTCACTACCTACATGTTTAAGCTCACCCGCGAGACGCATAAGCTGCTCCTCAAAGAGATTGCGCGCCGTAAGCTCGGCGGAGATTACCGCGACTGCGACGCCAGGACGCGCGTGGTGATCAAACAGCTCACCGGCTATGAGTATGATCAGGTCTGGGGCGGCGATGCGACACGCCGGGCGGTTGGCGATGTCCGCCTGTCTACCGTGAAATAACGCGATGTACCGGACTGCGCCCGCTGTCCGGTCTGTTTTATGCCAAAAATGTGACCTCTGGCAGATTTACATCTCTTTACGCTCTACCCTAAAGAGATTCTTTACCGATCGTTTTTTAGTCAATACAGGGTTAGTGGAAAGTTCAGTACGGAGATCTGAGTACACGGCATTTTGTCGGCGGGGTAGAAATTGATCAGGTGAACGAGATTTTAAATCAGGCGAAAAAAAACGGACTGTACTTTTTCCTGAGTAAAAGATTACTTAAGTTTTTTGCCAGAAATCGGGAGGCCTGGGATTTGATTATTTTGTGCTCTAAAGACCAATAACCTAATCACTTTCGTATTCACGGACAAGAAAAGCCGCTTTAGCGGCTTTATAAAATAGACTTAGAGAAATAAGTAAGATGTTATGATGGTTGTACAAAACAGAACAATCATTATTAAGAAAAGAGTGAACTTGATTTTTAGCCACGATACTTCCTCTTTAGGTAAATTTTTGATGAAATCATAATGTTCGGGGTTCATATTTCTCACCGGAAAACTTCCCTTTTTAAAAGCAAATGGGAAGATGAAGTACATATCTTTTTGAAAAGCTAAGAATATCCCCCCAGCCTGGGCAAGGATTATACCTGCGGGTACGTATCCAAATCGTTCTTTAAAAATATCGCACAATAAAAGGTGTTGTTTATTCTTCGTGACCGAATATGCACATGCTACAATTGTCGATAAGACAAACAATATGAATATGATAGCAGATACAATTTTCATCATTTTCCTACTGTGTTATAAATTATTTCACCATACTCTTCACCTTTGTCTGAGAGATAGTCTCCGCCGACATACCCACCACCAGTACCAAGAATTACACCACAAGCTAATGCACCTGCTCCGGCAGCTTCTATTGTTAAAGCCCCCAAAATGACAGAACAGAGGCCAACACCAGCAGCACCGCCAGCATAACTACCAGCAAGCCCCCCTGCAAAGCTACCTATTTCCGTGTATTTCTTTTTAGTACATTCGCTTTCACGACCAACAGAACAAGCCTCATTTATTTCATTGATAGAATGCAAAGCACTAAAGCCGATCCCGACATAACCAACATATCGCATAGCTGCTACATATTTTGCCGCTCGCTCTATATGTGTAGCGTAGCCATCAATATCACTTATTCCCGTTTCATTCCATTTATGAGTTATCGATTTAGTTGATAAACCAAGAGCACTTTTTAAGTTGTTGTACTCACCAAGTTTCATACCTTTATTAAGGAAGCCGACTTTAAGTACATGATCAAGTTCCTTGAATAGTTGAGCACGTCTTACATAGAACTGCTCACCGATCAAAGCCCCTCTTGTGATGTATGTATTCTTGTACGTTTCCTGAATTTCTTTCAGGATTTTTTCTATATTTTCGAAATACTTCCCAACAGGTTCAGCAGCAAGCCCGATTCCTTTATCGGCGATGTTGCTAAAGTTAGCTATTGTTGCATAGTGATCGTGTAAGAAGTTAGCCTCTTTATGCGTAAGCGGTTCTAATGCTGTATCAATACGTTGTTTAGCGGCCTGCATATGTGCGATCTGATCACTGTCCTGTTTTTCTGGATCAACAACAAGCAGGATAGAACCAGCTTTGTATTGCTTACCTTCTCCATTAAGTGAACGGTAAAGTTCGCGTGTTCCTGCTGGCGGTTCACTCTCGAATAGATATCTTTCGTAGGCTCCAGTTTCAGCACCGTAAGGAAGTACACAAAAGCCAGCATCTACTGGTTCACGTTTAGTTTCTTCCTTATGTGGTTTTTTAGCTGTCTGGGCGTGCTGTACGGGTTCTTCCGCTTTTGTTGGTACAGGAGCAGCTAAAGGGGCGGCAGTAACTACAGGGACAGCCTTAACAGCTTTCTTCTCCTCGACCCAATAGGAAGCATTTGGGAATGACGAAATGAAACTTGCGTTACAGGGGCATGTACTGCGGCTATGCAAAGTACCTGCTGCGGCAACTCCATGAATCGAGTAAGTGGGGATACCACCTGCGATATGGTATACCTTGCCATCTTTACCACAAGAGACAGAATCGCCATTTCTCGCGGTCGCAATCCCTCCAAAGCTGTGATTTGGGGAACCTGAAAGAATACTACCGCCGCACGTTGTTTTGTCGCCAATCCTCAGAAAATGACCAGTAGCCATAGAATCATCCTTAATGAAGTTTGTTAGCAGGTTTAGAACCATTCACTGCCAGAGAAGATACGATCCACATTTGCTTTTCAATGGAATAGGTGGATACACAGTATTGCGTTGCCGGGCTGAACATCGGTGTTGCGGTGACAAGTGCCGTTGATACAGCATTCTGGGCATGTTCTTTTATGAAGTTGAGAGGTTGAGAGTTCAGGATCTCCATTGATTCACAGTAGCTGGGAAACTCTTCATGCCAGTAACCATTCATCCCCTCGAACAGAGATTCATCGAATTTCAGGATTACCTTGTTTGTGATGGGATCTAAGCCTTCACCGATTGGGAATGATTCAGGGAATTGCAGAGTTCGGTATAGATCAGATTGCAGTATAAGGTTTCTGAAATCGTCGATTGAGAACCCAAACACAAGCATCATGTCGTAATGTGATTTATGGGCTTTCGTGTTAATCATCATTTCTGTAATGTTCAGATCAGAGAATGGGTAAACCTTCCATTCCGACAGGGTTTCTGCCTGATTCAGTACTTCAGCAGCAATTGCCGCATCAAGAATCGAAGTGTAAAGAGCCATCCCCTGAAAATTGCCACCGCCAACCCACTGAGTCTCTAACCACTGAATCCCGTCATCATTTACCGTCATCCGGGCAACTGAGAAAAGTAAAGTTGGGCTGATGTAATCGTTTGTACCAGGTGCATAAAAATGAATCTTTTTGGTCATAACGTCCTGTTCTCGTGTTGTTTTTTTAGACTCTAATTCTCACATGAACATTACGGTTTTGTACAGAGATTGAACTATTAACCTCATGCTTTTGCCACAAATACATAAAACAGAAAGTATTTACATATCATGCAATTGCCATTACACATGATTGCTTTCGCTACCTTGTGCCAGTACAAACAGTTATTGAGATTGATCGAGCAACCTATACGCTGGCTGGCACATACAGCCCCGATACCACACGGTTGGTCTTAGTGATCGACATTAACGATCTATTGCTTACTTATCTCTGGACTTTAGAAACATTTTTCGTATTCGCCGTTAGCGGGAAGAGACTTATAAAGACCTAATTGAGCTTTCTGTCGCGATACTGAACAACAGTTTTGTCATGAGTCCGTACACTGATCCGAGAAGTTTCCCAGTTAATCTACGCTGCCACATAAAAGAGCGTTCAGAGGAAGCTGTCCTGTCTAAAAAACGCACATTTTGCTGTATAAAGATTGGATAATGATCTGGTAAAGATTGCATGAAAACCCTCTTAAAATGAGAATGGTTCCCATCAATTCCCAAACACAACACTTATCGGTACTTAAGCGTCAAAATGTGACCTCTGGCAGATTTACATCTCTTTACGCTATACTACCCGCTGAAATAATCGGCTCAACGCTACGAGCTGACGTTCAATGTGTTTCCACACAAATGGTATCAACTCCCCTTCTGAGGATCTGGCGAGAAGCCGGATAAACTATGTTAAACAGTATTTTAGTAATACTTTGTCTTATTGCCGTCAGTGCATTTTTCTCGATATCGGAGATCTCGCTGGCCGCGTCCCGTAAAATCAAACTGAAGCTGCTTGCTGACGAAGGCAATATCAACGCCTCCCGCATTCTCAAAATGCAGGAGAACCCCGGTACGTTCTTCACCGTGGTGCAAATTGGCCTGAACGCGGTCGCCATCCTGGGCGGTATCGTGGGCGATGCGGCGTTTTCCCCGGCATTTTATAGCCTCTTTGTGCAGTACATGTCTGCCGAACTGGCCGAGCAGTTGAGCTTTATTCTCTCCTTCTCGCTGGTGACCGGGCTGTTCATCCTCTTCGCTGACCTGACCCCGAAACGCATCGGTATGATTGCGCCAGAAGCTGTAGCTTTGCGTATCATCAACCCGATGCGCTTCTGTCTGTACGTGTTTCGTCCGCTGGTGTGGTTCTTCAACGGCCTGGCGAACGTGATTTTCCGCATCTTTAAACTGCCAATGGTGCGTAAAGACGACATCACTTCTGACGACATTTATGCGGTCGTGGAAGCCGGTGCGCTGGCCGGGGTGCTGCGTAAGCAGGAACACGAGCTGATTGAGAACGTATTCGAACTGGAATCCCGTACCGTTCCCTCTTCCATGACGGGCCGTGAAAGCATTATCTGGTTCGATTTACATGAAGATGAGCAGAGCCTGAAGAACAAAGTGGCGCAGCATCCGCACTCTAAGTTCCTGGTCTGTAATGAAGACATCGACCATATCATCGGTTACGTCGACTCGAAAGATCTGCTGAACCGCGTGCTGGCGAACCAGAGCCTGGCGCTCAACAGCGGCGTGCAGATCCGCAATACCCTGATTGTGCCGGACACCCTGACGCTTTCAGAAGCGCTGGAAAGCTTTAAAACCGCCGGGGAAGACTTCGCGGTGATCATGAACGAATACGCTCTGGTGGTGGGTATCATTACCCTCAATGACGTCATGACCACCCTGATGGGCGACCTGGTTGGTCAGGGGCTGGAAGAGCAGATTGTTCAGCGTGACGATAACTCATGGCTGATTGATGGCGGCACACCGATTGAAGACGTGATGCGCGTGCTGGATATCGACGAGTTCCCGCAGTCCGGAAATTACGAGACCATCGGCGGCTTTATGATGTTTATGCTGCGTAAAATCCCAAAACGTACCGACTCGGTGAAGTTCTCCGGCTACAAGTTTGAGGTGGTGGATATTGATAACTACCGCATCGACCAGCTGCTGGTGACGCGTATCGATAACAAACCGACCGTGCTGGTACCGAAGTTGCCAGATGCGGAAGAGAAGGTGTCGGCGTAAGGTTTCTTCCCCACAAACATCAACGGCTCCCATCGGGAGCCGTTTATTTAACTACTGCATAGCACGTTGGTTAAGCCATCTCAGTTTGCAGACGCATAACCTGACGGTTGACTTCGGACATCACAGACAGGTGCTGTTTGTCCTTCACTTTTGGGACAAGGATCTTGCCCTTATCAAACTCAAAAGCGCCAACATCCTTGATATACAACCGTCCACGGAACAGGATCTTCACGTACTTCGCCACCTGAAGCGGGTTGTAGCGTTGGAAAATTTTCATTCTTGTATCTCCTGCGAATCATACGCTCTTGCGGTGCCACAATCGGCCCGACTGTCCTGAGCGCAAATTTTAATGCCCAATGACTATAGACCAGAACTACGTTGTTACCCAGTGTGCATAAGTTTATTTACCGTTTGATTACAATTATTCAGAATAATCTTTGCAAACCGCCACTGAGGGCAGTATAAGCCGTCGTTTTTTCGTGGATATGTGCGTTGACCCGCAAACTGGCATCGCGATTGCGGGAAAACCACATTGATCGCACTTATCATTAAAAGCGCATGACCAAGTGGTCGGATCACCTGCAAACAATAAGGAAACGCCATGACCCTACGTACTATCCTTGCCGCAGCTTGCCTGCTGCTGCCTCTGTGGGCTTGCGCTCACAACATTGAAAAAGGACAACGTGTACCGCCAGTCGGCATTGCTGACCGGGGAGAATTGATTCTCGACAATGATAAGTTTAGCTATAAACCCTGGAATAGCGCGCAGCTCGCGGGCAAAGTGAGAGTTGTACAACATATTGCCGGTCGTACATCTGCAAAAGAGAAAAATGCCAACCTCGTGGAAGCGATCAAAGCCGCAAAATTCCCTCATGACCGCTACCAGACCACCACCATTGTGAATACCGATGACGCCATTCCAGGCTCTGGCATGTTTGTGCGCTCAAGCCTTGAGAGCAATAAAAAGCTCTACCCGTGGTCGCAGTTTATCGTCGACAGCAACGGCGTGACGCGTAAGGCATGGCAGCTTGAGGAAGAGAGCTCTGCGATTATCGTGCTGGATAAAGAGGGCCGCGTAGAGTGGGTAAAAGACGGGGCATTGACTCAGGAAGAGGTGCAGCAGGTTGTCGACCTGCTGCATAAGCTGCTGGCTCAATAAATAGAGACGCGGAAGCCGGGGTTGAGGAACGATTCGCGCGGGGTGTAGTCCAGCGGTTTGCCCTGCCAGTCATGAACATGCGCCCCGGCAGCCGC
Source organism: Enterobacter sp. HSTU-ASh6 (assembly GCF_026319105.1). Classification (NCBI taxonomy): domain Bacteria; kingdom Pseudomonadati; phylum Pseudomonadota; class Gammaproteobacteria; order Enterobacterales; family Enterobacteriaceae; genus Enterobacter; species Enterobacter sp. HSTU-ASh6. Next base: position 73,388 of record NZ_WSPD01000014.1, on the reverse strand, counting down.
GGCCACGGCATGCCCGGCCGCGGTATCCCAGATGTTGGTTGGCCCAAAGCGGGGGTACAGCTGCGCATGCCCCTCCGCCACCAGGCAGAATTTCAGCGATGAGCCAATCGAGGTGGTCTGGTGTTCACCCAGCTGTTGCAGATACTCCTGCAGCTCGCTGTCGCTGTGCGAACGGCTAATCACCACCAGCGGTGGACGCGCATCGCGCACCTGGATCTGCTTACGTACGCCGCACTCTTCCTTCCAGGCCTTCCCGTCTGCGGCGCTGTACATCACTTTTAACACCGGCGCGTAGACCACGCCCAGCACCGCTTTGCCTTTCTCGATCAGGGCAATGTTGACGGTGAACTCACCGTTGCGCTTGATGAACTCTTTCGTCCCGTCCAGTGGGTCTACCAGCCAGTAACGCTGCCAGTGCTGACGCTCTTCCCAGCTTTGCGGCGCTTCTTCAGAGAGCACAGGGATGTCCGGCGTTAAGGCCTGTAAACCCTGCAGGATCACCTTATGCGCCGCGATATCCGCTGCCGTGACCGGAGAGTCATCTGCTTTACTGACAACCTCCATGGGTTCACTACCGTCATACACCTGCATGATGGCTTCCCCCGCATCCCGTGCGAGCTGACAAATCTTATCTAGCATTTTCCACCTCTTTGTTAACGCAGTGAGGTTAACTCTTTGTTTTAGTTATATCGTAATGTGAACAATTCCGCTATCTGTGAAGCAATTCCGGTTTCAGGTTACTTTTTTCTGTCAGGATTCACATTTCTGTAAGCAACACGTTATAGATACATACTCTTTTGTGGCCTGGATCGAAAAAAGGACTCCTCTGATGATTAAGTTTAGCGCAACGCTCCTGGCGACGTTGATTGCAGCGAGCGTGCAGGCGGCGACGGTTGATCTGCGTATTCTGGAAACAACCGACCTGCACAGCAACATGATGGACTTCGATTACTACAAAGATACCCCGACGGAAAAATTCGGTCTGGTACGTACGGCAAGTTTGATCAACGCCGCGCGCGGTGAAGTGAAAAACAGCGTGCTGGTCGACAACGGCGATCTCATTCAGGGCAGCCCGCTCGGCGATTACATGGCGGCGAAGGGACTGAAAAAAGGCGAGATCCACCCTGTGTATAAAGCGATGAACACGCTGGACTACACCGTCGGCAACCTCGGCAACCACGAATTCAACTACGGCCTGAAATACCTACATGATGCGCTGGCAGGGGCCAAATTCCCGTACGTTAACGCCAATATCATCGATGTTAAGACCCAAAAACCGCTCTTTACCCCTTACCTGATTAAAGAGACAGAGGTGGTCGACCAGGACGGTAACAAGCAGACGCTGAAAATCGGCTACATCGGTTTTGTGCCGCCGCAAATCATGACGTGGGATAAGGCGAATCTCAGCGGCAAAGTCACCGTTAACGACATTACCGAGACCGCGCGTAAATACGTGCCGGAGATGCGCGAGAAAGGGGCGGATTTGGTTGTCGTGGTCGCCCATTCCGGCCTCTCGGCCGATCCGTACCAGGCCATGGCAGAAAACTCCGTGTACTACCTGAGTGAAGTTCCGGGCGTCGACGCGATCCTTTTCGGTCACGCTCACGCGGTCTTCCCGGGCAACGATTTTGCCAGCATCAAAGGAGCGGACATTGAGAAAGGGACGCTCAACGGCGTGCCATCGGTGATGCCAGGCATGTGGGGCGACCATCTCGGCGTGGTGGATCTGGTGCTGAATAACGACGGCGGCAGCTGGAAGGTCACGCAGTCAAAAGCTGAAGCGCGCCCGATTTACGACGCGGCAGCGAAAAAGTCACTGGCGGCGGAAGATAAAAAGCTGGTCGACGTGCTGAAGCACGATCACGACGCCACCCGTGAATTCGTCAGCAAACCGATCGGCAAATCCGCCGACAATATGTACAGCTTCCTGGCGCTGGTGCAGGATGACCCGACCGTCCAGGTGGTCAACATGGCGCAGAAAGCCTATGCCGAACACTTTATTCAGGGCGATCCGGATCTGGCAAAACTGCCGGTCCTGTCCGCCGCGGCACCGTTCAAAGTGGGCGGGCGTAAGAACGATCCGGCAAGCTATGTGGAGGTTGAAAAGGGCCAGTTGACCTTCCGTAACGCCGCCGATCTCTATCTCTACCCGAACACGCTGGTGGTGGTTAAAGCGACCGGTCAGGAGGTAAAAGAGTGGCTGGAGTGCTCCGCCGGGCAGTTTAACCAGATTGATCCGCACAGCAGTAAGCCGCAGTCGCTGATTAACTGGGACGGTTTTCGCACCTACAACTTCGACGTGATCGACGGCGTGAATTACCAGATTGACGTGACCCAGCCGGCAAAATATGACGGCGAGTGTCAGGCGATTAACCCGCAGGCAGAGCGCATCAAAAACCTGACCTTCAACGGCAAAGCCATTGATCCTAAAGCCATCTTCCTGGTGGTGACCAATAACTATCGCGCCTACGGCGGCAAGTTTGCCGGTACGGGGGACAGCCACATCGCCTTTGCCTCGCCTGACGAAAACCGCGCGGTGCTGGCCGCCTGGATCGGCGCGGAGTCGAAAAAGCGTGGAGAAATTCACCCGGCGGTGGATAACAACTGGCGTCTGGCGCCGATCCACAGCGCGACGCCACTGGACATCCGCGTTGAAACCTCACCGTCCGATAAGGCAGCCGCGTTTATTAAGGATAAGGCGCAGTATCCGATGCAACAGGTGGCGACGGATGATATTGGGTTCGCCATTTATCAGCTTGACCTGAGCAAGTAAAAGAAAAACTTCCCTCTCCCTGTGGGAGAGGGTCAGGGTGAGGGCATCAGGCCGCACATTCCCGCCTTTTACGCCGCACGCTCGTCCCGATTCGCCATCACCTTCGGCGTATTCACCTCGATCCAGTCCGCCAGCGCGGCGACTTTCTCGCTCACCTCTACGCCAAGCGGCGTCAGGCTATACTCTACGTGCGGCGGCACAACCGGATACGACACGCGATCGACAAACCCGTCCATCTCCAGCGCCTGGAGTGACTGGGACAGCATCTTTTCACTTACGCCGCCCATTTTACGGCGCAGATCGCTAAAGCGGTGCGTTCCCTCGCGCAGGGCCAGCAGAATCAGTACCCCCCAGCGGCTGGTCACGTGTTTGAGTACCTCCCGCGAAGGACACTGTTCCGCAAAAAGATTGCCATCGCGCATTTGTTCGCTGAGCGTCGGGATCGTTGTTTTCATACTTACCTTTTTGTACGTACTTACTAAAAGTTAGCTATGGTGCTAGTGTGCCACAACACCAGACAAACACGAAGGAGATTCATCATGATCGCGATTACCGGCGCTACCGGCCAGCTTGGCCATCTTGTTATCGAACAACTGCTAAAAGCCGTCCTGGCCGGCCAGATTGTAGCCATCGTACGTAACCCGGCGAAAGCGCAAGCCTTGAGCCAGCAGGGGATTGTAGTGCGTCAGGCTGACTACACCGACGAAGCCGCCTTCACCGCTGCGCTGAATGGCGTGGATAAGCTGCTGCTGATCTCGTCCAGCGAAGTCGGCCAGCGCGCGACACAGCACCAGAACGTGATTAACGCCGCCAAAGCCGCTGGCGTGAAATTTATCGCCTACACCAGCCTGCTGCATGCGGACACCTCTCCGCTGGGTCTGCACGTTGAGCACGTTGCAACGGAAAACGCACTGGCGGCGTCCGGCATTCCTTATGCCCTGCTGCGCAACGGCTGGTATACCGAAAACTATCTGGCAAGCGCGCCGCCTGCACTGGAGCATGGCGTCTTTATTGGTGCAGCCGGTGACGGCAAGATTGCCTCTGCCACCCGTGCAGACTATGCCGCAGCGGCGGCCAAAGTGATTGCTGAAGAGGGTCATGCGGGCAAGGTCTACGAACTGGCGGGCGACCACGGCTGGACGCTGAGCGAACTGGCGGCTGAGCTCAGCAAACAGAGCGGGAAGCCGGTCACCTATCAGAACCTCAGTGAGGCGGATTTTGCCGCCGCGCTGAAGGGGGTTGGTCTGCCGGCAGGGCTGGCGGATATGCTGGCGGACTCCGATGTGGGCGCGTCAAAAGGCGGCCTGTACGACGACAGCCGTACCCTGAGCAAACTGATCGGCCGCCCGACCACGCCGCTGGCGGAGAGCGTCAAAGCCATCCTGTAATTGTTAAGAACTGGTTATTTTTTGTGGCATCCCCTCGGGTCATCTTTGATAATGGAGAGATGACCCATGAGGAGGCTCCCCGTGCAAGGCGTACCGGAACAGTTCATTGATGAGAGAGACCACGCGCGCTTTCGCCATCTGGCGCAGGTGCCGGGCATCGAACTCTATCACGCGCATATTTCCCGCTATGCCTTTGAGCCTCACACTCACGAAGCCTTCGGAATCGGCACCATTGAAACCGGTGCCGAGCGTTTTCGCTATCGCGGCACCCAGCATCTCGCCCCTGAAAAATCCGTTGTGACCATGAACCCGGACGAGATCCATACCGGTGAATCCGCCACCGAAGACGGCTGGCGCTACCGGATGGTGTACATCGAACCCGATCTGCTGGAAGAGGTTACCGGCCTCCGGCACTGGTGGTTTAGCGATGTGACCCGTTATGACCCGCTGCGCTCGCAGCAAATCGGCAGACTCATTTATGGTTTGTGGCACACGGACGACCCGCTGGCACAAAAAGGGCTGCTGCTGGATCTGATTGAGACCTTCCAGCCGTTAGCCCACCACGCGCCGGTTATTCACGAAGGGGCACACCGGTTCGAACGGGTGCGTGAGTATCTGCACGATAACTATATGCACGCCCTGACGCTGGACGAGCTGGCCAGCGTCGTCTCGCTGAGCCCGTATCATTTCCAGCGCCAGTTCAAAGCCCATTTTCATGTGACGCCGCATCAGATGCTGATGGCCATCCGCCTGTGGCGCGCCAAGGCGTTCCTCACGCACGGCATGCCCGCAGCAGAAGTCGCCGCCGCAACCGGGCTGACCGACCAGTCGCATTTAACCCGCGCGTTTACCCGCCGCTACGGCATTACCCCCGTGCGCTATCAGAAGCAGGTCGCCCGGCGCTAATGCGCAATCTCATACAATACGCCCCCCCTTTGCCCCGCCTACACTGATCGCAACGTGAATCAATGTGGATGGAAAAATGATTAGTGGTGTGTTGTATGCCCTGCTGGCCGGGATGATGTGGGGGCTGATTTTTGTCGGTCCGCTGATCGTGCCCGAATACCCGGCACTGCTGCAGTCGACAGGACGTTATCTGGCGCTGGGGCTAATTGCCCTCCCCCTGGCGTGGCTGGGACGCGCGCGCTTGCGTCAGCTTAGCCGTCAGGACTGGGGCACCGCGCTGGCGCTGACCATGATGGGTAATCTTATCTATTACGTGTGCCTCGCCAGCGCCATTCAGCGTACCGGCGCGCCGGTGTCGACCATGATTATCGGTACGCTGCCGGTCGTCATCCCCGTCTTTGCGAACCTGCTCTACAGCCAGCGAGATGGCAAACTGGCGTGGTCAAAAATGGCGCCAGCGCTGATCTGCACCGCCGTGGGTCTGGTATGCGTCAATATTGCCGAACTGCGTCATGGGCGGGTGGACTTCAGCCTCTGGCGTTACGGCTCGGGGATCGGCCTGGCGTTTATTTCTGTCGCATGCTGGGCCTGGTATGCCCTGCGCAATGCGCGCTGGCTGCGGGAGAACCCGGAAAAACATCCAATGATGTGGGCAACGGCGCAGGCGCTGGTGACGCTGCCGGTCTCACTGGCGGGATATGTTGGGGCGTGTATCTGGTTAAGCCATCAACAGCCGGACTTCGCCCAGCCCTTCGGACCGCGACCGTGGGTCTTTGTCGGGCTGATGATCGCCATTGCCGTGCTCTGCTCCTGGGTGGGCGCGCTGTGCTGGAACATTGCCAGCCAGAAGCTGCCGACGGTGATCTTAGGTCCGCTGATCGTCTTCGAAACCCTGGCCGGGTTGCTGTATACCTTCCTGATGCGCCAGAGCGTGCCGCCGCTGTTAACGGCCTGCGGGATCGCGTTGCTGGTGGTAGGGGTGGTGATGGCCGTGAAAGCAAAGCCGGAAAAACCGAGGGTCGTTCCGGCGTCGGAGATGTGATTTTTGCCGGGTGGCGGCTACGCCTTACCCGGCATGATATTAAAACGTTTCCCAGTTCGCTTCAGACGCAGCCGCGACGGGCTGCGTTTTAGGCACGTAGGTTTTTACCGGTGCCGTTTTGACCGCCTGGTTGCGGATGATTTTAAACACCGCCACCGCATCGTTCAGACGAGCAGCCTGGTCTTCCAGCGCGGCAGCCGCGGCCGCAGACTCTTCCACCAGCGAGGCGTTCTGCTGGGTCACGCGGTCCATCTCGGCTACCGCCTGGCCCACCTGGTCGATACCGCGGCTCTGCTCGTCAGAAGCCGAGGCAATTTCACCCATGATGTCGGTCACGCGGGTAACCGCATTAACGATCTCAGCCATCGTGGCTCCGGCTTCATTAACCAGCTGCGAGCCGGCGTTTACCCGCTCGCCGGAATCATCGATCAGCGCTTTGATCTCTTTCGCCGCCTGGGCGCTGCGCTGAGCCAGGGTACGCACTTCACCGGCCACCACCGCAAAGCCACGCCCCTGCTCACCTGCTCGCGCCGCTTCCACCGCCGCGTTAAGCGCCAGGATATTAGTCTGGAAGGCAATACCGTCGATCACGTTAGTAATTTGCGCGATTTTACTGGAGCTGGTGGCGATCTCTTCCATTGTACGCACAACGCCTTCGACCACGTTTCCGCCCTTCTTCGCCGTTGAAGAGGCATCCAGCGCCAGACGGGAAGCCTGACGCGCGTTATCGGCGTTCTGCTTCACGGTTGCCGTCAGCTGTTCCATGCTGGCTGCCGTCTCTTCCAGGGAAGCAGCCTGCTGTTCGGTACGGGAAGAGAGATCGTTACTGCCGGCAGAAATTTCACCGGCACCAGTGTAAATGGTATCGGCCCCTTCTCGCACCACGCCCACGGTGTTCGCCAGCGAGGTTTGCATCTCCTGCACGTTGCGAGCCAGGATCGCCATTTCATTGTTACCGTCTGCCTGAATCGGCTGGGTCAAATCCCCTGCCGCAATGGCACGGATATGGTTGATGACCTCTTCCAGCGGCAGCAGCAGCACGCGGCGCATGGCTATCCAGCTGGAAATAATCACCACAATCACCAGCAACATCACCGCAGAGAGGATCCACAGGATGCGCTTGTAATCACTTTCATTATCCTGAATGCCTTTATCTGTCAGCGCAGCCTGCGCTTCACGCCATTCACGATAAACCGTCTGCATCGCGTTTTGTTTTTGCTCCGCATTCTGCTTAAACATATCTTCCAGATTGCCCTGGCTCAGCAGAACGTTCATTTGCGTCAGCGTCGCGGAGTATATGCGGTACTGCTCTTCAAGCCGGTTCGCCAGGTTTTCATCCAGCCCCGGGGTATTCGGCAAGGCATAATATTTATCGTAATGGACCTGCGCTTCCGCCAGCAGGTTTTTCGCCGTGTTCACCAGCTCATTTAACTGGCCGCCGTTAATCTGCGAGGCCATGCTGCTTTGCAGGCGCAGCATCCCGCGGTTCAGGGTGACGCGCGCCTGGTTCAGGCTGATCCACGCGTCGGTAAACTCCGCCACATTTTTGCTGGAAAGCTGCGACACGGTGAAGTTGTCTTTATCGTTATTCAGCGCGTTGATAAAGATACCGGCGGAAATCACTTGCATGATGCCGAGCACAAGCAGCACCGAAATGAGAAGGGTAATGACTTTTATACGTTTAAACATGCGTTGCCTTTGTTATATGCAGGTTTGTCTGACGTGGATCTATCGGCAGGCGCGGCGGGTTGTTTACTGTTTCTCCACTTTTAAAAAGTTTCTAAAGGATTTTCCCGAGCCCATTCAGGGAGTTAAAAGAGCTATTTTTTTGTGATCTGCATCGCATTTTCACCCTTCCCTCCTAAGGGTTATAGCATCACCATAAAGATGCATTTAATATGCAATTTATATTATTGATGACGAGGTAACTGCTATGGCCTTACGCGACCAACCCCTTGGCGAGCTGGCGCTCTCCATTCCTCGCGCTTCTGCGCTGTTCCGTAAATACGATATGGATTACTGCTGCGGTGGTAAACAAACCCTGGCGCGTGCGGCTTCGCGCAAGGCGCTGGACGTTGAGGTAATTGAAGCAGAGCTGGCACAGCTGGCCGTGCAGCCTGTCGACAAGGACTGGCGCGCCGCCCCGCTTGCGGAAATCATTGACCATATCATCAAACGTTACCATGACCGTCATCGCGAACAACTGCCGGAACTGATCCTGCAGGCGACCAAAGTGGAACGCGTTCATGCCGACAAACCTTCCGTACCCCGCGGCCTGGCGAAATACCTGACCCTGCTGCACGAAGAGCTCTCCAGCCACATGATGAAAGAGGAGCAGATCCTCTTCCCGATGATAAAACAGGGAATGGGCAGTCAGGCGATGGGGCCCATCAGCGTAATGGAAAGCGAACATGATGAGGCGGGCGAACTGCTGGAGGTGATCAAGCACACCACCCACAACGTCACCCCGCCACCGGAAGCGTGCACCACATGGAAAGCGATGTATAACGGCATTAACGAGATGATCGATGACCTGATGGAGCACATCAGTCTGGAGAATAACGTTCTGTTCCCGCGGGCATTAGCGGGGGAATAAAAAAGCCCGGTGGCGCTAGCGCTTACCGGGCCTACAACGACCTCGAACGTAGGCCGGGTAAGCGTCAGCGCCACCCGGCAACATGCTTACCGCATGCCTGCCATCCGTTTCTTACCGATAAACATCCAGCCCAGCCCCAGCGCGATAAACCACAGCGGCGTGACGATCAGTGCCTGACGGGTATCATCTTCCAGCGTCAGCAGAACCAGTACGAACACGAAGAACGCCATGCACACCCAGCACATCAGCTTGCCCAGCGGCATTTTGTAGATTGATTTTTCATGCAGGTGTGGACGCTGCTTGCGGTACACCAGGTATGAACACAGGATGATGGTCCAGACGAACATGAACAGGATCGCAGAGACCGTGGTGATCATGGTAAACGCGCCAATCACGCTTGGGTTCACGTAGAGCATTACCACGCCGCCCAGCAGGCACATGCAGGAGAAGGTCAGCCCTTTCGCCGGTACGGCACGTTTAGACAGCTTCGCGAACGCGCTCGGCGCCACGCCTTCCTGCGCCAGACCAAACAGCATACGGCTGGTAGAGAACACGCCGCTGTTGGCCGACGAGGCCGCAGAAGTCAGCACCACGAAGTTAATCAGGCTCGCGGCAGCAGGCAGACCCACCAGCACGAACAGCTCAACGAACGGGCTCTTGCTTGGCACCACTGAACTCCACGGCGTCACCGACATAATGATGATCAGCGCGAAGACATAGAACATGATGATACGCACCGGAATGGAGTTGATTGCGCGCGGCAGTGATTTCTCCGGATCTTTGGTTTCCGCAGCGGTCGTACCGACAAGCTCAATCCCCACAAAGGCGAACACCGCGATCTGGAAGCCCGCAAAGAAGCCACTGATGCCTTTCGGGAACCAGCCCCCGTCATTCCACAGATGGGTGAACGATGCCTGAACACCGGTTGGGGACTGGAAGTGCGTCAGCACCATCACCAGACCCACCACGATGAGTCCGACAATCGCCACGATCTTGATCATCGCGAACCAGAATTCCATCTCACCGAACATTTTAACGGTGGCAAGGTTGAGGCTCAGCAGCAGCACAATGACCGCCAGCGAGGCCACCCAGTCCGACAGTCCCGGGAACCAGAACTGCGCGTAAGCCGTGATCGCCACGACATCCGCCATACCCGTCACAACCCAGCAGAACCAGTAGGTCCAGCCCGTGAAATAGCCTGCCCACGGCCCGAGCAGGTCAGAAGCAAAGTCGCTGAAGGATTTGTATTCGAGGTTCGAGAGCAGCAATTCACCCATTGCACGCATCACGAAGAACAGCATAAAACCGATAATCATATACACAAATATGATTGACGGCCCGGCCAGACTGATGGTTTTGCCTGACCCCATAAACAGCCCGGTACCGATGGCACCCCCAATGGCAATAAGCTGAATATGACGGTTTGTGAGATTGCGCCGTAGCGACTGTTCAGACGACGCCTCTTCGTCGGCGACGACTTTGACCTGATCTACCATGTGATATTTTCCTGTTTATGCCTGTCTGTGTTGTTAAGGCTCTTCTGGCCTTTAAATACGTCAAAAGATGACGTTCCCCGTGTAAGGGCTAATCGATATTAGGTAAGAATCGGCGGGATGAACACTATGATTTAGATATTATGTTAACAATATGTTGAAAGTGAGTGTCATATCACTCATACAGCGCGAAACAGCTCACAAAAATACACGCAACAGTTTCGTTTGCAAGATAAAATATTGATTACGTCGTAACTATAGGTTTTAACACTATTTTCCCCTCCCCAACCGGGGAGAGGAAATAAGAAAAGTCGATTACAGAATTTCCAGCAGCTCGACTTCAAATACCAGGGTGCTGAATGGCGGGATGGACGCGCCAGCGCCACGTTCGCCGTATGCCAGGTTATGCGGGATAGTCAGTTCCCATTTGGAACCGACTGGCATCAGGGTCAGCGCTTCGATCCAGCCCGCAATAACGCCGTTCACCGGGAATTCAGCCGGTTCGCCGCGCGCGACGGAGCTGTCGAAGACGGTACCGTCGATCAGTTTACCGGTGTAGTGGACGCGAACGTGGTCGGTACGCGCCGGGATTGCGCCGTCGCCCTGATTTATCACGCGGAACTGCAGACCGGACTCGGTGCTGTTCACGCCTTCACGCTCACGGTTCTCTTCGAGATATTTCACACCTTCGGCTGCCATCTCTTCAAAGCGCGCACGACGCACGGCGTCAGCACGTTCGTGGATTTCACGCAGCGCACGGTGTACGACATCGACCGGAACGGCAGGCTGTTTGCCTTCCAGCGCGTCAGCGATACCCGCCACCAGCGCTTCTGGTAACAGACCTTCCAGGCCGGATTCGCTCAGTTGCTGTCCTACCTGCAAGCCGATACCGTAACTTGCCTGCGCTTCGATAGTGTCAAAAGTCGGGGTGGTCATGGGTTTTCCTTCCATCACATTTAAAGTAGCGGGCAGCATATCAGCCATGCCCTTATGGGTAAAACTTTGTCTGAAGTTAAGGTGACAAACCGCGACGAAACAGAAACAATAGAGAGAACCAGGATTAATCCCGAACTGATGTCACAGATGTCGGGTTTGCTACGTCGTTCAGGCAGTTAGCAAACTATACTTCGGAGCACAGGATAAAAAAGACGCGGAGCAGGAGGAGTGCCATGCCCGGGCGATTTGAACTGAAACCTACCCTGGCGAAAATCTGGCAGGCGCCGGACAATTTTCGCATCATGGATCCGCTGCCGCCTCTGCATCGCAGAGGGATCATCATTGGCGCGTTGATGGTGATCGTGGGCTTCCTGCTTCCTTCCGGTGGCGATGATGTCGATACCGCGCCCGTCACCCGCAACGCTCAGCTGGACATTCAGTCGCAAACGCGACCGCAGCCTGACGCACAACCCATGCAGACGCAACTCGTCACCCCGTCGAACGATCCGGGTCAGGTCGCGCCGGTTGAGCCTGAGCCCATTCAGGATGAACAGCCGCAGGAGCAGGCCGCCACCCCGTCTGCGCCACCGGCACAACAACCCACCGGTATTGAACAGCAGTGGCGTTCCTATCGCGTGGAGCCGGGCAAAACCCTGGCGCAGCTGTTCCGCGACCACAACCTGCCGCCGACCGACGTCTATGCCATGGCGCAAGTGGAAGGCGCGGGTAAGCCGCTCAGTAACCTGCAGAACGGGCAGATGGTGCAGATTCGCCAGAATGCCAGCGGTGTGGTGACAGGATTAACGATTGATACCGGCAATGGTCAGCAGGTGCTGTTTACTCGCCAGCCTGACGGCAGTTTTATCCGGGCGCGTTAAAAACCGGTTTCTTTAAAAAGCAAAACGCCGGCGCAAGGCCGGCGTTTCAACGTGAGCAGAGTAAAAAATTACTCAGCTACAACGTTAACAACCAGTTTAGCGAACACTTCGCTGTGAACCTGGAAGTCAACTTCGTGCTCACCAGTGGTACGCAGAACGCCGTTCGGCAGACGAACTTCGCTCTTAGCCACTTTAACGCCTGCTGCAGTAACTGCATCAGCGATATCGCGGGTACCGATGGAACCGAACAGTTTACCTTCGTCGCCAGCTTTGGAAGCGATGGTAACAGTGCCCAGTGCGTTGATTGCTTCAGCGCGAGCATTAGCAGCCGCCAGAACGTCAGCCAGTTTGGCTTCCAGTTCAGCGCGACGTGCTTCGAAAAACTCTACGTTTTTCTTGGTAGCTGGAACAGCTTTACCCTGTGGAACCAGGAAGTTACGAGCGTAGCCCGCTTTAACGTTTACCTGATCACCCAGGCTGCCCAGGTTTGCTACTTTATCAAGCAGAATAACTTGCATTACCTTATCCTCTTAAAGTCGTATTAATGGACCGTGCCCGATTACTGATGACGATCAGTGTACGGCAGCAGGGACAGGTAGCGAGCGCGTTTGATAGCGCGAGCCAGCTGACGCTGATATTTTGCACGAGTACCGGTGATACGGCTTGGGACAATCTTACCGCTTTCGGTGATGTAGTTTTTCAGCGTTGCGATATCTTTATAGTCGATCTCTTGAACGCCTTCCGCGGTGAAACGGCAGAACTTGCGACGACGGAAATAACGTGCCATATGGCTAGTCTCCAGAATCTATCAAATCAATCTGCTCGGCATGCAGAACCATTTTGCTCAGACCGTTCTTTGCCTTGTGGCAAGAAATGAACCCCTGAACGATTACTGCACTACCGACCGTTAAACTGTGAGTAATGGCCTGGTTTTCGTGTCCGCTAACAATAACGGGCATTTGGCACCACGCCTGCCGGTGAAACCCGGCTTCCTCTTGCACAGAACGATGCTCAAGCACGAACTGGCAATGCGGAATTCCTGATGGACTGACCTTTCGAAGGGGAGCCCTGCATACGATGCCGGACAACGCCAGACGGTTGGTCATCAGAAATTACTCTTCAGAATCCCCAGCATCAGAATCATCTGCGGTTTCGTTTGCGAAATCATCGCGACGCTCACGGCGCTCGTCTTTCGCTTTAACCATCGGAGATGCTTCGGTAACTGCGTGTTTAGTACGCATAACCATGCTGCGGATAACGGCATCGTTGAAGCGGAAGTTAGTTTCCAGCTCATCGATCACTTCCTGCGGCGCTTCAACGTTCATCAGAACGTAGTGAGCTTTGTGCAGTTTGTTGATCGGGTAAGCCAGCTGACGGCGGCCCCAGTCTTCCAGACGGTGGATCGTGCCCGCTGCTGCAGTGATTGCACCAGTGTAGCGCTCGATCATACCCGGAACCTGTTCGCTCTGGTCAGGATGGACCATAAAAACGATTTCGTAATGACGCATCGAATTGCTCCTTACGGATTATTCAGCCTCCTGTCTGGGTCAGCCGAGGCCCGGGGAGGCAAGGAACGTGTTAAAGGTCGGCTGAAAAATTGACGCGTCATAATACTTGCGCGCCCCCGGAAACTCAAGCTGATTGCACAAATAATTCGCACAAAGCGTAAAGCTGGTCTAAGTGGGTGATTTAAAATTAATCGCATCAGGAAGCGGTGTTTTTTTGAACAACTGCATCAGAAATGGTCACGCATCCCCGCCGGATGAGTGATTACACTTTAATCAGAGATCACCTGAATTAAAGAAGGAGCATCCCCCTCTCTCACAGCACGCAGTCGTGGAGCGCAAATCATGAAAAAAATCGCATTAGCCATTATGGCGGCGCTTTTGCTCAGTGCAAACGCGATGGCAGCCATCAAAATAGACGGCCGGCAGGCCAGGAACATGGATGATGTGCAAAGCTTGGGCGTAATCTACATTAATCATAATTTCGCCACTGAAAGTGAAGCAGATCAGGCGCTTAATGAAGAAACCGATGCGCAGGGCGCAACCTACTATCACGTCGTTCTGACGCGTGAGCCCGGCAGCAACGGCAATATGCACGCCAGTGCAGATATTTACCGATAACGCTTTAACGCTAGCACCAGGAAAGCCAACAACGAGAACATAGCCATAGTTTACGTTGCCCCCTGCCCGGGGGCTTTTTTTTGTGAATGGCTCTGAAATACCACCGGTTACAATTGTTTTCGGTATTCCAGAGCTCTTATTCACTTCTGCCCGTAATAAGCATTCGGGCCGTGCTTGCGCATGAAATGCTTGTTCATCAGGTAATCATCAATGCCCTGAAGCTGCGGATTGATGCCGCGGGCAATCCACGCCATGCGTGCCACCTCCTCCATCACGACAGCATTATGTACCGCGTCGTGAGCATCTTTTCCCCAGGCGAACGGACCGTGCTGATAGACCACAATACCCGGCGTATGCAACGGTTCAGTTTCACCCAGCGTATCGATAATCACCTTCCCGGTATTGAGTTCGTACTCCCCTTCCACTTCAGCCTGCGTTAACGCGCGGGTGCAGGGAATGTCGCCAAAGAAATAGTCCGCATGGGTCGTACCCAGCGCCGGAATGGCCAGCCCCGCCTGCGCCCAGGCCGTGGCATGGGTCGAGTGGGTATGCACGACGCCGCCCAGTGATGGATAGCGTCGGTACAGCGCCAGATGCGTGGCCGTATCTGAAGAGGGACGCCATTTTCCCTCCACAGCCTGTCCGTTGAGATCCACCACCACCATATCGTCAACGGTCATGGTGTCATACGCTACGCCGCTCGGTTTGATCACCACCCGCCCCTGCTCGCGATCGATAGCGCTGACGTTGCCCCAGGTGAATGTAACCAGCCCGTAACGCGGGAGATCCATATTGGCCTCAAAGACCTGCTGCTTGAGCTTAAGCATATTCAGCCTCCAGTAACCCCGCCTGCGCCATGCGCTCGCGCACCCAGTCCCGGGCTTTTGCCACTTCCGCGGCCGGGTCGTCCGACGTTTCACTCCACATCTCAATCAGGTACGGCCCGCAGTAGCCTGTCTGTTTGAGCGTCTGGAAGCACCGTTCAAAATCCACCACCCCGGTGCCGAACGGAACATTTTTGAATACGCCAGGACGGGTATCTTTGACGTGAACCGCCACGATATGCCCGATCCCCGCCTGCAGCTCCATTTGTACGTCGTTATCCCACGCCGACAGATTGCCGATATCAGGATAGAGCTGGAACCACGGGTTGTTCAGGTAGTGCGCGTAGCCCAGCGCCTTACTGATGGAGTTCATCAACGGATAATCCATGATCTCCATCGCCAGCGTCACCTGCGCGCGGCTGGCCATCTCGACGCTCTCTTTCAGGCCGTCACGAAAACGACGGCGCGTTTCATCATTGGCTTCCTGGTAGTAAACGTCATACCCGGCGAGCTGAATCACGCGAATGCCAACATCCTGCGCAAAGCGAATGGCTTTACGCATGATCGCCAGCCCCTGCGCACGCACAGCATCATCTTCGCTGCCAAGCGGAAAACGACGGTGGGCGCTGAGGCACATGGAAGGCACGCGCACGCCCGTTTCCGCGATAGCGCTCACCAGCGCCAGACGCTGTTCGCGGCTCCAGTCGAGGCGAGAGAGGCGCACATCCGTCTCATCCACTGACATTTCGACAAAATCGAAATCCAGCTGTTTTGCCAGCTGCAACCGCTCCAGCCAGCACTCCCCCGCAGGGAGTGCCTTTTCATAGATGCCAAGCGGGACCTGTTTTGACAACATACCCGCTCCTTAGCCCCAAAGCTGAGCGATTGAGCGTTTGAACTGACGCGCAGCTTCTACCGGAGAGGCCGCATCACGAATGCTACGCCCCGCAATAAAGACGTGAATCGGGATGCCCTTGAACAGCGGCAGATCTTCCAGCGCCAGACCACCGGTAACGGTCACTTTAAAGCCCATATCCGCCAGGCGTTTAATCGCGCTGATATCCGCATCGCTCCACGCCACGCCTGCGGCCTGGGCATCACGGCTGCGGTGATAAACCACCTGCTGAATGCCAGCCTCGCGCCACGCCTGTGCCTGCTCCCAGGTCCAGAAACCGGTCAGTTCGATCTGCACATCGCCGTTGAACTCTTTTGCCACGTCCAGCGCACCTTTCGCGGTGTTGATATCCGCACAGCAGATCACGGTGACCCAGTCAGCGTTAGCTTCGAAGCACATGCGGGAGAGAATTTTTCCTGCGTCAGCAATTTTGGCATCCGCCAGCACGATTTTGTGTGGATAGAGCGCTTTCAGGTCGCGAACGGCGCGAACGCCCTCGCCTACGCACAGAATGGTGCCCACCTCGATGATGTCCACTTCTTCGGCGATCAGACGGGTCGTTTCGTAAGCGTGGGACAACGTCTGGTTATCCAGCGCAACCTGCAACATCGGTAATGACATATTCAATTCCTCTTAAACGGCCGCCGCTGTGGCGTTATCAATTAAATCCAGAACGTCCTGCGCAGTGCGGCAGGCGCGTAAACGGTCAAAATTCGCTTCGTCATCAAACAGATTAACGATCTGCATGATGCCGACCTCCTGATGGGTGTTGGCATCCACGGCCGCCATGGTGATCAGAATGTCGACCGGGTCGTTATCTTCATGGTTAAACACCAGCGGCGTTTTCAGCGTCACCAGCGCGAAGCCGGTTTTCTTCACACCCTCTTCCGGACGGCCATGCGGCATGGCCAGGCCTGGCGCAATGACAAAGTAAGGGCCGTGCTGGGCCACGCCATCAAGAATGGCCTGGTAATAACGCGGCTCGACTACATCAGCCTTAACAAGTAAATCCACACTCAGCTTGACCGCTTCCTGCCAGGTGCTGGCCTCAGCCTGTAAAAGGATGGAGTTATTCTCCGCCAGCGAATCACGTAGTTTCATTGGGCGTCCTTACTTCACGTCTTGTGGGAAGTGTTCTTTGATCACGTCCAGCAGCTTGGGGCCGAAATCCGCTGGCGACAGCATGTTGCGGACGCCCACCACATATTTATTGCCTGACACACTAATTTCACCGGCGATATGGGTTGAGGCGATGATGATATCCGCGCCGTTCAGCTCGCTTTTGTATTCGCCCACTGCACAGCTGTTTACCGTGTGGTCAATATTGGACTGGGTTAAAAACTGGTCCACTTTCATCTTCATGATCATGGAGCTACCTTGCCCATTGCCACAGACAGCCAGAATACGTACGGTCATAATCGAAACTCCTTAATGAGCAGAAACTTCTGCTGTTTGTTTTTCCGCATCTTCTTCAGCGCGCAGCGCGCGACCCGCGAAGAACATATAAGCCAGTGCAATCAGGATGATGACGGCCATAAAGACCAGTCCGACGGAGGCGAAGCCCTGCATCATCGGTGGGGCCAGAATTGACCAGTCCGCCATGCCCATCCAGGCGCTCATACCGGTGAGCTTGACCGCCCACACGCATCCGAAGATTTCCACCATGCCCATCACCAGGCAGATCTTGAGCGCTGCGCGCCAGCCGCCAAAGTGGTTCGCAAAGACGCCGATGGTGGCGTTGGAGAAGAACATCGGGATAAAGCCAGGAATAATCAGAATGGACGAGCCGCAGCCCACCAGGATGCCCACCGCAATCAGCTGGCCGATGGTGCCCCACATAAAGCCCCAGACCACCGCGTTCGGCGCGAAGCTGTAGATAGCGGCGCAGTCGATGGCCAGCACCGCGCCGGGAATCAGGCGCTGGGAGATCCCGTTGAAGGCTTCCGAGAGCTCAGCAACGAACATACGGACGCCCTGAGTAATGATGAAAATCGCCACCGCGAAGGAGAAACCGGTCTGCAGGATATAGACCGTCCAGTGGGTTTTCCCCGCCATCGCCTGCACCACGTCAATACCGAAGGAGAGCAGAATGGCCCCGAAGAAAATGGTCATCACAATGGCGGTTGAAACGATGTTGTCGTGGAAGATATTCAGCCAGCCCGGCAGCTTAAGATCTTCAACGCTGTCCTCTTTTTTACCCAGGTACGGAGCAACTTTGTAAGCAATCCAGGAGGCAAACTGCTGCTGATGGCCGATGGAGAAGCCACAGCCGTCAGTGACGTCTTGCGTCGGCTTGTACATCATGTTGGAGGTGATCCCCCAATAGAGCGATACCAGCACGGCCGTGCAGATAATCGTGGTCCACATGGGGTAACCGAAGATAAAGAGAGACACCGCGATCAGCCCTGCCTGCTGGAACATGATGTGCCCCGTCAGCATGATGGTGCGAATACCGGTAATGCGGCGCAGCAGAACGTAAAGGATGTTCAGCGCCAGCGCGAGCAGAACCGCGTAACCCACCCAGCTGTAGGCATCCCCCATGCGATCGATGGTGGCCATCATTGAGGCGTAGGTATCAGAGATCGCGCCGTTGATACCATACACTTCCGACATTTTCGCCACGACCGGCTTAAAGGTGCTGGTCAGGATGCCAGACCCTGCCTGCAACAGCATGAAGCCGATAATGGTCTTAATCGTGCCTTTGATAATCACGCTCACGCTTTTACGCAGCAGGATATAACCCAGGCACGTCACAATCCCCAGCAGCAGCGGGGCGTTAGTCATTACCTGATTAAAGAAAACGGTAAAGACGTTGTAGAGGATCTCCATAACTCTCTCCAGCAATGAGAACACAAGGGGCAATCCCTGTGAGGTTGGTGTCATCACTCTATTAATCACAAATAATCACCACAAGATTGCATTTGATTATTTGTGACGTATCCCGCAAATTATTTCCATGCAGTTAGTGATGGCTTTTTCATTCGCATCGAAAAATCAAATTAACCCATATAATTCAATCGATTAATTTCTATCACGAACTCGTTTAACAAGGTGAAAGCGGCAAAACCGTGAAGTAGAACAGATAAAGTTCCGCATTTTCACCATTGCAAAGTGCGTAAAAGGATGCCAGCATTAATCACAACAAATCACCACATGATTACTTTTGATTAAAGCAGGAGTGAAAACGATGAGTAAAGTGAACACCATCACCCGTGAATCATGGATTCTGAGCACCTTCCCGGAATGGGGTAGCTGGCTGAATGAAGAGATCGAACAGGAAAACGTGGCTCCTGGTACCTTTGCAATGTGGTGGTTGGGTTGCACCGGCATCTGGCTGAAATCAGAGGGTGGCGCGAATATCTGTGTCGATTTCTGGTGCGGCACGGGCAAACAGAGCCACGGCAACCCGCTGATGAAAAAAGGGCATCAGATGCAGCGCATGGCGGGTGTCGAAAAACTACAGCCGAACCTGCGTACGACACCGTTTGTGCTTGATCCCTTTGCGATTCGCCAGATCGATGCCGTGCTCTCCACTCACGATCATAACGATCATATCGACGTCAACGTGGCGGCGGCTGTGATGCAAAACTGCCCTGACAACGTGCCGTTTATCGGGCCGCAGACCTGCGTGGATTTATGGGTCGGCTGGGGAGTGCCAAAAGAGCGTTGCATCGTGATGAAGCCAGGCGACGTGGTGAAAATCAAAGACATTGAAATCCATGCGCTGGATGCCTTTGACCGTACCGCATTGATTACCCTGCCAGCCGATCAAAAGGCCGCGGGCGTTTTGCCAGACGGTATGGATGAGCGTGCAGTCAACTATCTGTTTAAAACCCCTGGCGGTTCCCTCTACCACAGCGGTGACTCTCACTACTCTAATTACTATGCGAAGCACGGTAACGAACATCAGATTGATGTGGCGCTGGGCTCCTACGGCGAGAACCCGCGCGGTATTACTGACAAGATGACCAGCGCCGATATGCTGCGCATGGCGGAAGCACTGAACACCAAAGTGGTGATCCCGTTCCACCATGATATCTGGTCGAATTTCCAGGCCGATCCGCAGGAAATCCGCGTATTGTGGGAGATGAAGAAAGATCGCCTGAAGTATGGCTTTAAGCCGTTCATCTGGCAGGTCGGCGGCAAATTCACCTGGCCGCTGGACAAAGATAATCTCGAATATCACTACCCGCGTGGTTTCGATGATTGCTTCACCATTGAGCCTGACCTGCCATTCAAGTCCTTCCTCTGATTGTGCAGCCGCCTCGCCAGACAGGATGCCTGGCGAGGCCATATTTCTTTTAGTATTTTCAGGCTATTTCAAATATTATCTTTTCAAATCAATTCTTATCGGAATAGCTCATGACGGAAGCGCAACGGCATCAAATTCTCCTGGAACTCCTGGCGCAAACAGGGTTCGTCACCGTCGAGAAAGTGATCGAACGTTTAGGGATCTCCCCGGCAACGGCGCGGCGGGATATCAACAAGCTGGACGAAAGCGGCAAACTGAAAAAGGTCCGCAATGGGGCAGAGGCCATCAGCCAGCAGCGCCCTCGCTGGACCCCGATGAATATCCATCAGGCACAAAATCATGATGAAAAAGTGCGAATTGCCAGAGCCGCGTCACAGCTGGTGAATCCCGGCGAGAGTGTGGTCATCAACTGCGGCTCCACGGCGTTTCTGCTGGGTCGCGAAATGTGCGGCAAGCCGGTGCAAATCATCACTAACTACTTACCGCTCGCTAACTATCTGATCGATCAGGAGCACGAGAGCGTGGTGATCATGGGCGGCCAGTACAACAAGAGTCAGTCCATTACGCTCAGCCCGCAGGACAGCGAAAACAGTCTCTATGCCGGACACTGGATGTTTACCAGCGGCAAAGGCCTGACCGCGGATGGCCTGTATAAAACCGATATGTTGACCGCCATGGCGGAACAAAACATGCTCAACGTCGTGGGCAAGCTCGTGGTGCTGGTCGACAGCAGCAAAGTGGGCGAGCGCGCAGGGATGTTATTCAGCCGCGCCGAGCAGATCGACATGGTGATCACCGGCAAAGGCGCCAACCCGGAAATCCTCCAGAAGCTGGAGGATCAGGGCGTAAAAATCCTGCGCGTTTAAAGGTGCTGGTGGAAAAACGCTACCGTGGCGTCCAGCGCCGTTGGCGTGATGCGGTGGCGGACGCCCGCTTCCCACAGGCACGTCAGATTACCGTCCCGTCCTTCATGCTTTAACGCCTGCTGTAGACGGAAAGTGCCTTCGGGCGGTACCACATCATCCGCATCACCGTGCCACAGCAGCAGCGGGCGATCGGCCAGACGTGGCAATGCCCGGGTCACCTCCCACTCTGCCAGCTTCGCCGTCACTTCCGCGACATCCTGAGGGGGGAAAAGGGTCTTCGCCAGCGACGTAAAATAGCCCGAGCCCATCAGACAGGCGACGGACGTCACGTCAGGATGATGCGTCATAATCCCCAGCGCGGCCATCCCCCCCATCGACGCCCCGGCCACGGCCAGTCGATTGTCGGCCACCAGCCCGGCCGCATAAAGCGCATCACGCAACCCGGCAAACTCGGTCAAACTGCCGTGAAGAATGTGCCAGAACCGCCCAAGCCGCGCCTGTTCATCGCCCGTGAAGCGTGCGCCGTGGTCGGGAGCATCCGGCATCACTACCCGAAACCCCGCCTGCGCCAGCGCCACTGCAAAATAACTGTAAACCAGCTTTGATGACGTAAACCCGTGATAGAAAACGACAACCGGTAGGGGTTTATCACGTTTGCCCGCGGGCGTCGCGTGTAAAATCTCATGGTCGCCGAGGTGGCGTATTTCAATTTCAATCATTGTCGACCCTCTGCGAATGTATGATTCATAATGTTGAGAACTGGGTTACGCTTTCACGTCATTTTCATTCGAAATATACGTCCCAGCTAACACTTCGGGAACATTCCCCCGCAAACTCAATTCACAGACAACTACACTATGGCTATCAGGAAACGAGATATGGTTATGCGCAGGTTTGCTGCTTTATTGCTGGTGTTTCTGCTCAGTGGCTGTAGCGCGCTGCAGGGTACGCCGCAGCCCGCTCCACCGGTCGCCGATCATCCACAGGAGATTCGTCGTAATCAGACGGAAGGATTACAACGAATGGGCACCGTCTCCGCGCTGGTTCGCGGTTCTCCGGATGACGCAGAAGAGGCAATAAAAGCACAAGCCGTCGCCGCCAAAGCAGATTACTACGTCATCATTATGATCGACGAAACCATCATAACGGGACAGTGGTACTCACAGGCAATTTTGTACCGTAAATAATGGTTTTCCTTTGAACGACATTTACACTGCTTTGCGTCCATAGACATTTTCCTGTCCACAATAAACTCCACGACCGCGTCAATGGAAGGGAGTTTATTCGCGAAGGATTGCCCGGCGGATACCGGAGATATGTGAAATGGAGCTGACGATGAAACGAACTCTTGCTTTGACCTCTCTGTTGCTCTCAGCAGGCCTGGTGAGCACAACCGCGCAGTCGGCAGAATTCGCCAGTGCTGATTGTGTGACTGGCCTGAATGAAATTGGCCAGATCTCCGTGAATAATATCTCGGGGAGCCCGCAGGACGTTGAACGTGTCGTGGCATTAAAGGCCGATGAGCAGGGTGCTTCCTGGTATCGCATCATCCAGATGCAGGAAGATAACCATATTGACCACTGGCGGGTACAGGCCATTCTCTACGTATAATCCCTTCCTGATAAAAGCCACTTATTTTTAGTGGCTTTTCGTTTTTGCAAATTTTTTATCTCCGATAAAACCAATTAACAACAATAAAATAACATTTTGTTACACTAATTTAGTAAACGTAATCTCTGCTCTGCCGTTGAAGAACCATACCTTTTCAATAATGAGCAATTTATGATCACTGTTTTTCGCCGTGCAGGCCTGGGGGCGAAGCTATCGCTACTTACAGGCGTCAGTGTCGCCACGCTATTTCTGCTGTTCACTTTTCTGCTCAGCCAAAAAGCCAGCCAGCAGCTTGAAGCCCTTGCGGTAGAGGATCTGCATAATCAGTCCACCGGTATGGTCGACATGGTGCAGATGTTTAACACCAGCCTGAGTGAAGAAGTGGAGAGCTATACCCGGCTGTTTACCACCTTTTTACCGCAGCCTCTGAGCATTGATGCTTCTCAACCCCAGACGATTAATGGGCTCAGCGTTCCACTGCTGAAAGGGGGAGAAACCGGACTGCATGAAAACAACACCCTGTCGGACGATTTCCTGAACCGTACAGGCGCCATTTCCACGCTGTTTGTACGCAGCGGTAATGACTTTGTCCGCGTCGCCACGTCCCTGCGCAAAGAGAATGGCGATCGGGCGATGGGTACCGTTCTGGATGCCTCCAGTCCGGCCTTTGCCGCCGTTAACAAAGGTGAAGTCTACCGCGGCCTGGCCCTGTTATTTGGCAAGCGCTACATCACTCAGTACCAGCCGGTTAAAAATGCCGAAGGGCAGGTCATTGCGATTGTCTTTGTCGGGGTGGACATCTCTCACTCCTGGGGCGTCATGCGCGAGAAAATCCTGAACCGCCGCCTGGGCGAGAGCGGTCATTTCTTTGTGCTGGATCGCAGCAACGGCAAAACCCGCGGGCAATATCTGTTCCACACCACGGAAGAGGGGCAATTGCCCAGGTGGGACGTCGCGACGCAGCAACAGCTGCTGGGTGACAAACCTGGCACGCTGGAACGCACAAGCGACGATGGACGCACGCTGAAAATGGCGTACACCCCGCTGCCAGGCTGGAACTGGACTATCGTGGGTGAAGTGGATAAATCGGTGCTGCTCGCAAGCGTCAACGCCATGCGCGACCGTTTCCTGCTGGCTGGCGTGGTCTTATCCATTCTCTTTGCAGCCCTGTTCGTGGTGCTTATTCGCCGGATGCTGACCCGGCCGCTGCGCAACGTGATCCATCTTGCCCGGCAATATGCCGCGGGCGATCTCCGCTCCAGCCTGCCCGTGACGCGACAGGACGAGGTCGGGCAGTTGATCGATGCCATCAACGGCATCGGCGGCGGCCTGCAAAAAATTGTGCTGCAGGTTCGCGAAGCTGCAGGTGAGATCCATTTGGGCACCAACGCGCTGGCCTCCGATACCGGGGAGATTTCAGAGCAGATCAACAAGCAGGCGAGCAGCGTGGAAGAGACCTCCGCCAGCATGGAGCAACTGGCCGCGACCGTACAGCAAAATGCCGCCAACATGGAGCAAACGCAGCAGCTGGTGGGTGAAACCTCGCTCGCGGTCCATCAGGGGGGGGAAACCGTCGCCCACGCCGTGTCGACCATGGATGACATTCGCGAAGCGTCAAAACGCATTGAAGACATCACCCGCGTGATCGAGTCCATCGCTTTTCAGACCAATATTCTGGCGCTGAATGCGGCAGTGGAAGCGGCCCGCGCTGGCGAGCACGGTAAAGGGTTTGCGGTCGTCGCGCAGGAAGTTCGTGCCCTGGCGGGGCGTAGTGCGAATGCAGTGAAGGAGATTGAACAGCTGATTGGCGATACCCTCAGGAAAGTGAGCGAGGGTCACGCGCTGTCTGAACAGACGCGCCTGGCGATGGATGCCATCATCGTTCATATCGATAACATCAGCCAGCTGGTCACCGAGATTAACCATGCCTCACGCGAGCAATCCGCAGGCATAGGCCAGGTGAATCTCGCCATGACCCATATTGGCGAAGCGTCGCATATCAATGCCGATCGCATCTCACGCAGCGAACAAACCGCACAAACGCTGCGCGAGAAGGGCTCACATCTGACCGAACTGGTGAGTCTGTTCCAGCTTAAAAACTAGCCAACCCTACCCGTGGCGCGCAGCAGCAGGTCACTTTGTACCTGCTCGCTCATCAGCGTACCGCCGCGAGTATCCAGCATCATGCGGCACCACGCCTGCGCCACCGGGGGCGACGCGTGCCGCAGCATTTGGCTACCGGCGCCCAGTAAAAAGAGCTGTTGAGCAATCTCCCTGCCCTGTGCCTCCTGCGGCTTACGCAGTTTTTGCTGAAGCTGTCGCCAGCTGCGGTCGAAGTGTCTGTCCTGCCCTTTTACCTGCGCAAACTCATCGGCAAGCAGGTCGTGTATACCCGGCTGCTTCGCCAGCACCCGCAGCACGTCCAGACACATGATATTGCCTGACCCTTCCCAGATGCTGTTCACGGGCATCTCGCGGTACAGACGGGGAAGTTCACTCTCCTCGCAATATCCGACGCCCCCCAGCACCTCCATCGCTTCCGCCACAAACGGAATGCCCGCTTTACACACGCTAAATTTCGCCGCCGGGGTAAACAGCCGCGCCCAGGCAGCCTCCTGCGGATCGGCTCGTTTATCCCACGCCCGGGCCAGACGGAACAGCAGCGCCGTTTGCCCCTCCAGCATCAGCGCCATTCGGCTTAAGACCTCGCGCATTAATGGCTGGTCGATGAGGTTTTTGCCGAACGTCTGCCGCTGATGGGCGTGATACAGCGCCACCGAGAGCGCCCGACGCATCAGTCCGTGGCTCCCCAGCGCGCAGTCAAAGCGCGTCAGCCCGCCCATTTTCAGTATCTGCCGAACCCCTTCGCCCTCTTCCCCCAGTAGCCAGCCGGAGGCGTCGAGAAACTCTGCCTCGCTGCTGGCATTCGAGCGGTTGCCGAGCTTGTCCTTAAGGCGCTCCAGCCGCACGGCGTTGCGCTGTCCGTCAGGCAAAAAGCGCGGAACAAAAAAGCAGGATAGCCCGCCTTTTGCCTGCGCCAGCACCAGATGGGCATCGCTTTGCGGGACGGAGAAAAACCATTTATGCCCCACCAGCCGGTAGCTGCCGTCGCTACATTTCTCCGCTTTGGTGGTGTTGCTGAGCACGTCTGAGCCGCCCTGTTTTTCCGTCATCCCCATGCCGATCAGCAGCCCGCGTTTTTGCCCCGCCGGAGCGAGATGGGGATCGTAGCGATCGCTCAGTAATGGCGTCAGCCAGTGCCGGAAAGGTTCAGGTAGTGCCTGTTGCAGCAGCGGTGTGGCGGCAAACGTCATGGTGACGGGGCACAGCGTTCCGGCTTCCACCTGCGCATGCAGCACAAACCGCGCGGCCCTGGCGACAAAGGAGCCTTTACGCGCTTCCTCTTCCCATGCGAGGTTATGTACGCGGTTGGCACACAGTCCCTGCATCAGCAAGTGCCACGCCGGGTGAAAGCGGACGTCATCCAGCCGCTCCCCGGTGGGGTCATAGCGCAATAACTCCGGCGGATTCACGTTCGCCAGCCTGCCCAGCTCCAGCGATTCCGCAGTACCTAACTGCTGGCCGATGCTGGCGAGAAGCTCAATATCCCACTCAGCACCTTCGCGGGTCACCGCGTCACGCAGGGCACAATCAGAAAGGAAAAGGTTGCTGTTAGAGAGTGGTGAAGGTTGATTAAAAACGGTATGGGTCTGCCAGTGCATGCTGTTTCCCTCCTTCAGTGGCAATGAAGGTAAGTATGGACAGACCCCGATAACGCTGCATGGGAGTGCGGTCACACAGTAGCGATCCCGCTGATATCATTCGTGAAATAGCTCACAGAACATAAGAATAAACTATTTCACCACCTCTTCTTTGTTGAATAATTTATTCCCCCCCCCTTTCAGTGAGGAAAGTTATGCAACCGGATGCGCACAAGCGAGCATTAATTGCAGGCTCCATTGGTAATTTTATCGAGTGGTATGAGTTTGCGGTCTATGGTTTTCTCGCAACCGTCATTGCGAAGAATTTCTTCCAGCTTGAAGGCGAAGCGGGGTTGACCAGCCTGATCCTCACCTACGCCTCGTTTGCCATCGCTTTCTTCTTCCGTCCGCTGGGGGCGGTGGTGTTTGGTCGCATCGGCGACCGGATTGGCCGAAAGCCGACGCTGATTATTGTGCTGGTGTTGATGACGCTCGCCACCGCCGCCATCGGTATGGTCCCGGTCTATGCCAGCATTGGCATTGCCGCGCCGCTCATTATCACGCTCCTGCGCATCCTGCAGGGGTTGTTCGCGGGCGGTGAGTACGGCGGTGCGGTCTCACTGATGACCGAGTTCGCCCCGCGCGGCAAACGCGGCCTGTACGGCGCGTGGCAGTCCTTCACCGTGGCGCTGGGCTTGTTAGCGGGCGCAGGCATTGTGGCGCTGCTCTCCGCCCTCCTCACGCCGGAAGCCCTGCACGACTGGGGCTGGCGCATTCCATTCTTCCTGGCGTTGCCTATGGGTATCGTGGCGCTGTGGCTACGTGTCAGTATGGAAGAGACGCCAGGCTTTGTGCAGCAGCAGGGAAAACCGGTTGCCCCTCAGGCGGATACCGTCGCCACGCTGAAAGCCATCATGTTGGGAATTGGCCGGGTAATGGTGTGGTCCGCAGCGGGGTACACCTATCTGGTGATTATGCCGACCTATCTGCAGTCAGCCCTGCATACCGGGTTTAACCAGGCGCTGCTGATCGCGGTAATTTCGAATATAGGTTTTGCGCTGACGATTATTCCGTCAGGGATCCTGAGCGACAGAATTGGCCGCCGCACGGTGATGATTATCGCCACTGTTTTGCTGCTGATCCTCGCTCTGCCGCTGCTGAAAATTCTGCAGGCGGAGTCCAGCACCCTGGCGGTGAAGACAGTCGTGGTCCTGATTGCAGGCGGTCTGGTAGGCATGCTGGCAGGGCCGGGGCCGGCAATGCTCTCTGAGATGTTCCCGACGCGCGTGCGCTATACCGGGCTTGGGCTGGCTTACTCCCTGTCGAATGCAATTTTCTCGGGCTGTGCGGGGCTGATTATCACCGGCCTGATTAAAGAAACGGGCAACCTGAATATTCCGGCGTATTACGTGATGGCGACGGCGGTAGTGAGTATTGTCGCGCTGATGACGCTGAGGAAGGATGACCATTTGCGGTCGTTAGAGGAGTGAGGTTGTTTTGCCGGGTGGCGGCTTCGCCTTACCCGGCCTACAAAACCGTAGGCCCGGTAAGCGAAGCGCCACCAGGCGAAAATCAGCTACGCTGACGCACCGCTTCAAACAGACAGATGCCCGTTGCAACAGAAACGTTCAGGGAGGACACGCTGCCCGCCATCGGGATGCTGATCAGCTCGTCACAATGCTCACGGGTCAGACGACGCATACCTTCGCCTTCCGCCCCCATCACCAGCGCCAGACGGCCAGTCATTTTGCTCTGGTACAGGGTATGATCCGCTTCACCTGCAGTACCGACGATCCAGATGTTCTCTTCCTGCAGCATACGCATGGTGCGTGCCAGGTTGGTCACGCGGATAAGCGGAACGTTTTCCGCCGCGCCGCAGGCCACTTTCTTCGCCGTCGCGTTCAGTTGTGCAGAACGGTCTTTCGGCACGATCACCGCGTGCACACCCGCCGCATCCGCGCTGCGCAGACACGCGCCGAGGTTGTGCGGATCGGTTACGCCATCGAGGATCAGGAAGAACGGATTCTCCAGCTCAGCGATCAGATCCGGCAGATCGTTTTCCTGATACTGACGACCCGGCTTCACACGGGCGATGATCCCCTGGTGAACCGCGCCTTCGCTTTTCTCATCCAGGAACTGGCGGTTTGCCAGCTGGATCACCACACCCTGTGCTTCCAGGGCATGGATCAGCGGCATCAGACGTTTGTCCTCACGCCCTTTCAGAATAAAGACTTCCTGAAAACGCTCCGGCGCGCGCTCGAGAAGGGCCTGCACCGCGTGGATGCCGTAAATCATTTCACTCATTGATGGTTCTCATTATGACTGTTCTTTTCCCTCTCCCCTTCGGGGAGAGGGTCAGGGTGAGGGGAATTTTACTCCGCCTGCTTTTTCTTCGCTGCGCGCTTCGCTTTAGTGGCAGCCGCTATTTTCTGCGTCTTCGCGGAAGGCTTTTTCGCTGAGCGAGCTTCTTTCTTCGCCGCCTTCGGCTTCTGCTTTTTCTCGCCGCGGAACGCGCTGTCCGGCTCGAAGTTCACCTTCTTCCCGGCCTGACGGCGCTTGCCGCTCGCTTTACCGTTGCCGCCTTTTTTCGCCCTTTCACGCTCGGTTTTACCGACGTTACGCGGCGCGCGTTCGCTGGAGATCAGGCTGAAGTCGATCTTACGGTCGTCCATATTCACCGCCTCGACCTTCACTTCCACACGGTCGCCCAGACGATAGGTCTGACCGCCCGATTCGCCAATCAGACGCTGGCCGACCTGGTCAAAGCGGTAATAGTCGTTATCCAGGCTGGAGACGTGCACCAGACCGTCGATAAACAGCTCATCCAGACGAACGAAGAAGCCAAAGCCGGTCACGCTGGCAATCACGCCTTTGAAGATGTTACCCACCTGGTCCAGCATAAAGTCACACTTCAGCCAGTCCGCCACGTCACGCGTGGCTTCGTCGGCCCGACGCTCGGTCATGGAGCAGTGCTGACCCAGCTGCAGCATCTCTTCCATCGAATAGTGGTAGCCACCGGTTTCAGTGGTGTTTCCTTTATGGCCTTGCTCCTGCGCCAGCAGATACTTGATAGCACGGTGCAGAGAGAGGTCAGGATAACGACGGATCGGCGACGTAAAGTGGGCGTAAGACTGCAGCGCCAGGCCGAAGTGACCGCGGTTTTCCGGATCGTAAATCGCCTGCTTCATTGAGCGCAACAGCATCGTCTGCAGCATTTCTGCATCCGGACGGTCGCCAATGGACTCGAGCAGCTCAGCGTAATCACGCGGCTCAGGTTTGTTACCACCCGGCAGCTCCAGACCCAGTTCAGCCAGCACGGAGCGGAACGCGGTGATGGCTTCCGTCGACGGCTTATCGTGAATACGGAACAGCGCCGGCTCTTTGGCTTTTTCGACGAAACGTGCCGCCGAGATGTTCGCCAGAATCATACACTCTTCGATCAGCTTGTGCGCGTCGTTACGCTGGGTCTGTTCAATACGCTCAATACGACGTTCGGCGTTGAAGATAAACTTCGCCTCTTCGCTCTCAAAGGAGATCCCGCCGCGCTCCTCGCGCGCCTGATCCAGCGTTTTGTAGAGGTTATGCAGCTCTTCGATGTGTTTGACCAGTGGCGCATACTGTTCGCGCAGATCCTGGTCGCCCTGCAGCATATGCCAGACCTTGGTATAGGTCAGGCGCGCATGCGAGCTCATTACCGCTTCGTAGAACTTGTAGCCGGTTAAGCGCCCTTTGTTGGAGATGGTCATCTCACACACCATACAGAGGCGATCAACCTGCGGGTTCAGGGAGCACAGGCCGTTAGACAGAACCTCCGGCAGCATCGGCACAACCTGAGACGGGAAGTAGACCGAGGTACCACGGCTGCGCGCTTCGTTATCCAGCGGGGTATGCGGACGAACATAGTAGCTTACGTCGGCAATTGCCACCCACAGACGCCAGCCGCCGCCGCGCTTTTTCTCACAGTAGACGGCGTCATCGAAGTCGCGAGCGTCTTCACCGTCGATCGTGACCAGCGGCAGAGAGCGGAGATCCACGCGGCCCACTTTGGACTCTTCCGGGACTTCTTCACGCAGGCTCTCGATCTGCTCTTCAACCGCTTTCGGCCAGATATACGGAATTTCATGGGTACGCAGCGCCATATCAACGGCCATGGTAGTCCCCATGTTGTCACCGAGCACTTCGACGATTTTACCCACCGCTTTGGTACGACGGGTTGGGCGCTGGGTGAGTTCAACGACCACCACGAAGCCCATGCGTGCGCCCATCACCTCTTCAGGTGGGATCAGAATGTCGAAGCTCAAACGGCTGTCGTCCGGCACCACGAAGCCCACGCCCGCGTCGGTAAAATAGCGGCCAACAATCTGGCTGGTTTTTGGCACCAGAACGCGTACGACGCGCGCTTCGCGGCGACCTTTACGGTCGGCGCCCAGCGGCTGCGCCAGGATCTGATCGCCGTGGATGCACATTTTCATCTGTTCAGATGAGAGGTACAGATCGTCTTTACGCCCCTCAACGCGCAGGAAGCCGAAGCCATCGCGGTGACCAATGACGGTCCCTTTCAGCAGATCGAGGCGTTCCGGCAGCGCGTAGCACTGGCGGCGAGTAAAGACCAGTTGCCCGTCGCGCTCCATGGCGCGCAGGCGACGGCGAAGCGCTTCAGTTTGCTCTTCACCTTCAATGTTTAATTCAACGGCAAGTTCTTCACGGTTGGCGGGTTTTTCGCGTTTTGTTAAGTGTTCAATGATGAACTCGCGGCTGGGGATAGGATTCGCGTATTTTTCGGCTTCGCGTTCCTGGAAAGGATCGTGTGACATGTCGGTTCCTCCGTTGTCAGCTCCGGTGGAAATTTTCTTCATTCCACCAGCAATAATTTATAAAGCGGTTGATTCTCTTCAACCAAATCGGCCAGCGTGTAGTTGTCCAGTTCCTTGAGAAAACGTTGCACGGCCTGAGAAAGCGCCTGTTTCAGGCGGCAAGCGGGCGTAATGTGGCAGAACTCACTGCTGCAGTTCACCAGAGAGAGCGGTTCCAGTTCACGTACCACATCGCCAACACGAATGCTCTGTGCCGGTTTACCGAGACGGATCCCACCATTCTTCCCGCGGACGGCAGCAACGTATCCGGCACGACTAAGTTGATTGATTATTTTGACCATATGATTACGGGATACGCCGTAGACCTCTGTGACTTCAGAGATGCTGGTCATTTTCCCATCGGGTAACGACGCCATATAAATCAGCGCACGTAAGCCGTAATCGGTGAAACTTGTTAACTGCACATCAACCTCAGGAAAAAGGGAAATCGCGGACAAACCGCACAGATATTCATTAATGATGATAAACCAGCCAGATAGTTAGGGGCTAATTTATTTGACAGACGGGGCGAAAAAGCGGAGATCCAGGAGCGGTCGCCGGATGGCGCTACGCTTATCCGGCCTACGGGTCTCCCCGCAGGCCAGTATTCACGAAGATTATGCGTCGAACGGGTCGCGCAGGATCATCGTTTCAGTACGATCCGGGCCGGTAGAGATAATGTCAATCGGCACTTCGGTCAGTTCTTCAATGCGCTTGATGTAATTCAGCGCCGCCTGAGGCAGGCCGCTACGCTCTTTCACACCGAAGGTGGTCTCAGACCAGCCCGGCATGGTTTCGTAGATTGGCTCGATGCCTTCCCAGTCGTCAGCAGCCAGCGGAGTGGTGGTCACTTCGCGGCCATCTGGCATACGGTAGCCTACGCAGATTTTCACTTCTTTCAGGCCGTCCAGGACGTCCAGTTTGGTCAGGCAGAAGCCAGACAGGGAGTTGATCTGCACGGCACGACGCACTGCAACCGCATCCAGCCAGCCGGTACGACGACGACGACCGGTGGTCGCGCCAAACTCGTTACCCTGCTTGCACAGGAACTCGCCGGTTTCATCAAACAGTTCGGTCGGGAATGGACCCGCACCCACGCGAGTGGAGTACGCTTTGATGATGCCCAGTACGTAATCGACATAACGTGGACCCAGGCCAGAGCCGGTCGCCACGCCACCTGCGGTGGTGTTAGAGGAGGTAACGTACGGATAGGTACCGTGGTCGATGTCCAGCAGCGTACCCTGCGCACCTTCAAACATGACGAAATCGCCACGCTTGCGCGCCTGGTCCAGCAGATCGGACACATCAACAACCATACCGGTCAGAATGTCTGCAATCGCCATGACGTCATCCAGCACTTTCTGGTAGTCAACAGCGTCAGCTTTGTAGAAGTTCACCAGCTGGAAGTTGTGATATTCCATCACTTCTTTCAGTTTTTCAGCGAAGGTTGCTTTGTCGAAGAGGTCGCCTACGCGCAGACCGCGACGTGCCACTTTATCTTCATACGCCGGGCCGATACCACGACCGGTGGTACCGATCGCTTTCGCGCCGCGCGCTTTTTCACGCGCAACGTCCAGCGCCACGTGATAATCCAGGATCAGCGGGCAGGCTTCGGAGAGCAGCAGGCGCTCGCGAACAGGGATACCACGGTCTTCCAGACCTTTCATCTCTTTCATCAGCGCAGCTGGAGACAGCACAACGCCGTTACCGATGATGCTGGTGACGTTTTCGCGAAGAATGCCTGATGGAATAAGATGGAGGACGGTTTTTTCACCGTTGATTACGAGAGTATGGCCTGCGTTGTGACCGCCCTGGTAGCGTACAACATATTTAGCCCGTTCAGTCAGAAGATCAACAATCTTCCCTTTACCTTCGTCACCCCATTGGGTGCCCAGTACGACGACGTTGTTACCCATTTTTTTCAAAATCACCGTTTGCTTAAAAATGGATTCTACCATCGCTTTTTCAGATATACAGCACTTTTTGACCTCAGAATATCCCAAATCAGACCACTTTTTGATCAGCCAATCGTTTTCCTCAACATGTAGTAGATCACGATGCCAGCAACCACAAGACCGCCGCCAAAACGACGCAAAATATTATCGGGAAGTTGGCTCATCGTCGCGATCATGCGACGCCACGCGCGCGGATAAAGCATCGGGCCAAGGCCTTCCAGCACTAACACCAACGCGAGCGCGAGCCAAATGGTTGAATTCATTTTTATTCCTTATAAAAGAAAACCACCGCTCCATGGGAAGCGGTGGTTTGAATACTCAAACGAGTCTGAGTTTATCGCGTTGCGTTAGTCGGCGTCTTCATATAACGGAAGAAATCGCTGTCCGGGCTGAGCACCATCACATCCTGGTTGCTCTGGAAGCTATTCTCGTAAGCACGCAGGCTACGGATAAAGGCGTAGAAGTCTGGATCCTGGCTGAACGCATCGGCGAACAGCTTCGCGGCTTCCGCATCACCTTCACCGCGCAGAATACGGCCCTGACGCTCAGATTCCGCCAGCGTCTTGGTCACTTCATAGTCCGCTGCCGCACGCAGTTTCTCAGCCTCTTCCTGGCCCTGTGAACGGTGACGACGGGCGACCGCTTCACGCTCAGCGCGCATACGGTTGTAAATCGCCTCCGACACTTCCACAGGCAGGTTGATCTGCTTGATACGCACGTCGACCACTTCGATACCCAGCGCGGCCATACTGTTCGGGTTGATCACCGGCACTTTGCCGTTGGTTTCAGCCTGAACACGTTCTGCCGCTTTAGCGATCGCATCGTCCGCCGCTGGCGTTTCCACTTCGTCTTCCGTGCCCGCTGTACCGGAGTTCAGCGCATCACGCACTTCCAGGGTCAGACGACCGCGGGAGTCGGTCACGATATCCTTCACATCCAGACGACCAATCTCAGAACGCAGACGGTCAGAGAACTTACGTTTCAACAGCACTTCCGCCTGAGAAACGTCGCCGCCGCCTGTCGCCAGGAAGTAACGGCTGAAATCACTGATGCGCCATTTGATATAGGAATCAACGATCAGGTCTTTCTTCTCTTTCGTGACGAAACGGTCGGCCTGGTTATCCATGGTCTGAATACGCGCATCGAGCGTTTTCACCGACTGAATGAACGGCACCTTGAAGTGCAGGCCCGGCTCATAGATCACCGGACGTTTATCACTGTCACGGACGACGCTGCTGAACTGGAACTTAATCCCACGTTCACCCTCTTTCACGACGAAGATAGAGGTATAAAGCACGACCAGTACGATGATGATGATCGCAATAACTGACTTACGCATCCTTATTCCCCCTGACGCTGGTAGTCGTTACGCTGCGCGTTAGCACGGCGTTGGTCCATAATGTCACCATCGTTCGAAGAAGACGTGGTTGTTGCGCTTGTGCTACCGGATGACGCCGGTGGCAGACGCAGCAGGTTGTTGGCACCGTTGGTGTCAGCCTTCGCTGCCGGCGCTGAACCGCCCTTAAGCATCTGATCCAGTGGCAGCACCATCAGGTTTCCGCCTTTGTTGTCATTAACCAGCACTTTACGCGTGTGGCTAAGCACTTTTTCCATGGTCTCGATATAGAGACGCTCACGGGTAATTTCCGGAGCCGCCTTATATTCCGGCAGGATTTTCGCGAAGCGCGCCACTTCACCCTGGGCTTCCAGGATGGTCTGGGTCTTGTACGCACGCGCTTCTTCAAGAATACGCTGCGCCTGACCGTTAGCACGCGGCTGAACTTCGTTGGTGTACGCTTCCGCTTCACGGATGTACTGCTGTTCGTTTTCACGGGCGGCGATGGCGTCATCAAACGCGGCCTTCACCTCTTCCGGCGGACGAGCGGCCTGGAAGTTGACGTCCAGCAGAGTAATACCCATGTTGTACGGACGAATGGTCTCTTCCAGCTCACGCTGGGTATCGCTACGAATAACGGTACGACCTTCAGTCAGAATACGGTCCATGGTGTATTTACCGATCACCCCACGCAGGGCGCTATCGGTCGCCTGGCGCAGACTATCATCGGCGCTGGTCACGCTAAACAGATAACGTTCAGGATCGGTGACGCGGTACTGGACGTTCATCTCAACGCGCACCACGTTCTCATCAGACGTCAGCATCACACCAGACGCCGCCAGTTCACGGACCGATTCCACGTTAACCGCGGTCACGTCGTCAATGAAGGTCGGCTTCCAGTTCAGACCCGGCTCAACCAGATGGCTGAACTTACCAAAACGCGTAACCACGCCGCGTTCCGCTTCTTTAATGGTGTAGAACCCGGTAGCAGCCCAGATGATTACCACGGCAGCGGCAACAATACCCACTACGCGGCCACCCATTTGCGGGCGCGGCCCCTGGGTGGAATTCCCACCTGAGCCAGAACCTTTACCTCCGCCAAGACCACCAAGCTTCTTGCTTAGCTTGCGGAAGATATCATCCAGATCTGGCGGCCCCTGCTCGCGACCACCTTTGTTGCCATTTCCCCCAGAGTTGCCGCCTTGATTATTGCTGCTTCCCCACGGGTCGCGGTCCTGTCCGTTATTACCGGGCTGATTCCACGCCATGTATATGCTCCATATTTGTTATGCAAGGGCGAATTATTCAGGCATCCCCTTTCTGATCAGACGATATAGTCCGCCAGCGCAGGTTCTTGTTTACAGAGGCGACGCCAGTCAACGATCGGCATACGCACCTGCATCCCCACGCTGCCGTCATCCTCCATCCACTCTTTTTCTATCGCCTGAAGCTGATAAAACCGGCTGCGCAGCCTGCCTTCCTGTGGCGGCAATCGCAGCGTGTGCTGGGCTACCTCACCGGAAAGACGTTCTGTCAAAGCCTGGAAAAGCAGTGGCACACCAATACCGGACTGGGCAGAAAGCCAGACCCGAATCGGTTTGTTCTCTTCATCTCGGTCGATACGCGGCTCGAAATCCTCCAGCATATCGATCTTGTTCATCACCAACAGGGTTGGGATCTCGTGGGCGTCGATCTCTTCGAGCACCACGTTTACCGCGTCGATGTTCTCCTGCACGCGGACGTCTGCCGCGTCAATCACGTGCACCAGCAGAGTCGCCTGTCGCGTCTCCTGCAGGGTGGCTTTAAACGCCGCCACCAGGTCATGCGGCAGATGACGGATAAACCCAACGGTATCCGCCAGCACCGTCTCGCCGACGTCGGCTACGTCGATACGACGCAATGTGGGGTCCAGGGTCGCAAACAGCTGGTCTGCGGCATACACCTGGGCCTCGGTAATCTGGTTAAACAGGGTGGACTTACCGGCGTTGGTATACCCCACCAGCGACACCGTCGGGATGTCGGCTTTTGAGCGCGCGCGGCGCCCTTGCTCACGCTGTTTCTCAACGCGTTCCAGACGTGAGAGGATCTGGGTAATACGGCCACGCAGTAAACGACGGTCGGTTTCGAGCTGGGTCTCACCCGGACCGCGCAAACCAATCCCGCCTTTCTGTCTTTCAAGGTGGGTCCAGCCACGCACAAGCCGCGTCGCCAGATGGCGCAACTGCGCCAGCTCAACCTGCAGCTTACCTTCGTGGGTACGTGCACGCTGAGCAAAAATATCTAAAATCAACCCTGTACGATCGATAACACGGCATTCGCAAAGACGTTCCAGGTTACGTTCCTGAGCCGGAGACAACGCATGGTCAAACAGCACGACTGACGCGCCGGTTGCTTTTACGGCATCCGCAATTTCTACTGCTTTACCTTCACCAACAAAATACTTTGGGTGCGGCGCTTTACGGCTACCGGTAATCACCTGCAATGCTTCGACACCGGCGGAAGAGACCAGAGATTCAAACTCCTGGAGGTCTTCCATATCTTTGTCTTGCGTAAAATAGATGTGTACCAGCACCGCCTGCTCACCGGCATCATAACGGTCAAACAAGCGTAAAATCCTCAAAAAAGATCAGCGGGGAACGCAGGATCGCTGGCTCCCCGTGTGGATAACAGCGCGAAACCTTATTCGGTGTCTTCGCTGTCCTGCGCTGGCGCTGCAGAGCCCTGCGCGTTACTGCCATGATGGTAGTTACTGCCCGTGCCGCCGCCCGCGTTATTGCTGTGATGAGAGACCGGACGAGACGGAACAACAGTAGAGATAGCGTGCTTGTAGACCATCTGGCTGACCGTGTTTTTCAACAGGATCACGAACTGATCGAAAGACTCAATCTGACCTTGCAGCTTAATACCATTCACCAAATAAATAGAAACTGGAACACGTTCCCGACGCAATGCGTTCAGGAACGGATCTTGTAAAGATTGCCCCTTAGCCATTCTATCTTTTCCTTATATGCTTGTTTTGTACTTAGAACCTTGCGATTCTGAAAAATTGCGCACGATACGACTCAATTGTACACATTCAGTGAGCGATATCACCAACAACCTCAATCACTTCGTTTAACGCCTGTTGTGGTTTTTCACTGTCTAGCCAGTGAACCCCCTCCCAACCGCGCAACCAGGTGATCTGGCGCTTCGCTAACTGTCTCGTGGCGCAAACACCTCGATAAACCATTTCATCGTATGAAATCTCACCTTCAAGATACGACCACATCTGGCGGTATCCCACACAACGAATGGAAGGCATGTCCGTATGCAAATCTCCACGGGCAAATAACGCCCGCACTTCTGCTTCAAAATCTGAAGCTAACATCTGATGAAAACGCTGCTCAATTCGTTGATGGAGCAGTTCACGGCTCGCCGGGGCGATGGCGAACTGATGCACCTGATACGGCAGAGCGTCTCCTGACGTTTGCGTCAGTTCCGTTAAAGTTTTACCCGAAATGAAAAAAACTTCCAGTGCCCGGGAAAGCCTTTGCGGATCATTTGGATGGATTCGCGCTGCCGCTACCGGGTCAATCTCCGCCAGTTGCTGATGCAAAACGTCCCACCCCTGCTCTGCCGCCTGCTGCTCAATCTTTGCTCGTATTTCCGGGTCCGCTGATGGCAGAGGAGAGAGCCCCTCCAGCAACGCCTTGAAATAGAGCATGGTTCCGCCAACCAACAGCGGTATACGTCCCGCCGCGGTTATCTCGGCCATCTCGGCTAAGGCATCCCGGCGAAAATCCGCTGCGGAGTAGGCCTGAGCCGGATCGAGAATATCCAGCAAACGGTGCGGTGCCGCACGCAGCTCTTCTGCGTCAGGCTTCGCCGTGCCGATATCCATCCCCCGATAGATGAGGGCGGAGTCGACGCTAATCAACTCTACAGGCAAAACTTTACGCAACTCGATGGCGAGCGCCGTTTTGCCGGAGGCCGTTGGGCCCATTAAAAAAATTGCCTTAGGCAGGCTCGCCTTACTGACATCAATCATGTTTCAGGGCGTTCATCGCCGTTTGTAAATCAACAGGTTGTAATAACCCACCCGGCGGCGTTTTCACCAGATGCGGACAGAG
Source organism: Enterobacter sp. HSTU-ASh6 (assembly GCF_026319105.1). Lineage (NCBI taxonomy): Bacteria > Pseudomonadati > Pseudomonadota > Gammaproteobacteria > Enterobacterales > Enterobacteriaceae > Enterobacter > Enterobacter sp. HSTU-ASh6. The sequence goes on along the minus strand of NZ_WSPD01000014.1, from coordinate 34,848 downwards.
GCGTTCAACCTCCGCCAGCACGCTAATGGCCTGTGCCATGCTCCACGGCGCGTGTTCACTGGCCAGATGGCGGGCGATCCACTGCGCGGTGTTAGCGGCATCAAACGATGTTTGCTGCGCCAGGTAGCCTATCAGTTCAGGAATCAAGTTTTGTAAATTTTGTTGGCGTAAGGGTAAAGGCACTGCACGAATTGTCACATGTTGTGGTTCGAGCACGATTTCAATCCCCATCTGCGCCAGTTGCGGCTCTGCACGCTGCAATACCCTTGTTTCTTCGGGGGATATTTTCAGGCGAACCGGGATCAATAACGGCTGCGCACAGGCCGCATTTTCGCCCGGCGTCAGCTGGACCTGTTTGAGCCAGCGTTCAGCGACCGGCAATGCCAGAAGCATCAATTTGCCGTCACGTTCAAGCAGTGCCATATCCGGCGCGATGATCGTCAGCACCCGGCCAAAACTCTGGCTATGGCCGTCCAGAGAAGGCTGAGGAGCCGGAAGGGATTCTTTACGCTCTACAGCCGGCGTTTCCAGCAGTTTGCGATACAACGCCCCCTGCTGCTTTTGATAGCCAGGCTGGGCATGCGGGTAGTTGGCCCCCGTCGGGCGCGGTGCAGTTCCTGCTGAGGAGAAACGCGGGGCTTCCGGTTCCCGTGCAACGGCAGGCTCCGCAAAATGGTTACGGCCCGCAGCAACACGATTTTCCGGGAACGGGCGCGGCGCAGGTTCTGCCTGTTCCAGCGGCAATGTCGGTTCTACCTGCTGCTGCAGCACGCTGAGCACGGCCTGATAGATAAAATCATGCACCAGTCGCGACTGGTGGAACCGCACTTCATGCTTGGCAGGATGCACGTTCACATCCACCTGATGCGGGTCAATCTCCAGATAAAGCACGAAAGCGGGCTGCTGATCGGCCCCGAGCTTGTCTTCGCAGGCCTGGCGAATGGCGTGATTGATGAGACGGTCGCGCATCATGCGGCCGTTCACGTAGCAATACTGGATCTCCGCAAACGCCGCGCTGCTGGCGTTCGGGTCAGCCACCCAACCGCGCAGCGCCAGATCGCCATGCTGCCACTCAATAGCCAGCGCTTGTTCCAGAAATGGTGTACCGCAGATTGCCCCCAGACGGCGCTCTTTCTGCCCCCCCTCTGCCACCGCGCGATACTGGCGCATCACCTTACCGTTATGGCTGAGGTTGATAGTGACATCGAAACGGGCCAGCGCGATACGCCGAATGATCTCGTCGATATGCCCGAACTCGGTTTTTTCGGTACGCATAAACTTGCGGCGGGCAGGCGTGTTGTAGAACAGATCTAATACTTCAAGCGTCGTACCGACAGGGTGCGCCGCGGGTTTGACCGTCACGTCCATATCGCGCCCTTCGGCGTATGCCTGCCAGGCCTCCTGCTGGTCCGCGGTGCGGGAAGTGAGCGTTAAACGCGAAACCGAGCTGATACTGGCCAGCGCTTCGCCGCGAAACCCGAGGCTGATAATCGCTTCCAGGTCATCCAGAGAGGCTATTTTACTGGTAGCGTGACGGGCCAGCGCCAGCGCCAGCTCGTCTTTTTTAATGCCGCAGCCGTTGTCACGAATGCGAATCAGCTTTGCGCCACCGCGTTCGATATCAATATCAATGCGGGTCGCGCCCGCATCGAGGCTGTTTTCCACCAGCTCCTTCACCACCGACGCAGGGCGCTCCACCACCTCACCGGCGGCGATTTGGTTCGCAAGCTGCGGCGGTAGAACCTGAATCGGCATGAATGCTCCTTAGTTTGTCGCGGTCATCTCACCCGGCAGCGCGGCACTTGCCGTCTGGGCAGCTCCGCCCTGCGGCGCGGACTGCAGCGGATGAGCCTCGAAGTATTTACGCAGACCGTTATAAATCGCTTCGGCAAGCTGTTGCTGATAGCTGTCGCTGCCCAGCAAGCGTTCTTCACTGTTATTGCTGATAAAGCCGGTTTCCACGAGGATCGAAGGAATATCCGGCGAACGCAGAACCCCGAGGCTTGCATGCTCCGGACGGCGCTTGTGCAATGCCCCGATGCCCTGCAACTGGTTCAGTACGTTAGTGGCAACATCATACCCGACGCGCTGGGAATGACCGAACTGTAAATCCAGCACGGCCTGGCTGAGATACGGGTCAGACTGGCTGTTAGCCAGCACATCCCCGGCACCGCCTAACAGTTCAGACTGTTTCTCGTGCTCTTCAAGCCAGTTGGCCATTTCACTGTTTGCCCGGCGGTTCGACAGTACCCATACCGATGCGCCCGTCGCGTTACGGTTTGGTGCGGCATCGGCGTGAATGGAGACCAGGAAATTGGCATTCTGCTTACGCGCCACGTCTGAGCGGCCCATCACTGAGATAAAATAGTCGCCGTCACGGGTGAGCACGCCTTTAAACATCGGGTCGTCGTTTAACAGCGCCCTGAGCTTGCGGGCAACCGCGATAGTGACATTTTTTTCCTGCGTACCACCCGGGCCAATCGCGCCAGGATCCTGACCGCCGTGCCCCGCATCAATGGCAATAATCACTTTGTCACCGCTGACCACGCGGCGTGCGCTGGCCGCAGGACGCGTAACAGTATTGCTGCTGGTGACGCTGGTTATGCGGTCGCTGTCTGTTTTGAAGGGATTACGCGCCGGTTCTGAAGGACGCGGGGTATACACCGGCGCTTCCACGCGTTTCGCGACAACCGGCAGCGGTGGAGGCGGCGGCACGTCTGCATTGATGGTAAACACCACCGTATAGTTCGCACCGTTTTGCTGCTTCACCGCCTTCGTTTTGCCCTTTTCGGTCAAATCGACCACCAGACGCAATGACTGACTATCTTTTGGCGTGCCCGAGCGAATACTTTTCACCAGATTGTTACCGCTGAACTGCAGCGGTAATCCCTGGATCACGCCGGTCTGTTTGATATCCAGCGCCACGCTGTGGCTGTCTGGCTGTGAAAATGCATATTCAGGATCGCCCATAAAGCTGAATGTGATCCGGGCCTGGCTTTCGCCGTTCGAGACCTGAATATCGGAGAGGTTTGCCGCCCCGGCCTGCGCGCACAGTAGTACCGTGGCAGCCAGCAACCAATTTTTAACGCGATTTATCATCCCGTCATCCCTACGCTTAACCGGCCAGACGCGCCAGTAAGGAACTGCCTGATGAGGAAACCGCACTGATGCGAGCCTCACGCCCTTGTGCCTGGTAATCTAAGTGAATTTCGACATCCGGGTCAGGCAGGACACCCGCACCTTGTTGCGGCCACTCCACCAGGCAGATGGCATCATTGGCAAAATAATCACGGATCCCCATAAATTCCAGCTCCTCAGGATCCGCAAGGCGGTATAAATCGAAGTGGTACACCATGAGATTTTCAAGGGTGTACGGCTCTACCAGCGTGTAGGTTGGGCTTTTCACATTCCCGTTATGCCCTAACGCCTGCAAGAAACCCCGGCTGAAGGTGGTTTTACCCGCCCCTAAATCACCATACAGATAAATGACGGTTGCCCCCTGACAGGCCTGCGCCACGCGCTTGCCGAGATCTAAAGTGGCTTGTTCATCAGGTAAAGGAATCGCTCGATTAGTCATTTTCTACGTCAATCACATCCGGGTTAACCACACGCCGCAGCGTGCAAAAGAGATCGGTGGCCAGCATACCGCGTGTACCGTAACGCGCAGCCAGTTTATCTGCCGCGGCACCGTGGGCCACGCAGCCCGCGCAGGCTGCATCATAAAGGGGAAGTTTCTGTCCAAGCAATGCGCCAATGATACCGGAAAGCACATCGCCCATGCCGCCGCTCGCCATGCCCGCGTTTCCGGCATCGATAATGCTCTGAGCCTCATCACTGGCGACAACGGTTCCTGCCCCTTTCAAAACGGCAACACCTCCGTAACGTTTTACCAGACGCTGAGCAGAAAGTAAGCGATCGCTTTCAATTTCTGCCACGCTGCAGTTAAGCAGGCGCGCGGCTTCGCCGGGGTGTGGCGTCAGAATGCGATTGTGACGCTTATCCGGATTGATTGCCAGAAGGTTCAGCGCGTCGGCATCCCACAGCATCGGTTTACGAAAATTCTCGACCTTTTGCAGGGCCTGTTTACCCCACGCCTGCTGTCCAAGACCGGGTCCAATGACGACCACATCCGCCCATTCCAGGCTTTCTTCAAGGGTCTGGAGCGTAAGCTCATGGACCATCAGCTCCGGTCGGGCGGTGATTATCGGCGCAATATTCTCAACGCGAGTGAGCACTCGCACTAAACCTGCACCGCTTCGTAATGCCGCTTCACCGGCCATGCGGATAGCGCCCGCCGTACCGTGATCGCCCCCCACTATCACCAGCTTGCCGTGATCGCCTTTATGGGACGTCGGGCGTCGGGGCGGAAGCCACGCAGCAAGGTGAGACGCATCAAAACGCGCGATGCGCATTTCCTGTCCTGCCAGCCAACTCTCCAGCCCCAGCGCATGGTGGTGCAACACGCCGACCACATCCCGTGCTTTGCCGGTCAGCAAACCCGGTTTCAGGGCAATGAAGGTCACCGTGTGCGCAGCCTGAATCACCGCCCCCGGCGTCGCTCCCGTTTGTGCGAGCAGACCCGACGGAATATCCAGCGCGACCACCGGCGCGGCGTGCCGGTTGGCGTGTGTAATGAGCGCAGCAATGTTTTCGCGAGGCGCGCTGCGCAGGCCGGTGCCCAGCAGACCATCAACAATCAGATCAACATCCTCTGGCCAGACGATATCCGGCGCATGAATCACGCCGCCTGCGTTCAGCCATGCCTCCCGCGCCGCGCTGGCCTCTTCCGGCAACGGTTTATCACTTTCGAGTGCCAGCAACGTCACGCGGATCCCCGCAGCCACTGCAAGACGGGCAACCACGTAACCGTCACCGCCGTTATTGCCGTGCCCGCACATTATCAGCCAGTGTGCAGCATGCGGGTACGCGCTGCGGGCAACGTTAAACGCCGCCTCGCCTGCCCGCTGCATCAGTTCATAAAGGGTGATACCGAGACTGTCAGCCGCCTCTTTTTCGGCATGCCGGAGCGCGTCCGCATGCCAGATGGAATGTGGTATACTTGCGGGGTTTTTCTTCACCGTATGGTCCGTCATGTCACAGCCCCTCGATCTCAATCAGTTAGCGCAAAAAATTAAACAGTGGGGTGCTGAGCTCGGCTTCCAGAAGGTAGGTATTACCGATACCGACCTCTCCGCCAGCGAGCCGAAACTGCAGGCCTGGCTGGATAAACAATACCACGGCGAAATGGAATGGATGGCGCGTCATGGCATGATGCGCGCCCGTCCACACGAGCTTTTGCCGGGCACGTTACGGGTCATCAGCGTGCGCATGAACTACCTGCCCGCCAACGCGGCGTTTGCGCGCACGCTCAAAAATCCCTCACTGGGTTACGTCAGCCGGTACGCCCTGGGGCGTGATTACCACAAGCTCTTGCGTAACCGCTTAAAAAAACTCGGGGAGACTATTCAGCAGCACTGTGTTTCGCTGAATTTTAGACCCTTTGTCGATTCTGCGCCCATTCTTGAGCGCCCGATCGCTGAAAAAGCCGGGCTTGGCTGGACAGGTAAGCACTCACTTATCCTTAGCCGCGACGCCGGTTCGTTCTTCTTCCTGGGAGAATTGCTGATTGATTTACCGCTGCCGGTAGACGGTCCGGTCGAGGAAGGCTGTGGGCGCTGCGTGGCCTGTATGACCATCTGCCCGACAGGTGCCATCGTCGAGCCCTACACCGTTGATGCACGCCGCTGTATCTCCTACCTCACCATCGAACTGGAAGGGGCGATCCCGGAAGAATTTCGACCGCTTATCGGGAACCGGATCTACGGCTGTGACGACTGCCAGCTCATTTGCCCGTGGAACCGCTATTCGCAGCTCACGGATGAAGAGGATTTCAGCCCGCGTAAGGCGCTGCATGCCCCGCAGCTCATTGAACTGTTTGCCTGGACCGAAGCCTGGTTCCTGAAAGTGACGGAAGGGTCGGCCATCCGCCGTATCGGCCATCTGCGCTGGCTGCGAAATGTTGCCGTGGCGCTGGGCAATGCCCCGTGGGATGAAGCGAATATCCGGGCGCTGGAAAGCCGTAGAGGTGAGCACCCACTTCTTGATGAACACATAGACTGGGCGATTGCGCAGCAAATTGAGAAGCGTAATGCCTGCGTGGTGGAGGTGCAGCTTCCTCAGAAACAGCGGCTGGTGAGGGTGATCGAAAAAGGGCTTACGCGGGATGCGTGATATATTCACAGCCTGTGAATAAAAATAAAAACTCAAGCGCCATCTGGGCTTGAGAAGAGATCAAGTGATCTCGATAACATTTTGAAATGAAAATTTATCCTTAAAATACAATGCATTAAAAAGATACTATTCACCCTGCTAACTTTTAGACCGGTTCCGCTAAAGCGCAGTTTCTGTGGATAACTCTGTTTACAAGAGTATTTCAGATGCAATAGAAAACGTCCTCAACGAGGTTATTCGCTGTGGATATTTTGGAGACGAAGAAGAATTTGGAGCGGGAAACGAGACTCGAACTCGCGACCCCGACCTTGGCAAGGTCGTGCTCTACCAACTGAGCTATTCCCGCTTGGGTGGTCCGTGCTGTGGAAGCACTTTCAAATTTTGGAGCGGGAAACGAGACTCGAACTCGCGACCCCGACCTTGGCAAGGTCGTGCTCTACCAACTGAGCTATTCCCGCTTGGGTGGTCCGTGCTGTGGAAGCACTTTCAAATTTTGGAGCGGGAAACGAGACTCGAACTCGCGACCCCGACCTTGGCAAGGTCGTGCTCTACCAACTGAGCTATTCCCGCTTGGGTGGTCCGTGCTGTGGAAGCACTTTCAAATTTTGGAGCGGGAAACGAGACTCGAACTCGCGACCCCGACCTTGGCAAGGTCGTGCTCTACCAACTGAGCTATTCCCGCAAATCTGTACTGCTTTTGTTGCTGTCGTAACGCGTAATTCTCTGTCGTTACGGGAGGCGCATTATACGAGAAATCCTTTTAGCTGCAACCCCCCTGAAAGCGATTTTTTTGAAATTCAGTTCAAATGCTTATTTAATCGGCAAGCTGAACAATTTAACGACAAACAGCCGGCCACGCAAGGCGCCGGTTCTCAAAATCACAGCTTAATAAAGTTTTCGCGATAGTAAGCAAGCTCCGCCACGGACTCGCGGATATCGTCCATCGCCTGGTGCGTCCCCTGCTTTTTAAAGCCATCGAGGATTTCAGGTTTCCAGCGACGCGCCAGCTCTTTCAGGGTGCTGACATCCAGATAACGGTAGTGGAAGTACGACTCCAGCTCCGGCATGTACTTAAACAGGAAACGGCGATCCTGGCCGATACTATTACCGCAGATAGGCGATTTACCTGCCGGTACCCACTGTTTCAGAAACGCCAGCGTCGCCAGCTCCGCCTCGCGGTCACCCAGGGTGCTCGCCTTCACGCGTTCTACCAGACCACTGCCGGTATGGGTACGCACGTTCCACTCATCCATCAACGCAAGCTGATCGTCTGACTGATGCACCGCAATGGTTGGCCCTTCCGCCAGGATATTGAGGTTGGCGTCGGTCACCAGGGTTGCTATCTCAATGATGCGATCGCGCTCGGGATCCAGCCCGGTCATTTCAAGGTCGATCCAAATCAGGTTGTTTTCATCCGCGCTCATGTTATTTTCCACCCTTCTCGCATAACCGGCAGTAGCAGGTTAACTAGTATTAATTAGAGTGTATCATAGAGGTTTTGCCCCTTACGGGCGACCAGGAGCCAGTGCGATTGAGTAAAAATAAACTCTCCAAAGGGCAGCAGCGTCGTGTGAATGCCAATCACCAGCGCCGTCTTAAAACCACTTCGGAGAAGGTCGATTACGACGACAACCTGTTTGGCGACCCGACGGAAGGCGTAGTCATCAGCCGTTTCGGTATGCACGCCGACGTGGAATCCGCCGATGGTGAGATCCACCGCTGCAACATCCGCCGGACCATTCGTTCTCTGGTGACCGGCGATCGCGTGGTCTGGCGGCCGGGTAAAGAGGCCGCGGAAGGCGTGACGGTAAAAGGTATTGTTGAAGCGGTTCACGAGCGCACGTCCGTATTAACCCGTCCCGATTTCTACGACGGGGTGAAACCAATTGCCGCCAACATTAACCAGATCGTTATCGTATCGGCGATTTTGCCTGAACTTTCGCTCAATATAATCGACCGTTACCTCGTCGCCTGCGAAACGCTGCAGGTTGAACCGATCATCGTGCTGAACAAAATCGATCTGCTGGACGACGAAGGCATGGCGTTCGTCAACGAACAGATGGATATCTATCGCAAGATTGGCTACCGCGTCCTGATGGTCTCCAGCTATACCAAAGATGGCCTGAAACCGCTGGAAGAGGCGCTTACCGATCGCATCAGCATCTTTGCGGGCCAGTCCGGCGTGGGCAAATCGAGCCTGCTGAACAACCTGCTTGGCCTCCAGCAAGAGATCCTCACCAACGATGTGTCAGACGTCTCGGGCCTGGGCCAGCACACCACCACCGCGTCGCGCCTTTATCACTTCCCGCACGGTGGCGATGTCATCGACTCCCCGGGCGTACGTGAGTTCGGCTTATGGCACCTTGAACCGGAACAAATCTTCAACGGATTTGTCGAATTCCATGATTATTTAGGTGCTTGCAAGTACCGCGACTGTAAACACGATAACGACCCGGGCTGCGCTATCCGTGAAGCGGTTGAGAACGGTGAAATCGCCCAGACTCGCTTCGAGAACTACCACCGTATTCTTGAGAGCATGGATCAGGTAAAAACGCGTAAAAACTTTTCTGATACTGATAACTGACAACTAAGCTAAGCATCGCTAAAATCGTCCCCCTTTTTTCAGGTTCCGGCGGTATAACGCCGGATCAGGAACGACAAAACAATGGCCTGGAGGCTACCTTGTTAAACGCATTTAAACTTTCGCTTCAATACATTCTGCCAAAACTGTGGCTCACTCGCCTGGCGGGCTGGGGCGCAAGCAAACGCGCAGGCTGGCTGACCAAACTGGTCATCGACCTTTTCGTGAAATATTACAAGGTTGATATGAAAGAGGCGCAGAAGCCGGATACCGCCAGCTACCGCACCTTTAACGAGTTTTTCGTGCGCCCGCTGCGTGACGATGTACGCCCGGTAAACACCGACCCTAACGTCCTGGTGATGCCAGCAGACGGCGTGATTAGCCAGCTGGGTGATATCGAAGACGACAAAATTCTGCAGGCGAAGGGCCATAATTACAGCCTGGAAGCGCTGCTGGCGGGTAACTACCTGATGGCGGATCTGTTCCGTAACGGTACGTTTGCCACCACCTACCTGTCACCGCGCGACTACCACCGCGTGCACATGCCGTGTAACGGTATCCTGCGTGAAATGATTTACGTCCCGGGCGACCTGTTCTCTGTAAACCACCTGACCGCGCAAAACGTCCCGAACCTGTTTGCCCGTAACGAGCGCGTCATCTGCCTGTTCGATACTGAATTTGGTCCGATGGCGCAGATTCTGGTGGGTGCGACCATTGTCGGCAGCATCGAAACCGTCTGGGCTGGCACCATTACGCCGCCACGTGAAGGCGTGATCAAACGCTGGACCTGGCCTGCCGGTGAAGAAGAAGGCTCCGTGGCACTGCTGAAAGGCCAGGAGATGGGCCGCTTTAAGCTGGGCTCAACCGTTATCAACCTGTTTGCGCCGGGTAAAGTGAAACTGGCTGAACAGCTCGAAAGCCTGTCGGTCACTAAACTGGGCCAGCCGCTGGCCATCTCTACTGAAACCTTCGTGACGCCGGATGCAGAGCCTGCACCGCTGCCAGAAGCAGAGATCAAGGCCGAACATGACGCCAGCCCGCTGGTTGACGACAAAAAAGACGAAGGCTAACAACAGAAGGATCGCTGACGTGCGCCCGATTATCGTTCTACTGATGGCCTGGTGCCTCAGCATGGGGGCGTACGCAGCGACAGCCCCCGACGCCAAACAGATAACCCAGGAGCTGGAGCAGGCAAAAGCGGCAAAACCCGCTCAGCCTGAGACCGTTGAGTCACTCCAGTCCGCACTGAACGCGCTTGAAGAGCGGAAAGGCTCTCTTGAGCGCGCTCAGCAGTATCAGCAGGTTATCGACAACTTCCCCAAACTCTCGCAGACGCTGCGCACGCAGCTCGCGAACTTGCGTGATGAACCGCGCGATGTACCCGCCGGCATGACCTCCGATGCCCTGAACCAGGAGATCCTGCAGGTCAGCAGCCAGCTTCTGGAGAAGAGCCGCCTTGCCCAGCAGGAACAGGAGAGAGCGCGTGAAATTGCCGACTCCCTCAGCCAGCTTCCGCAACAGCAAACCGACGCCCGCCGCCAGCTTAATGAAGTTGAACGTCGCATTGGTACGCAAAGCGGCAATACGCCACAAGCTCAGGCCCAAAATCTGGGCCTGCAGGCTGAATCGGCTCGTCTGAAGGCCCTTGTCGATGAGCTGGAGCTGGCGCAACTCTCCGCCAATAACCGTCAGGAGCTGTCGCGGATGCGCTCTGAGCTCGCTCAGAAGCAGAGCGAGCAACTGGACGCGTATCTACAGGCCCTGCGCAATCAGCTTAACAGCCAGCGCCAGCGTGAAGCGGAGCGCGCACTGGAGAGCACCGAACTGCTGGCGGAAAACAGCGATAATCTTCCTGCCGGCATCGTTCAACAGTTTAAGGTCAACCGCGAGCTTTCTGCCGCACTGAATCAACAGGCGCAGCGTATGGATCTGGTGGCTTCCCAACAGCGCCAGGCCACCAATCAAACGCTTCAGGTGCGCCAGGCGCTCAACACCCTGCGCGAGCAGTCTCAGTGGCTGGGGTCATCAAATCTGCTGGGCGAGGCGTTACGCGCCCAGGTCGCGCGCCTGCCGGAGATGCCGAAGCCGCAGCAGCTGGATACCGAGATGGCTCAGCTGCGCGTTCAGCGTCTGCATTTTGAAGATCTTCTCAATAAACAGCCGCAAATCCGCCAGATCCGTCAGGCTGATGGACAGCCGCTCACCAGCGAGCAAAACCGCATTCTGGAAGCCCAGCTGCGGACCCAGCGCGAGCTGCTGAACTCCCTGCTGCAGGGTGGGGATACGCTGATTCTGGAACTGACCAAGCTGAAAGTCTCCAACAGTCAGCTGGAAGATGCGCTGAAAGAGGTGAACGAGGCCACCCACCGTTATCTCTTCTGGACCTCTGACGTACGCCCGATGACCTTCTCGTGGCCCATTGAAGTTGTCCAGGATCTGCGCCGTCTGATCTCGCTGGATACCTTCAGCCAGCTTGGAAAAGCCAGCGTGATGATGCTCACCAGCAAAGAGACCATCTTCCCGCTGCTGGGCGCATTAATTCTGGTGGGCTTCAGCATTTACTCGCGCAGGCACTTTACCCGCTTCCTGGAGCGCTCCAGCGCCCGGGTAGGTAAGGTGACCCAGGATCACTTCTGGCTGACGTTGCGCACCGTGTTCTGGTCAATACTCGTCGCCTCACCGCTGCCGGTGCTGTGGATGACGCTCGGATACGGCCTGCGGGAAGCCTGGCCCTACCCGCTCGCGGTCGCGATTGGCGATGGCGTGACCGCCACCGTCCCTCTGCTGTGGGTGGTGATGATTTGCGCCACGTTTGCGCGGCCCAATGGTCTGTTCATCGCTCACTTTGGCTGGCCGCGTAACCGCGTGGCGCGCGCCATGCGCTACTACCTGATGAGCATTGGGCTGATTGTGCCGCTGATTATGGCGCTCATCATGTTCGATAATCTCAACGACCGGGAGTTCTCGGGCTCGCTGGGACGCCTCTGCTTTATGCTGATCTGCGGGGCGCTGGCCATTGTCACGCTCAGTCTGAAACGCGCCGGTATACCGCTTTATCTGGATAAAACCGGCAGCGGCGACAATATGTTCAACCGCATGCTGTGGAACCTGCTCCTTTGCGCGCCTCTGATTGCCATGCTGGCAGCGGCCGTGGGTTACCTGGCGACCTCGCAGGCGCTGCTGGCGCGACTGGAAACCTCGGTCGCCATCTGGTTCCTGCTGCTGGTGGTTTATCACGTGATCCGCCGTGGGATGCTGATCCAGCGCCGCCGCCTGGCATTTGACCGCGCCAAGCACCGCCGGGCAGAGATCCTCGCCCAGCGAGCGCGGGGTGAAGACGAGCCCAACCATGTCAACAGCACCGAAGGCACGATGGATGCGGACGAGGTTGAACTGGATCTGGATGCCATCAGCACCCAGTCTCTTCGTCTGGTGCGCTCCATCCTGATGCTGGTTGCCCTCCTGTCGGTGATCTTCCTGTGGTCGGAGATCCACTCCGCGTTTGGCTTCCTGGAGAACATCTCGCTGTGGGACGTGACCTCTACGGTGCAGGGCGTAGAGAGCCTGGAGCCCATTACCTTAGGGGCGGTGCTGATCGCCATTCTGGTGTTGATCATCACGACCCAGCTGGTACGTAACTTCCCGGCGCTGCTGGAGCTGGCGCTATTGCAGCATCTGGATTTAACCCCGGGCACGGGTTACGCCATTACCACCATCACGAAATACCTGATTCTGCTCTTTGGCGGGATGGTTGGGTTCTCGATGATAGGTATTGAGTGGTCTAAATTGCAATGGCTGGTCGCCGCGCTGACGTTTGGTCTTGGTTTTGGTATGCAGGAGATTTTCGCAAACTTTGTTTCCGGCCTGATCATCCTGTTTGAAAAACCGATTCGTATTGGCGATACGGTCACGATCCGTGACCTGACCGGTAGCGTAACGAAGATCAACACCCGCGCCACGACGATCAGCGACTGGGATCGGAAAGAGATCATCGTGCCAAACAAGGCGTTTATCACCGAGCAGTTTATCAACTGGTCGCTGTCAGATTCCGTCACGCGTGTGGTGCTGACCGTGCCGGCACCGTCGGATGCCAACAGTGAAGAAGTGACCCAGCTTCTTTACACCGCCGCTGAACGCTGCACCCTGGTGCTCGATAACCCGGCACCGGAAGTGTTCCTGGTCGATCTTCAGCAGGGGATCCAGATTTTCGAGCTGCGTATTTACGCCGCCGAAATGGGGCACCGCATGCCGCTGCGCCATGAGATCCACCAGCTGATTCTGGCAGGCTTCCGCGAACACGGTATTGATATGCCGTTCCCACCGTTCCAGATGCGACTGGAAAGCCTGGACGGGCGGAAAACGGGAAGAACCTTAACCTCTGCGGCGCGTAAACGCCCGGCGGGGAGTGTGTAAGATAAGCGGAGCAACCCTCTCCCATAGGAGAGGGTCAAATGCCGTCAGGCGCGATCGACGGTAAACGCAATCACATCGCCAAGCTGCTCCGCACCCAGCGCCAGCATTACCAGACGATCCACACCCAGCGCCACGCCGGAACAATCCGGCAGGCCTGCTTTTAACGCCTCCAGCAGGTGAGTATCGATGGGCTGCTGCGGCAGGCCGCGCGCGGCACGCTTGCGGTTATCCTGCTCGAAACGCTGCTGCTGCTCGCGTGCGTCAGTCAGTTCGTGGAAACCATTCGCCAGCTCAATGCCTTTGTAATAGACCTCAAAACGCTCTGCCACGCGGTGATCTTCGGTGCTGATCTGCGCCAGCGAGGCCTGGCTTGCCGGAAAGTGATAGACAAACGTTGGACGATCTTTGCCAATCTGAGGTTCAACGCCAAAGGTGAACAACAGCTGCAGCAGCGTGTCGCGATCTTCTTCGGTATCTGCCACGTTGCTCAGATCGAGCTTTGCCGCCACTTCGCGCAGCTGAGTTTTGTCCGCCGATAACGGATCGATTTCCAGATAACGCTGGAAAGCCTGCTGATAAGAGAGCGTTTCCGCCTCGGAACAGTCCAGCACCTGCTGCAGCAGATCGTCCACCTCGTTCATCAGGCGGTACATATCATAATGCGGGCGGTACCACTCCAGCATGGTGAATTCCGGATTGTGGTGGCGCCCCATCTCTTCATTACGGAAGCTGCGGCACAGCTGATACACCGGACCACATCCCGCCGCCAGCAGGCGCTTCATGTGATACTCCGGGCTGGTCATCAGATACAAATTCATGCCCTGAGAGTGGCCAGGACCAACAAAACGGGTTTCAAACGGGACCAGATGAATATCCGTTACCGTTGCCTGACTCATGCACGGCGTTTCCACCTCAAGGACTCCACGGTCGGCAAAGAAACGGCGGATCTCCGTCATAATTGCAGCGCGTTTTAGCAGATTAGGGATGGATGCGCTCGGCTGCCAGGTGGCCGTTTCGCTCATGGGTATTTCTCCGATTTCAGACAAGGGCACGAAGTCTACTCGTTAGCAGGGACAGAGACAAATTTTGCGCAGTAAAAAAGCGGATTTCATATACGTGAGCAATTGCGTGACGCAATTCATCAATCTCCGTGATAAATCACCGAAGAGAACAGCAAAAAAATCGAACACGTCAAATTTCCCTGACATCTACACGGTTATACTGTTTTACCCATAAAGGAGCAGTGGAAACGCTTTCGCAATCGTCCATTTGGACAGGTGAACTACCTTTAGTTTGTCGCCTTGCGAAATAACAAAAATCTGGAGGAATGTCGTGCAAACTTTTCAGGCCGATCTTGCCGTAATAGGCGCTGGCGGGGCTGGATTACGTGCTGCGATTGCTGCAGCGCAGGCTAATCCCAACGCTAAAATCGCATTGATTTCTAAAGTCTACCCTATGCGCAGCCACACGGTGGCCGCAGAAGGAGGGTCCGCCGCCGTTGCGCAGGATCATGACAGCTTTGAATACCATTTCCACGACACGGTTGCAGGGGGCGACTGGCTTTGCGAACAGGATGTCGTTGACTACTTTGTCCACCACTGTCCAACGGAGATGACCCAGCTTGAGCAGTGGGGATGTCCGTGGAGCCGCCGTCCGGACGGCAGCGTCAACGTTCGCCGCTTCGGCGGTATGAAAATAGAACGCACCTGGTTCGCCGCCGATAAAACCGGCTTCCACATGTTGCACACCCTGTTCCAGACCTCTCTTCAGTTCCCACAAATTCAGCGCTTTGACGAACATTTCGTCCTCGACATTCTGGTCGACGACGGCCATGCGCGCGGCCTGGTAGCGATGAACATGATGGAAGGCACGCTCGTCCAGATCCGCGCCAATGCGGTGGTGATGGCGACGGGCGGTGCGGGACGCGTCTACCGTTACAATACCAATGGCGGCATCGTCACCGGTGACGGCATGGGCATGGCGCTCAGCCACGGCGTACCGCTGCGCGATATGGAGTTTGTGCAGTATCACCCTACTGGCCTGCCCGGCTCCGGCATTCTGATGACGGAAGGCTGCCGTGGTGAAGGCGGTATTCTGGTCAACAAAAACGGCTACCGCTATCTGCAGGATTACGGTATGGGTCCGGAAACACCCCTCGGTGAGCCGAAGAACAAATACATGGAGCTCGGTCCACGTGACAAAGTCTCCCAGGCCTTCTGGCACGAGTGGCGTAAAGGCAACACCATCTCCACGCCGCGCGGCGATGTGGTCCATCTTGACCTGCGCCACCTCGGCGAGAAGAAACTGCTGGAACGTCTGCCGTTCATCTGTGAGCTGGCGAAAGCTTACGTGGGTGTCGACCCGGTGAAAGAGCCGATTCCGGTCCGCCCAACGGCGCACTACACCATGGGCGGGATCGAAACCGATCAGCAGTGCGAAACCCGCATCAAAGGTCTGTTCGCCGTGGGCGAGTGTTCCTCTGTGGGT
This sequence comes from Enterobacter sp. HSTU-ASh6, assembly GCF_026319105.1. NCBI lineage: Bacteria > Pseudomonadati > Pseudomonadota > Gammaproteobacteria > Enterobacterales > Enterobacteriaceae > Enterobacter > Enterobacter sp. HSTU-ASh6. The sequence continues at coordinate 19,136 of NZ_WSPD01000014.1, read as the reverse complement.
CTGCACGGCGCCAACCGCCTTGGCTCTAACTCGCTGGCGGAGCTGGTCGTCTTTGGCCGCATGGCGGGTGAGCGCGCGATGGAGCGAGCGGCTACCGCAGCCGAAGCCAACAGTGCCGCGCTGGACGCGCAGGTCGCCGACGTTGAAAAACGGCTGAAAGACCTGGTGAACCAGGAGGGTAACGAAAACTGGTCTAAAATTCGTGATGAAATGGGTCTGTCGATGGAAGAGGGCTGCGGTATCTACCGTACCCCTGAGCTGATGCAAAAAACCGTCGATAAGCTGGCGGAACTGCAGGAGCGCTTCAAACGCGTTCGCATCACCGATACCTCCAGCGTCTTCAACACCGACCTGCTCTATACCATCGAGTTGGGTCACGGCCTGAACGTGGCGGAATGTATGGCGCACTCTGCGCTGGCGCGTAAAGAGTCACGCGGGGCACACCAGCGTCTCGATGAAGGCTGTACCGAACGTGACGACGTCAATTTCCTGAAACACACGCTCGCCTGGCGCAATGCAGATGGCACCACACGTCTGGACTACAGCGACGTGAAAATCACCACGCTGCCACCGGCAAAACGCGTGTACGGTGCAGAAGCAGAAGCCGCCGAGAAGAAGGAGAAGGCGAATGGCTGAGATGCAAAAACTGAAAGTTGAAGTGGTGCGCTACAACCCGGAGGTGGACACCGCGCCGCATAGCGCTTTCTACGAAGTGCCTTATGACGAGCAAACCTCCCTGCTGGATGCGCTCGGCTATATCAAAGATAACCTGGCACCGGACCTGAGCTACCGCTGGTCCTGCCGCATGGCAATCTGCGGCTCCTGCGGCATGATGGTCAACAAAGTGCCGAAGCTGGCGTGTAAGACCTTCCTGCGTGACTATACCAAAGGCATCAAGGTGGAAGCGCTGGGCAATTTCCCGATTGAGCGCGATCTGGTGGTCGATATGACCCACTTTATCGAAAGTCTGGAAGCCATCAAGCCGTACATTATTGGCAATCCGCGCACGCCGGATCAGGGTCCCAACACCCAGACGCCGGCCCAGATGGCGAAATACCATCAGTTCTCCGGCTGCATCAACTGCGGTCTGTGCTACGCCGCCTGTCCACAGTTTGGCCTGAATCCTGAGTTCATTGGCCCGGCCGCCATTACCCTGGCGCACCGCTATAACGAAGACAGCCGTGACCACGGTAAAAAAGAACGTATGGCGCAGCTTAACAGCCAGAACGGTGTCTGGAGCTGTACATTTGTGGGTTATTGCTCCGAAGTCTGTCCGAAGCATGTCGACCCGGCCGCCGCCATTCAGCAGGGTAAAGTGGAAAGCTCGAAAGACTTTCTTATCGCTACCCTGAAACCACGCTAAGGAGTGCATGATGACGACTAAACGCAAAGCCTATGTGCGGCCAGTGCCGTCCACCTGGTGGAAAAATCTGCCGTTTTATCGCTTCTACATGCTGCGTGAAGGCACGGCAGTACCGGCGGTCTGGTTCAGCCTGGAGCTGATGTATGGGGTATTTGCCCTCAAGCATGGCCCGGAAGCCTGGGCGAATTTTGTTGGCTTCCTGCAAAACCCAATCATTGTCGTGCTGAACCTGATTGTGCTCGCGGCTGCGCTGCTTCATACCAAAACCTGGTTTGAACTGGCGCCAAAAGCGGCGAATATCATCATTAAAGACGAGAAAATGGGGCCAGAACCCGTCATTAAAGGGCTCTGGGCAGTGACAGTTCTCGTCACTGTGGTCATTCTGTTTGTCGCACTGTTCTGGTAAGGAGACTACTGTGATCAATCCAAATCCAAAACGTTCTGACGAGCCGGTTTTCTGGGGTCTGTTTGGCGCAGGCGGCATGTGGAGTGCCATCATCGCTCCTGTCATCATCCTGCTGGTGGGCATTATGCTGCCACTGGGGCTGTTTCCGGGCGATGCGCTGAGCTACGAACGCGTCCTGGCGTTCGCAAGCAGCTTTATCGGTCGCGTGTTCATCTTCCTGATGATCGTCCTGCCGCTGTGGTGTGGACTGCACCGTATTCATCATGCGATGCATGACCTGAAAATCCATGTCCCGAGCGGCAAATGGGTGTTCTACGGTCTGGCGACCATCCTGACCGTGGTGACGCTGATTGCCGTGGTCACGATCTGACTCCTCTGGCCCGCCGTCCGGCGGGCCTGTTATTTCTGCATTTTCCCCACCAGCCACTGGGTAAACTCACACATTGCCGGGGTTTCGGCTCGTGACTGCAGCCTCGTGAGCCAGTAACTGCCGAGGTCAATCTGCGTCGTAAAAGGTTGCACAATGCGCTCGCTGTTCAGCAGATGGGTAAACATATTAACGGGGGCAATAGCAATACCGGTGCCTGCCTGCGCGGCTTCCAGCATGGTCACAGACGAATCAAATACCATCACGCGGTGCGTTGGTGAAGGAGCGTTTTCTCCTGCCGCCTGCATCCATGCGCTCCACTCATCGCGCCGGTAAGAGCGCAGCAGGGTAAACTTCAGGATATCGGCCGGGGTCTGCAACGCGGCAGCGATGTCAGGCGTGCAGAGCGGCGCCAGCGGCGCAGAACAAAGAAACGTCGCTTCCGTACCGTGCCACGCTCCCCCGCCATAACGGATGGTGTAATCAAGCCCTTCGGCTGCCGGATCGACGCGATTGTTGTGAGTCGAAAGTTGAAGATCAATATGTGGATAGCAGCGGCGAAAATCATCCAGCTGCGACAATAACATTCCGGTGGCAAACGTCCCCACCACGCCAATTTTCAGCTTCTCCTGCGCCCGATGGCTGGCAAAACGATCCAGCATACCGGCGATACGGTCGAACGAATCATTCAGTACCGGCAGCAGGTTCTCGCCTTCTGTGGTCAACATCAGCCCGCGCGACACGCGGACAAACAGCTGGCAGTTCAGGTGCTGCTCCAGCGCCTTCACATGCTGGCTGATCGCGGAATGGGTGACATTCAGTTCGATAGCGGCATGCGTAAAACTAAGGTGTCTGGCGGCAGCTTCGAACGCCCGAAGCGAATTGAGGGGAAGATAGCTGCGTGTCATGGTCTCGTCCGTTAGAAAAATTAACAGCTAATGCTAAATTTAACCGTTTGTCAGCCACAGTCAAATCCAACAGACTACAGTGGTCTGACGGGCCCGGACACTCCCTCGAACTGCGATTATGGAAGATAACTGATGATGAAAAAATCCCTAAGTTGTGCCCTGCTGCTCAGCGTTGCCTGCTCTGCCTTCGCCGCCCCCATGTCAGAAAAACAGCTGGCTAAAGTGGTGGAGCGTGCCGTTACGCCGCTGATGAACGCGCAGGCCATTCCGGGTATGGCGGTGGCGGTAATTTATCAGGGTCAGCCGCACTACTTTACCTTTGGTAAAGCGGATGTCGCGGCGAATAAACCTGTTACGCCTCTAACCTTGTTCGAGCTGGGCTCTATAAGTAAAACCTTCACCGGCGTATTGGGTGGCGATGCGATTGCTCGCGGTGAAATCTCACTGGGCGATCCAGTGAAAAGGTACTGGCCTGAACTGACAGGAAAACAGTGGCAGGGCATTCGCATGCTGGATCTGGCAACCTATACCGCAGGGGGGTTGCCGTTACAGGTACCGGATGACGTCACTGACAACGCCTCTCTGCTGCGCTTTTATCAAAACTGGCAGCCGCAGTGGAAGCCGGGCACCACGCGTCTTTATGCCAACGCCAGCATCGGTCTTTTTGGTGCTCTCGCGGTTAAACCTTCCGGCATGAGTTTTGAAGAGGCCATGACGAAGCGGGTCTTTAAGCCGCTCAGGCTCGACCATACGTGGATTAACGTACCAAAAGCGGAAGAGGCGCATTACGCCTGGGGATACCGTGACGGTAAAGCGGTACACGTTTCTCCAGGGATGCTGGACGCTGAAGCCTATGGCATAAAAACCAACGTGAAAGATATGGCGAGCTGGGTGATGGCAAACATGGCCCCCGATGCCCTTCAGGATAGCTCTCTCAAACAAGGGATAGCCCTGGCACAGTCCCGCTACTGGCGCGTGGGTGCCATGTATCAGGGGTTAGGCTGGGAAATGCTGAACTGGCCGGTCGATGCCAAAACCGTGATCGGGGGCAGCGACAATAAGGTGGCGCTGGCGCCGTTGCCTGCCAGAGAAGTCAATCCCCCGGTACCGCCGGTTAAGGCCTCTTGGGTACACAAAACGGGTTCAACCGGTGGGTTTGGGAGCTACGTGGCATTTATTCCTGAAAAACAGCTCGGCATTGTGATGCTGGCGAATAAAAGCTATCCGAATCCGGCACGCGTTGAGACGGCATACCGTATCCTCGACGCGCTGCAGTAAAACAGTGCCGGGTGGCGACTTCGCCGCCCGGTGAAACACACCGCACAATCCGCCGCATTTTTCCTGCTGTCATCTACACTTAACAAAAAACAGTAAGGAAACTCCTATGCGCATTCTGCCTGTTATCGCCGCGGTGACAGCCGCGTTTTTAGTGGTTGCCTGCAGTTCCCCTACCCCACCTCCTGGCGTAACCGTCGTCACGCCTTTTGATGCACAACGCTTCCTCGGAACATGGTATGAAATCGCGCGTCTCGACCATCGGTTTGAGCAGGGCTTAGAGAAGGTTACGGCGCATTACAGCCCGCTGGATGATGGCGGTATTCAGGTGATCAACCGTGGCTATAATCCCGACAGGGAGATGTGGCAACAGTCGGTTGGGAAAGCGTACTTCACCGGCGATCCGCGAAGAGCCGCGCTCAAAGTCTCGTTCTTTGGCCCCTTCTATGGCGGGTATAACGTGATCGCCCTCGACAGAGAGTATCGCCATGCCCTGGTCTGCGGGCCGGATCGCAACTACCTGTGGATACTCTCCCGCACGCCAACGCTTTCATCGGAGATGAAACAGCAGATGCTGGACGTCGCGACCCGGCAAGGGTTTGATGTGTCAAAACTCATCTGGGTAAAACAACCCCATTAATGGGTGCTGAGTTTCAGCCCAATGATCCCGGCAACAATCAGCGCGAGGCTGGCAATGCGTGCCAGACTCGCTGACTCACCGAGCAGCAGGATCCCCGTGATGGCAGCGCCCACCGCACCAATGCCCGTCCAGACGGCATACGCGGTCCCCACAGGCAGCGATCGCATCGCCCAGGACAACAATACAATACTCACTATCATCGCGGTCACGGTAATGACGCTGGGCGTCAGGCGGGTAAAGCCGTGAGTGTATTTGAGGCCAATCGCCCACACCACTTCGAGCAGACCGGCAATGAAAAGAATGATCCAGGACATTTCAGGCTCCTTAACTTAATGCAAGTTGGGGCCGTCCCCGGTGAAAGAAACGCTTACGGGTCGTCCCGTAAGGCAGAGATTACGCCCCCTATTGTGGTTAGCGAGAGATTTTTTTTCAATCCCTTTTTGCTGAACACGTTAAGGCAAGAAATAGCCGCAGTAAGGCGCGTAGTTCCGGCATTTAGCACTCATCCGACTTCTCTATGATGATATGCTTTCTGATGGCAGGAAGCCAAACCACTAGCCGACTGCGAATAAAATATGTTCAAAATTCTTTTGATTGACCGTTGTCACTTCACCCGCGCGGGGTTTGAAGCATGGCTCAATCATTCCGGTTTGTTCCCGGGACACTATGTTGTGACCGGCCTGAATAATCTTTTCCTGGCCAGGGAGCATATTCTGCAATGGAAACCCACGCTGGTTATCGCTGACCTGTTCGGCTTCAGGCAGGAGATTCACCATGTTCAGCAGCTCTCTTCTTTGCTTAATGCCAGTGAACGGTTACCGTTTATTTTGCTGCAATCGGGCGAGGACAGCGGCATGACAGACTGGCTCGGGCAGTTCCCGGTATGGTCGTCGTTGCTGAAAAACGCCAGTCTTGAAGAAGTGGCTACGGCCATCAACGATGCATTAATCTCGCGCGCAAGCGCCGACAGACCAACGATGGCGGCTCCCTTGCTGACCCGACAGGAAGAGAAAGTACTGACGTTATGGATGGATGGCGCCAGCAATCAGAAGATTGCCGCTCACCTGAGTATCAACGGCAAAACGGTCTATACCTATAAACGCAATATTCGTATGAAGTTGCATATGGATACGCGTTTTTCACCGTTTTTATCCCTGCAGGAATCGGAAAGCTGACGGTACGAAACCCGTGTGGTCCCGTACCGTTTATGCATTACTGCTGAGCTTTTGTTGCCGCACCAGAGATTGCGCTACCACCTTCAGAAATATCCTGACCGACGCCGCGCGTGGTATTACAGGCTGTTAATACTGAAGAAAGTACCAGGACTGAAAAGATCGCTGCAATTGTCTTCTTAACCATAATATCTTCCTTTTATAGCCAAAGTTGTTTTGTGTATAGCAACTTAAGAATAGACAAGATCCCGCCACTTGACGGAAAAGGAAGCATTTTTAGGAAAATTAGACGAACTTAGCTGGCGGCGTGCGAAATGATATGGCCGAGATCCTGGATGTCTTGTCCCATGCCACGCGTGGTGTTGCAGCCGGAAAGCAATACAGCGGAGAGCGCTAACAGAAGCAGAATTTTAACGGTACGTTTCATCATCCCTGCCTGCAAAAAACAGGCGCAGCGGGCGCTGCACCCTTATGATTACTTCACGCGTGATACGTATTCGCCGGAGCGGGTATCCACTTTGATCACTTCGCCAGTCTGTACGAACAGAGGAACCTTAACCACAGCGCCGGTAGACAGCGTGGCTGGTTTACCGCCGGTACCTGCGGTGTCACCTTTCAGGCCTGGATCGGTTTCAACGATTTCCAGCTCAACAAAGTTAGGTGGAGTCACTGCGATAGGCTGGCCGTTCCACAGGGTAACGATGCACTCAGCCTGATCCAGCAGCCATTTGGCATTGTCGCCAATGGCTTTCGCGTCAGCAGACAGCTGCTCGAAGGTTTCGTTGTTCATGAAGTGCCAGAACTCACCGTCGTTGTACAGGTAAGTCAGGTTCATATCAACAACATCAGCGCCTTCTGCGGAGTCAGTAGACTTGAAGGTTTTCTCAACACGGGTACCGGTCAGCAGGCGGCGCAGCTTAACGCGTGCGAATGCCTGGCCTTTACCTGGTTTAACGAATTCGCTGGCTTCAACCGCGTACGGTTCGCCGTCCATCATGATTTTAAGACCAGCACGAAAATCGTTGCTATAGTACGTTGCCATAAGGCCCTCTAAATTTGTTAACTGGTAGCTAAGCCACAAAATGGCGCATATTGTAACCCTAAACACCCCGTCCAGAGAAGATTGGTTATCGCAACTTGCCGATGTAATCACCAGTCCTGATGAATTGCTGCGTCTTTTAGACCTCGATCAGCACCCAGAGTTGCTTGCAGGCCGGGAGGCTAAGCGCCTCTTTGCCCTGCGCGTTCCCCGCGCGTTTGTTGCCAGAATGGAGAAAGGCAACCCAGACGATCCTTTGTTAAAACAGACGCTTACTTCTCAGGATGAGTTCATTACCGCGCCGGGCTACAGTACCGATCCGCTGGAAGAACAGAACAGCGTAGTGCCAGGTTTATTGCACAAGTACCTCAACCGCGCCCTGCTGCTGGTAAAAGGCGGCTGTGCGGTAAATTGTCGTTATTGCTTCCGTCGGCACTTCCCGTATGCCGAAAACCAGGGCAATAAACGCAACTGGCAGGTCGCGCTGGACTATATCACCGCCCATCCGGAGCTGGATGAGATTATTTTTTCCGGTGGCGACCCGCTGATGGCGAAAGATCATGAGCTGGACTGGCTACTGACTCAGCTTGAAGCCATCCCGCACATTAAGCGTCTGCGCATTCACAGCCGTTTACCGATTGTCATTCCGGCACGTGTCACTGACGCTCTGGTGGCGCGACTGGAGCAGTCCCGGTTGCAGGTGCTGCTGGTAAATCATATTAACCACGCCAATGAAATTGACGATGCATTTCGCGCGGCGATGTCGCGTCTGCGTAAGGCGGGGGTAACGCTGTTGAACCAGAGCGTTCTGCTGCGTGGCGTGAATGATAGCGCCCGCGTACTGGCTGACCTGAGCAATGCCCTGTTTGATGCAGGCGTGTTGCCCTATTACCTGCACGTGCTTGATCGCGTTCAGGGCGCAGCCCATTTCATGGTGACGGATGAAGAGGCCCGGCAGATCGTGCGTGAACTGCTAACGCTGGTGTCAGGCTATATGGTGCCGAAGCTGGCACGTGAGATTGGCGGTGAGCCGAGCAAGACGCCGCTGGATTTGCAGCTAAGGCAGAGCTAAAAAGGCAGGTGGCGCTACGCTTACCTGCCCTACAGGTGCTAAGGGTGAGAGTAGAAGGCGATCAGTTCGGGCACTTGTAGACCTGGCCACTCATCTGGCTGGCCGTGGGCACGAAGCTGGACAGCATTCCCTGCGTTGGGCTGCTCACGCCGTAAATCACGTTACCGCCCATTGCCGCAGCCTGGTTACGCAGGGCATTCGCCGCACCGCGCATTGAACCGCCCTCTTCGCCATGCTGGCCTGACATCCAGTTACTTTGCTCACCGGTTGCCGTGCCTAACAGCTGGCATTCGTTGCCCGGCTTATCTTCTACAAAGCGAACACCCTGGCCCGCTGCCGACAGCTCATTGCTGGAACTACAACCTGCCAGCAGCAACGCTGCCCCTACGATCCCTGCACAGACTTTTACGCGCATGTTATTCCTCGTTTTCAATAAGCTGGACAGTAGTTGTCCGTGTGTAAATCTTATACCTAAAAGATGACCAAAAGAAAAACCCCCGAGCATTTCTGCCCGGGGGTTTTTCACATTCTAAGCGGTAAAGCGCACGATTACATCATGCCGCCCATACCGCCCATGCCGCCCATACCTGCAGCACCTAAATCTGGTGCATCGCCTTTAGGCAGGTCGGTCACCATGCACTCGGTAGTGATCATCAGGCCCGCTACAGATGCCGCGTACTGCAGAGCAGAACGGGTCACTTTAGTTGGGTCCAGGATACCGAAGTCAATCATGTTGCCGTATTCTTCAGTGGCTGCGTTGTAACCGTAGTTACCTTCGCCCGCTTTCACTTTGTTCGCCACGACGGATGGCTCTTCACCGGCGTTGGACACGATCTGACGCAGAGGAGCTTCCATTGCGCGCAGCGCAACTTTGATACCCACGTTCTGATCTTCGTTCTGCGCAGTCAGGCCAGCCAGTTTCGCGGCAACGCGCACCAGCGCAACACCACCACCCGCAACAACGCCTTCTTCTACCGCAGCACGGGTCGCGTGCAGGGCATCGTCAACGCGCGCTTTCTTCTCTTTCATTTCAACTTCGGTCGCAGCACCTACTTTGATTACCGCAACACCGCCTGCCAGTTTCGCTACGCGCTCCTGCAGTTTTTCACGGTCGTAATCGGAAGTCGCTTCTTCGATCTGCTTACGGATCTGACCCACACGGCCCTGAATAGCGGCTTCTTCACCCACGCCATCGATGATGGTGGTGGTGTCTTTGTTGATCACAACGCGTTTTGCCTGGCCCAGGTCTTCCAGGGTCGCTTTTTCCAGCTCCATACCGATCTCTTCAGAGATCACGGTACCGCCGGTCAGGGTAGCGATATCCTGCAGCATCGCTTTACGGCGATCGCCGAAGCCAGGTGCTTTAACCGCAGCCACTTTCACGATGCCGCGCATGGTGTTGACCACCAGCGTTGCCAGCGCTTCGCCTTCAACATCTTCAGCGATGATAACCAGCGGTTTGCCTGCTTTTGCAACGGCTTCCAGCACTGGCAGCATTTCGCGGATGTTGGAGATTTTCTTGTCAGCCAGCAGGATGAACGGGCTTTCCAGCTCAACAGCGCCAGTTTCTGGCTTGTTGATGAAGTATGGAGACAGGTAACCGCGGTCGAACTGCATACCTTCAACCACGTCCAGTTCGTCTTCCAGACCGGTACCGTCTTCAACGGTGATAACGCCTTCTTTACCGACTTTGTCCATCGCTTCTGCGATCAGTTTACCCACGGTTTCGTCGGAGTTAGCGGAGATGGTACCTACCTGAGCAATGGCTTTAGAGTCAGAGCACGGTACGGACAGTGCTTTCAGTTCTTCAACAGCAGCAGCGACAGCTTTGTCGATACCACGTTTCAAATCCATTGGGTTCATGCCTGCCGCAACGGCTTTCAGACCTTCGGTGATGATCGCCTGCGCCAGTACGGTCGCGGTGGTGGTACCGTCGCCTGCAGCGTCGTTCGCTTTAGAGGCAACTTCTTTCACCATCTGCGCACCCATGTTTTCGAACTTGTCTTCCAGCTCGATTTCACGTGCAACAGACACACCATCTTTAGTGATGGTTGGCGCGCCGAAGGATTTATCCAGCACTACGTTGCGGCCTTTCGGGCCCAGGGTCACTTTAACTGCATCTGCCAGTACGTTTACGCCGCGGAGCATTTTTACACGAGCGTCGTTACCGAATTTTACGTCTTTAGCTGCCATGTTCTTATTTCCTCAAATTCTCGTGCGTAAATTACGCTTCAACAATTGCCAGAATGTCGCTCTCGGACATGATCAACACTTCTTCATTGTCGATCTTCTCGGATTTCACGCCGTAGCCATCGTTGAAAATTACGATGTCACCAACTTTAACGTCCAGTGGCTGCACAGTTCCGTTTTCCAGGATGCGGCCCTTACCGACAGCGATGATTTCGCCACGCGTTGATTTGGCTGCTGCAGAACCGGTCAGAACGATACCGCCAGCAGACTTGGTTTCAACTTCTTTACGTTTGACGATCACACGATCATGTAACGGACGAATACTCATTGATAGCTCTCCTTTGAGAAAGTCATTATCAGTTATGGATGACGCCGGCCCGCATGCGGTTTTCCGACTAGTGCCCTGAGAGATGGGGATAGCTTTTTACCCCTTCAAGGGGGAGTTGAAAAAAAAATTTGCGAAAGTGTTACCATCGCCTCTCTTTTGGTATTGGCTGGGCGATGTCAATGAGTGGACTCAAGCAGGAACTGGGGCTGGCGCAAGGCGTTGGCCTGCTCTCAACCTCCTTGTTAGGAACGGGCGTGTTCGCCGTACCCGCACTGGCGGCACTGGTAGCCGGCAATAACAGTCTGTGGGCGTGGCCCGTTCTGATTGTGCTGGTTTTCCCGATTGCCATTGTGTTTGCCATCCTGGGGCGGCATTTCCCCAGCGCGGGCGGCGTGGCGCATTTTGTCGGGCTGGCCTTTGGCCCGCGACTGGAGCGTGTGACCGGCTGGCTGTTTCTCTCCGTCATTCCAGTTGGGCTGCCTGCGGCGTTGCATATTGCGACCGGCTTTGGCCAGGCGCTGTTTGGCTGGCATGACGAGCAACTGCTGCTGGCCGAACTGGGTACGCTGGCTATCGTCTGGTGGGTGGGTTCGCGCGGAGCCAGCTCCAGCGCCAACCTGCAGACACTGGTTGCGGTGCTGATTGTCGCGCTCGTTGCCGCTATCTGGTGGGCGGGCGATATCACCGTAAAAGAGATCCCCTTCCCGGCCGTGACAGACATCGACCACTCACAGCTTTTTGCCGCGCTCTCCGTCATGTTCTGGTGCTTTGTCGGTCTGGAAGCCTTTGCCCATCTGGCGTCGGAATTTAAGCAGCCTGAACGTGATTTTCCCCGCGCGCTGATGATAGGCCTGCTGCTGGCAGGCACGGTCTACTGGGCTTGTACCGTGCTGGTGTTGCACTTCAACGCTTTCGGAGCGGATCTCGCCGCCGCGGCATCACTGCCGGGTATCGTGGTTGAACTGTTTGGCGTGAAGGCGCTCTGGATCGCCTGCGTTATTGGCTATCTGGCCTGTTTTGCCAGCCTGAATATTTACATCCAGAGCTTTGCCCGTCTGGTGTGGTCACAGGCGCGAGAGAAACCCCGGAGCCGCCTTGCGCGTCTGTCTAAACGTCAGTTTCCCTTGAATGCCCTGAATGCCGTGCTGGGCTGCTGCGTGGTGAGTACGCTGTGCATTTACGCACTGAAGATCAATCTGGACGCGCTCATCGTCTACGCCAACGGTATTTTCATCATGATCTATCTGCTGTGCATGCTGGCGGGTTGCCGTCTGCTGAGCGGTCGCTATAAAGCCCTGGCCGCGGTGGGAGGTATGCTTTGCCTGCTGTTACTGGCGATGGTGGGGTGGAAAAGTCTGTACGCCATTATCATGCTGGCGGGGCTGTGGCTGGCGCTTTAACAGGCCCGGTAAGCGAAGCGCCACCGGGCAACAAAATCACCGATCGTCTTTGTGATCTAAACGGTCGTGTTGTTCATCCTTACGCTGATACTCCCCTTCAAAGGTATCCCCTGGCCCGGTACTAAAACCACCGCCCGGCATACGGCTAAAGCGCAGATGCGGCAGCAGCTTCATGGTCAGGTGCTTTTGCACCGGCGGCAGTAGCAGCAGAAGGCCGAGGAAGTCGGTGAAGAACCCCGGCAGGATCAGCAGCAGACCGGCAATAATCAGCGATACGCTTTTGATCATCTCTGCTGCCGGGCTTTCGCCTGCGGCCATCTTCTGCTGCATTATCAGGAAATTTTTGAAGCCCTGGTTACGCACCAGCGACATGCCGATGACGGAGGTGAAAATCACCAGAATCAGGGTCAGCAGGACGCCCAGCACATGGGCGACCTGGATGAAAATGGAAATCTCAATGTAAACATAGAGAAAGAAAGCGATAAACGGTATCCAGCGCACTGGCATCTCCTGTGTGGCAGGGGCCATCAAGCCCCTGTCTGAATGTGTTCGCGACGCGCGTTCGTATGAGATGGTGACGGTTAGCGAAAATTCAATCAGTTTGCACGGATATTTTTTTTGGAAATATTAAAGCGGTGACTCATTTCACAGATTAATAATTATCATGGAATCGGGTCGATAATAAGTGATCCAGATTACGGCAATTCGCTATCATCAGCATATGATCTCGGGCATCTGGCTGATTGAGGGAATAATCGTCGGCCAGAAAATATTCAAAACCACATAAATACTGTGTGTTTAGTACAATCCATCGGCAGCTTGAAAAGAAGGTTCACATGTTAAACAACATTCGTATCGAAGAAGACTTGTTGGGTACCAGGGAAGTTCCAGCGGATGCCTACTACGGTGTCCACACTCTGAGAGCGATTGAAAACTTCTACATCAGCAACAGCAAAATCAGCGACATCCCTGAGTTTGTCCGTGGCATGGTGATGGTGAAGAAAGCCGCAGCACTGGCCAACAAAGAGCTGCAAACCATTCCTAAAAGCGCGGCAAATGCGATTATCGCGGCCTGCGATGAAGTGCTGAACAACGGCAAATGCATGGACCAGTTCCCGGTTGACGTCTATCAGGGCGGCGCGGGTACCTCCGTCAACATGAATACCAACGAAGTACTGGCAAACATTGGCCTGGAGCTGATGGGTCACCAGAAAGGTGAATACCAGTACCTGAACCCGAACGACCACGTGAACAAATGCCAGTCCACCAACGACGCCTACCCTACCGGCTTCCGTATCGCGGTGTATGCCTCTGTGGTGAAACTGGTGGACGCGATCAACCAGCTGGGCGATGGCTTCCAGCGCAAAGCGGTTGAGTTCCAGGATATCCTGAAAATGGGTCGTACCCAGCTGCAGGACGCGGTGCCAATGACCCTCGGTCAGGAGTTCCACGCGTTTAACGTGCTGCTGAATGAAGAAACGAAAAACCTGCTGCGCACCTCCGAACTGCTGCTGGAAGTGAACCTGGGCGCCACCGCCATCGGTACACGTCTGAACACCCCGGACGGCTATCAGCAGCTGGCGGTACAGAAGCTGGCGGAAGTTTCTAACCTGCCAGTTGTGCCTGCAGAAGACCTGATTGAAGCCACCTCAGACTGCGGCGCCTACGTCATGGTACACAGCGCCCTGAAACGTCTGGCGGTGAAACTGTCCAAAATTTGTAATGACCTGCGCCTGCTCTCTTCCGGCCCGCGCGCTGGCCTGAACGAAATCAACCTGCCAGAACTGCAGGCGGGTTCCTCCATCATGCCGGCCAAAGTAAACCCGGTAGTGCCAGAAGTGGTGAACCAGGTGTGCTTCAAAGTCATCGGTAACGATACGACCGTGACCATGGCCTCCGAAGCGGGTCAGCTGCAGCTGAACGTAATGGAGCCAGTGATTGGTCAGGCGATGTTCGAATCCATCCACATCCTGACTAACGCCTGCTACAACCTGCTGGAAAAATGCATTAACGGCATCACAGCGAATAAAGAAGTCTGTGAAGGTTATGTCTATAACTCCATCGGGATCGTCACTTACCTCAACCCGTTCATCGGTCACCACAACGGCGACATCGTCGGTAAGATTTGCGCCGAAACCGGTAAGAGCGTGCGTGAAGTGGTGCTGGAGCGCGGGCTGTTGACCGAAGCCGAGCTGGACGATATCTTCTCGGCCCAGAACCTGATGCACCCGGCATATAAAGCGAAACGATATACCGATGAAAGCGAACAGTAACCGTTCAGGCTAAGCTTCCGAAAGGCACGTCACTTGTGACGTGCCTTTTTTCTTTTTAGGCGTTACCAAAATACAACAATTCAATATCAACTTGTTAATAAGCAAGGCAGGTCCTTATGTTTGGAGCAGAACTCGTCATCGTCCTGTTGGCGATTTATTTGGGAGCAAGACTCGGGGGTATCGGCATCGGTTTTGCCGGCGGTCTCGGGGTGCTCGTTCTTACCCTTATCTTTCAGATTAAACCCGGCGCTATCCCGTTTGACGTTATCGAAATCATCATGGCCGTTATTGCCGCTATCGCCGCCATGCAGGTGGCTGGCGGCATGGACTATCTGGTCAGTCTGGCGGAGCGTATGCTGCGCCGTCATCCAAAATACATTACCTTCCTTGCTCCGCTGGTGACCTGGTTTATGACCATTCTCGCCGGTACTGGCCACACCGCCTTCTCCACGCTGCCGGTGATTACCGAAGTGGCAAAAGAGCAGGGTATTCGTCCTTCTCGCCCACTCTCTATTGCGGTGGTGGCGTCCCAGATTGCGATAACCGCCTCGCCTATCTCCGCGGCGGTGGTGTTCTTTGCCGGTATCCTGGAACCTATGGGCGTGAGCTACCTGACACTGCTGGCGATCTGTATTCCGGTAACGCTGATTGCGGTGATGATCACCGCCGTGCTGTGTAACTTCCTTGGCGCTGAACTGAAAGACGATCCGGTTTATCAGGAACGCCTTGCCAAGGGTGAAGTGAGCCTGCGCGGCAGCCAGGTCTTCAAGTTGAAGCCACACGCAAAACGTTCTGTGGTGTTGTTCCTGATCGGTATCGTCGCCGTCATGTTCTACGCGACCGCCATCAGTGACACCGTAGGTCTGATCCAGAACCCGGTCCTGCCGCGTAACGAAGCGATCGTTGTATTCATGCTGACCATCGCCACGCTGATTAGCATCACCTGTAAAATTGATACCAGCGAAGTGCTGAACGCCAGCACCTTCAAATCCGGTATGAGCGCCTGTGTGTGCGTGCTGGGTGTAGCCTGGCTGGGTGATACCTTCGTGAAAGCGCACATCAGTGATATCCAGACCGTCGCCGGCGACCTGCTGCACAACTATCCGTGGCTGCTGGCGGTCGTGCTGTTCTTTGCTGCCACTCTGCTTTACTCTCAGGCGGCGACCACCAAAGCGCTGATGCCTGCGGCACTGATGCTGGGCGTAACGCCGTTAACCGCCATCGCCTCGTTTGCTGCCGTCTCTGCCCTGTTCGTGCTGCCAACCTACCCAACCCTGCTGGCGGCGGTAGAGATGGATGACACCGGCTCTACCCGTATCGGTAAGTACGTGTTTAACCATGCATTCCTGATCCCGGGTGTGGTCGCGATTACGCTGTGTGTCATCCTCGGCTTTATCATCGGGGGCGTGGTGCTGTAAACCGTTGCGGGTTGTAAAAATAGTTAAAATTGGGCCGCTCTGCGGCCCGTTTCATTAATGACCCGTTGTCTTGCGTGATATAGTGAAGCCTTTCGTGATGAGGAGGTCGACTTATGAACACGCCTGATGCTGTTGTCGTACTGTGTACCGCCCCTGATGAAGCTTCCGCCCAGGATCTCGCCGCCAAAGTGCTGGCCGAAAAACTGGCCGCCTGCGTAACGCTCCTTCCCGGTGCCACTTCCCTTTACTACTGGGAGGGCAAACTGGAGCAGGAGTACGAAGTCCAGATGTTGCTCAAAACCAATCAGGCGAATCAGCAGGCACTGCTCGACTGCCTCAAATCTCATCATCCTTACCAAACTCCGGAGCTGCTGGTATTGCCCGTGCTCCACGGTGATAACGACTATCTCTCATGGCTCAACGCTTCCTTACGCTGATCCTGCTGCTGTGCAGCACATCAGTCTTTGCCGGGTTGTTTGACGCGCCCGGCCGTTCGAACTTCATTCCGGCCGATCAGGCGTTTGTTTTTGATTTTCAACAAAACCAGCACGACCTGACCCTCACCTGGCAGGTGAAAGAGGGCTATTATCTCTACCGCAAGCAGGTAAGCATTAATCCTGCCCAGGCAAACGTAGGGGTTTTACAACTGCCTGCTGGCGAGTGGCACAAGGACGAGTTTTACGGCAAGAGTGAGATCTACCGCCAGCGCTTAAGCGTGCCTGTTACCGTGAATCAGGCGGATAAAGGCGCGACCCTGACGGTGACCTATCAGGGCTGTGCGGATGCCGGATTCTGCTATCCGCCAGAAACGAAGATCGTTCCGCTCAGCGAAGTGAAAGCTGCTGCCGCCTTTTCCCCTCCCCCCTCTGGGGAGAGGGCTAGGGTGAGGGGAGAAGGCGAAGCCGCGTCAGACCTTCCATTCTCAGCGCTTTGGGCCTTACTGATTGGCATTGGCATTGCCTTTACTCCGTGCGTACTGCCGATGTATCCGCTTATCTCCGGCATCGTGCTGGGGGGTAAGCAACGCCTTTCCACCGCACGCGCCCTGCTGTTGGCCTTTATTTATGTGCAGGGGATGGCGTTAACCTATACCGCCCTTGGCCTTGTGGTTGCCGCTGCGGGGTTACAGTTCCAGGCCGCCCTTCAGCACCCTTACGTGCTGATTGGCTTGTCGGTTGTCTTCATCCTGCTGGCATTGTCGATGTTCGGCCTGTTTACCCTGCAGCTGCCGTCGGCGCTGCAAACCCGTTTAACGTTGATGAGTAACCGTCAGCAAGGGGGATCGGCAGGTGGCGTGTTTGTCATGGGGGCCATCGCCGGATTAATTTGCTCTCCCTGTACCACCGCCCCGCTGAGCGCCATCCTGCTCTATATCGCCCAGAGCGGTAATATGTGGCTTGGGGGCGGGACACTTTATCTCTATGCGCTGGGCATGGGTCTGCCGCTGATGCTGGTGACAGTATTTGGCAACCGCCTGCTGCCAAAGAGCGGCCCGTGGATGGATACGGTGAAAACTGCGTTTGGCTTTGTCATCCTCGCGCTGCCGGTTTTCCTTCTCGAACGCATCATCGGTGACGTCTGGGGTATGCGCCTGTGGGCGATGCTCGGCGTAACCTTCTTTGCCTGGGCGTTTATCGTCAGCCTGGGGGCGAAAAAAGCGTGGATGCGCCTGGTGCAAATTCTTCTGCTCGCCGCCGCGCTGGTGAGCGTACGCCCGCTGCAGGACTGGGCGTTTGGTTCGCCCGTGGGTCAGATGCAGGCGCATCTGAACTTCACCCAGATTAAGAACGTGGAAGAACTCAACAGCGCTCTGGCGGAGGCGAAAGGTAAACCGGTGATGCTCGATCTCTATGCAGACTGGTGTGTCGCCTGCAAAGAATTTGAAAAATACACCTTTAGCGATCCACAGGTGCAACGCGGGCTGAATGAGACGCTGCTGCTCCAGGCAAACGTCACCGCCAACAGTGCGCAGGACAAGGCGCTGTTGAAACACCTTAACGTTCTTGGTCTGCCCACCATTTTGTTCTTCAATGAACAGGGGGAAGAGCAGCCAGAACAGCGTGTCACCGGGTTTATGGATGCAACGGCATTCAGCGCGCATTTGCGCAATCGCCAACCGTAAACAACACTTTAGACGGGACAAACCGTTGGGAATAGCGGAGGAGAAAACCGTGCAACGCGAAGACGTACTGGGACAAGCCCTGCAATTACTTGAGATTCAAGGGATCGCCAGCACCACGCTTGAGATGGTAGCCGACCGTATCGATTACCCCGTGGATGAACTTAAGCGCTTCTGGCCGGATAAAGAGGCGCTGCTTTATGATGCCCTGCGCTATCTCAGCCAGCAGGTTGATGTCTGGCGCAGGCAGCTGATGCTGAATGAAGAGCTGACCGCGGAACAAAAGTTGCTGGCGCGCTATACGGCCCTGACCGAATGCGTCAGCAACAACCGCTATCCGGGTTGTCTGTTCATCGCCGCCTGTACCTATTTCCCCGATCCTGGTCACCCTATCCATCAGTTGGCGGATCAGCAAAAGCGGGCAGCGCATGACTTCACTCACGAGCTGCTGACCCGTCTGGAAGTGGATGACCCGGCAATGGTAGCTAAACAGATGGAGCTGGTGCTGGAAGGCTGCCTGAGCCGTATGCTGGTGAACCGTAGCCAGGCCGATGTGGATACGGCCCACCGCCTGGCGGAAGATATTCTGCGCTTTGCCCAGTGCCGAATGGGTGGGGCGTTGACGTAAGCGTAGTTTAGCTTTTTGCTGCAGAAGCCAGCACATTGCCGTAAAGTTAAGCAGTTGAACCGTTTTTCCCGAAATAGTGTTGACGCCCGGTCGCGATTACGGTTTAATGCGCTCCGTTGCCCGGATAGCTCAGTCGGTAGAGCAGGGGATTGAAAATCCCCGTGTCCTTGGTTCGATTCCGAGTCCGGGCACCACTATTTAAAGAACCCAGCCTATGGCTGGGTTTTTGCTTTTCTGCGTTTATAAATCCCTTCTTTAGTATTCTTGTTTCTCTTTGCCGTGCGATCCATATCCGGTAGCGCTGCGCTTACCGGGCCGACAGGTTTCCTCGGCCGGATAAGGCGAAGCCGTCATCCGGCGTGTTTTCTAACGCCCAAAGCAAAAAACCCCGCACCTTACGGTACGGGGTTCTTCTAAATTGATGCCTGGCAGTTCCCTACTCTCACATGGGGAGACCCCACACTACCATCGGCGCTACGGCGTTTCACTTCTGAGTTCGGCATGGGGTCAGGTGGGACCACCGCGCTAAAGCCGCCAG